>NZ_JAGGKR010000001.1:340034-680069 GCF_017873855.1 Methanolinea mesophila
CTCTGAAATAGAATGATCCAGGTCATAATCCTTGACAAACAATCATCCTTGCCCGGTTCTTCATCGTAAGAGGGATCATCCCGGAGCAGCGGTTCCATCCCTGGCACGCGCCGGTGCTGCAAGAGACGCTTCCGGAGGGAGGGCCCACACCCCGGAGAGCAATATTTTTGCCCGGCCAATTCAACGGATCCTCCATGAAGACGCTCCTCTACTACTTCACCGGCACGGGAAACTCGCTCGCGGTGACAAACGAACTCTGCAGCCGGCTCGGGGATTGCGAGCGTGTCGCCATCGCATCCGTGATGAAAACTTCCGGACCGGTTATCCCGGATGCGGACCGGGTCGGTATCATAAGTCCGCTCTACTTTTTAGGCCTCCCCTCGATCGTAGCGGAGTTCTCCCGGAGAATCGATCTCTCGGGAGTGAGGTACGTCTTTTCGGTCATTACACTGGGAGGGGTCGGAGAAACGGCAACGCTCCGCCAGCTCGACGGCATCCTTACGGAAGGGCCGGGAAAGAGGGGACTCGACGCAGGATTTGCCCTCAGGATGCCCGGGAACTACATCATCGGCTATGACCAGGAGAAGGAGGTCATCGAGAAGACCCTTCGTGAGGCCGACCGCAGCATTGAGGAGATAGCCCGGGATGTGAAGGCCGGTATCCGAACCACAACCCCCTGGTCGCCCCTCGCATCCGTCCTTCACCGCCTCTATTACCCGCGGTTCATCCGGGGTGTGCACGAAGCGGACCGGAAATTTACCGTCGACGACCGGTGCACCGCATGCGGGACCTGTGCCGAAGTCTGCCCGGTCGGGAATATCCGGATCGAGACGGGCCGCCCTGTCTGGCTCCATCATTGCGAGCAGTGCATGGCCTGCATCCAGCTCTGCCCGACATACGCGATCCAGGCAGGGGAGAAGACCGAAGGACGGGCGCGATATCGCCATCCGTCAATCGGGGTCGGGGCGCTGAAGGAGCAGGCCGGGACCGGGATTCCCGAAGACCATTCTCCGACAGGATGACCACAAGACATCTAAATCATTTATCCCAAAGCTAATGCTCCAATGACATCGGAAGATTGTTTTCACCAGGTATTCGGGCAGATGCCCCGCCAGGGCCCGGGGTATCCGGAAGCGACCAGGAAGGCGTGGTCCCTGATCCCTTCCGTTCCACCGCGTCCCGTGATCGTGGACATCGGGTGCGGGACCGGGACCCAGACCCGCGACCTCGCCGGCCTGACCGACGGATCTATCACCGCAGTCGATGTGTACGAGCCGTTTCTCGAAAAGATCGCCGAATGGGCGCAGCGGGAAGGACTATCGAAGCGGGTCAGGACCGTGAAGGCATCGATGGACGACCTGCCGTTCGACCGGGACCAGTTCGATATCATCTGGTCGGAAGGGGCCATCGATATCATGGGGTTCGAAAAAGGGCTCTCGCTCTGGAAACAGTACTGTAAAAAGGGAGGCCATATCGTGGTCTCCGACCTGACCCTGTTCGCGGCGTCCGCACCGGAAGAGCTGATCGAGTTCTGGAAACCCTACGGAGTCACTATCTCCACCGAAGAAGAGAAAGCACGCCAGATATCTGCCGCCGGACTCCAGCTCCTCCACACCTTCCGGCTGGAGAAGAAAGGATGGACGGAATATTTTTATGAACCGATGGGGAAGGTAATCGAAGCACTACGAAAAGAAAAGGGCGATATTCCCGAGTGTGCTGCAGTCCTCGATGCACTCGAACAGGAAGGGGTGATGTACCGGAAATACGGGAACTCCTACGGGTACTCTTTCTTCGTCATGCGGAATCCCTAGGATATCCCGGATAATTTTTTTTGTAAAACTGGACATTTGAGGGCGATTTCGACATAGGATTCACTGCCCCTCGTGAGAAATGTCCTTTCCACTGCGCATTCCGTACCGATAATGACCCGACTCTTCAATCGTCCCGGATTTCTCTCCCCTCACAGGTCCGGGATCCTTCACGTCCCCCTGCGCGGCCCGGCCCTCATTTGTTTACTTCCGTGATATCCGGGACCCGTGCGGTGATCTCCTCAACGATCCGGTTCTTGATCTCCGCCCGACGGCCCTGGTCGGTGAAGTACTTCACCACCATGAGGACCTGGTACCGGTCTATGTGCACGTAGACCGTCGGCCCGGTATCGATCTCCGGCAGGTACTTCCGGTTCCCGAGGCTCTCGATCTCCTCTCGGGCCTGCTGCTGGACCTCCACGGTGTGCTTCCGGACGATTTCGAGGAGGAGCTCCCGCGTCCTGTGTATATCGGAGGAGAAAGGAAGCGTTATCCGTATCTCGTCGGCCGTGAACGAGAGCTCCCGGGTCAGGTTGGTCACGGTCTCCCGGAACAGTATGCCGTTCGGGACAGTGGTGATCTTCCCGCTGGGATGATCCCCGGACTGCTCGTCGAGCTGCATCAGGGTGGTGCGGAATACACCGATGTCGATTACAATCCCGTAGATGCCTTTTACCTGGATCCGGTCACCGATGGAAAACTCCCGGGTGATGAGCAGGGACAGGCTCGCGACCACGTTCTGGATCAGGTCCCGGAGCGCAATCAGGAGGGCGCCCCAGATGATCCCGATGAACAGGAAGATCTGCCCGGGGTCCTGCACCCACACCATCATGCCGAGCAGGAACCCTAGTCCGAGCAGGAGTGCGATGAAGATCCTGGCCGCGGTGAAACGGGACCCTTCATCCCGGATCTTCCTGACGATAAGGTAGACCCCGATCGTGTACGCCACCAGGATGAAGATCGCGACCAGGAGAGTCTCGAAGATTTTTTCAGCGACTGGATTGGTAAACAGGTTCTCGAGGTAGAAGCTCACGCGAAAGCCCATATTTCCCGTCGTGAACAGCTCTGCAAGGACGAGCCCCCCCAGCATCACCCCTATGATCAGGATGAGGAGCAGGTAGTACCGCAGGGGAAGTACGTACGATCGCATCAGAGTGGATTTACTCCACCCCGGGCTATCAACCTGCTGGTTTATCCCATGTCCGGAGCGGAAGAATCTCCTCCTGTTCAACGGAAACGTTTCTGACGCACTATTTTTCCCTGCCGGCTCCCTCGAGTTCAAGTCGTCTCTTCTCGAGACGGCTCCGGGACGCGATAGCGAGGATATATCCTATGGCGATCATGACCAGGGCCATGGCAATTCCAAGCCCGGCGATGAACATCCCGTCGGTGGCGATGGCAGCATACCCGAGGAACATCACGGGAAGGACCACCACGATGACTATCAACAGACGCTCCTTTAATACCTCGAATGTAGGGGTGTCGAGCCACTCCGGAAGATCGAGAGTACTGTCGATAAAGAGCTGGTAGAGTCCGAGTGCAAAAATAATGAGGACAAGACCGATCAGGTAGAGGTCTATCATCTCTGTCACCGTGACAGAGAGAAATCTTCCTGCCTCTTCTGAGAACACGCCATCATGGATGAGAAAGGAGAAGATCCGGAACAACTGCGCAACCCCGGCGAGTATCACCACGATTGAGGTCACGATCATGCCGATAATTGCGATGATTACCAGGATCCGGGTGACAATGTACAGGTTTTTCAGCCAGACACGTTTATTTGGCGTGTCCTTGACGAGACTCTCATCGGCAGTCATAGCATCCTGATAGGGATTAGCACTGCTCATGCATTTTACATTTCCCTCCCCGGAGCACCCGTCAGTATCCTGGAAGTGCAGGTCGGCACGAGACAAAAAGAGATGCGGGTGAGACGGTTCGGGGTGAACGCCGCTTGATTCTACAGGGGAGAAACGAACCCGGCTCTCCATGTGCAGCAGAAAGAGGAGCAGTCAAGGTGACGGCTCCTCATGTTCCGTACGGGATTTGCTCATTCCAAAACGCGGCAAATTGATCAATATCCCCTGACGGTAATGGGAATTCCGGTGATCTTCCGGAATATCTTCCTTTTCCGTGCAAGGTTCCGGTGGTCGTAGACGAAGTGTTCGTAGGTATCCCATATGGTCGCCCAGTTCAGGATAGTCAGGAATGCAAAGATGATGATGACTATCAGCGATTCTACGGGAATTTCATTCACCGTAATGTAGGCAAAAAACCCCAGGAGAAGGACAATATTCACCAGCATAAGGATGATGCTGTACATCCCCTCTCTCAAGGAAATTTTCAGGTCATGGGTGAGGTCGTCCTGCCGGAACGTGAAATGGTGACGAACGGCATCGGTAATCCCGGAAGCCGGGGTGGCGGCGAGCTCCGGTTCCGGCAGTTCGATGACCACGCTCGCGGGCCTCTTGACCCGGTACTCGTCGATATGCCCGGCGATGGCCTCCTCCGCGCCGTCCGTCAGCTCCTTTCCCGGGGCCCAGTCGGGGACGTCCTCGTCGAGGAGCTGCCCGAGGGTCTTGAACCGGAAGGTAAACATGACCATCCCGCCCTTCTCGTCCTCCCTCTTGTTCACCACGATCTCTTTCATTCGCACCCTTCCAGATGATTACACTCCGGGAATATAATCCTGCGTCCCGACCCGGGGTGAGCGTTTCGCGAAAGACCGTTTCAGTTTTTTCGGGTGAAGGGTCACCATCCCACTATGCCCGACAAATTTCGTGGTCGACAGATTGCCGCGATTTCCCCGCGGGATGAGCCGATTAAGATTTCCTTCGAAAAAGGACCGCAGACAAGGAGCGTTGTTTTCACCGCGACAAGTCATGAGTCTGTCAGCAGGTCACCGGGGGTCGATACTTGGTCAATAAAAAAAAAGGCCGGGATTTCCCCGCGGGATGAGCCGATTAAGATTTCCTTCGAAAAAGGACCGCAGACAAGGAGCGTTGTTTTCACCGCGACGAGCCATGAGTCTGTCAGCAGGTCGCCGGGGGTCGATACTTGGTCAATAAAAAAAAGGCCGGGATTTCCCCCGGTGAGGCCGTCAGAATTCCTTCGGGGAAAAATGTTACAGGCCGAGAAGCTTCTTCTTCATCGCAGCGAACTCCTCGTCCGTCAATGCGCCGGACTTGTGGAGATCGGCCAGTTTCTGGAGCTCGGCGGTAACGTCCTGTGTTGCGGGTCCCGCGGCCTTTGCCTCGGCGGCACCCTGCTCCTTAGCCTGGGCCACCTCTGCCTGGTGCTGGGCCTGCTGCTGGGCCTGTGCCTTGGCCTGGTTCTGCCCCATCTTCATCCCCGCAACGAGCATCAATCCTCTTCCTCTCATGTTCAGGCACCTCCTTTTGCCAACAGGTGTTTTTCCGCGTTCGCGATCGATTCCGGCGGGATCCTGCCCATGTCGATCAGTTCGGCATCGGCTTCCAGCAGTGCTTCCTTGAACTTGATCGCCCAGACATTCTCGAAGAGGAGGAGCCCTGCCGAACTATTGTTCGGGAGCGTCATCGCGATCGCCTCGATATCTCCCTCCGAGAACCACTCGTCGGTGTGCTTCGCAAGCTCCCTGTAGGCCGCACCCGCGTCTCCTTCGAGGTTCTTTGCCTCGACGATCATCAGTTTTCCTCTCGCGTCCTTCATGACCATGACGAGGTCGATCACCCGGATGATCCCTTTCTTCTCCAGGTTGTTCAGTTCGGGAGCGATCTTTCCGGTGAACTTGTTTCCCGGGAACCTGATCATCAGGTAATCCACCGGACCCATGACTTTACCGTGTTTCTCCGTCATTTTTTTCTCTCGCTACCTCTGTGACACTAAGGTATGAGGGAAACTGGCAGACATCGGTTATAAATCTACCGCAATCGTGAGTCCGGATAGCTTCGATCACGCCGCATTAAGGGCCCCTCCCGAATCATGGTCAAACTGCCGGCACACACTTCGAAAAGAGTATTTACCTCCCCCGGACGAACCCTGTCCTGATATGTTCCGCATTACTCGAAAGGAGCAGCTGGACTTAGGGTACGAATTGTTCATCGCGGCGGTATCGGCGCTCTCGGTCTTCAACCTGGTCCTGATATATTTCCCGAGGATCGACCCGGACTCGGTAAACGTCGTGTACGCGATCAATCTCGTCCTCACCCTGCTCTTCATCTACGACTTTTCCCTCCGGTTCGCGACGGCTCCCTCGCGAAAGGATTATTTCATCCACAATTTCGGGTGGGCCGACCTGCTCGCGATCGTCCCGGTCTTCCGTATCTTCAGGTTGTTCCGGATTTACAAAGCCTACAGGATCGTAAAGAAATACGGACCCAGTTATATCCTCAAGTACCTGTCCCATCATCGGGCGGAATCCGCCCTGTACATCCTGGTCCTGGCGGTTATCCTGATCATCGAGATCGGGGCGATCCTGGTGCTCCAGATGGAGAATGCATCCCCGGATGCGAATATCACCACTGCAGGGGATGCGATCTGGTGGGCGTACGTCACCATCACCACGGTCGGTTACGGGGACCAGTACCCGGTCACCTTCGGAGGGCGTATCGTGGGGATCCTGGTCATGACCATGGGCGTCGCGGTCTTTGCGACGTTCGCCGGGTTCATCTCGAGCAAGCTGCTCGCTCCCGGTGCGGAGGAGGAGACCCCCGAAGAACTGCCGGAAGGAGAAGCTACGCTTTCCGCGCAGATCACGAAACTGCAGGGACTTCTCGCGGAACGGGAGAAGATCGAGGCCGAGATCACCCTCCAGCTGAGACAACTCGACCGGATGCTCGAACAGGGCGGGCAGACAGGACTGGGATCACCCGGGCAGGAATGAATATTCCTTTTCTTTTTGCGTCCGACCCGGGATCGCGGGATGAAGAGGAGTCTTTCCCGAACCGATCAAAGGAGGACCCATGCCCGGAAGTTCACATCATACTCCCCCGATACTATATAATTAATCCCTGGCGGGAGCACTACCGCTGCTCCCATCCTGGACAAGGACCGACTGGATGCCCGGATTTCCGGTTCGTCAACCCTTTTTCATAGAACACCCGGTGCTGTTAAATATACGTCCGTGGATTGTTGGACCATGCGGAGTTGAGGTAAGTACATGACAAAGACCTGGAAAGGAAAAATCGCGCTGGATATCCGCGAGGCGACCCCCGACTGGGTGCCTTACATCCAGCCGAAGGCACCGGAAGGGTCCCCCAATATCCTCTACATCGTCTGGGACGACGTGGGGTACGGGACCATGGATACGTTCGGGGGCCCGGTCGAGACCCCGAACATGACCCGGATCGCCGATACCGGGATCCGGTTTTCCAACTTCCATACCACGGCCCTCTGTTCCCCGACCCGTTCCAGCCTGATTACCGGCCGCAACGCGACGAGCAACAACATGGCCTGCATCACCGAGGCATCCGGGGGATTTCCCGGGCTCTCCGCCCGTATCCCGTTCGAGAACGGGACCATCGCCGAGGTATTGAACGAACGGGGCTGGAACACCTATGCCGTGGGAAAGTGGCACCTCACCCCCGGCGAGGAGGTCGATATGTCGGCCTGGAAAGGGCGCTGGCCGCTCGGCCGGGGATTCGAACGGTTCTACGGTTTCCTCGGTGGAGAGTCGAACCAGTGGTACCCCGAGCTCGTGTACGACAACCATGTCATCGACCCGCCCTATTCCCCGGAGGAGGGGTACCACCTCTCCAAGGACCTCGCCGACAAGGCGATCGAGTTCATCCGGGACGCCAAGGCGGTGGCCCCGGACAAACCCTGGTTCATGTACTTCTGCCCCGGCTGCGCCCATGCCCCCCACCACGTCTTCCGGGAATGGGCCGACCGGTACAAAGGCCGGTTCGACGTGGGTTACGAGGAGATCCGGAAGCAGATCCTCGCCCGGCAGAAAGAGATTGGCCTGCTCCCGGAATCGACGGAACTCTCCCCCATCAACCCCCACGGGGAACCCGATACCAAGGGACCGGACGGCCAGCCCTGGCCGAGGCTCGACTTCGTGCGGCCATGGAACAGCCTTTCGAAGGATGAACAGACCCTCTTTGCCCGGATGGCCGAGGTCTTCGCCGGGTTCGTCTCCTACACCGACCACGAGATCGGGCGTCTCCTCGACTTCCTTAGAGATTCCGACCAACTGGAGAACACCATCATCGTCGTGGTCTCGGACAACGGCGGGAGCGGCGAGGGCGGCCCGAACGGCACCTTCAACGAGATGAAGTTCTTCAACAACATCCCCGACGACGTGAAGCAGAACCTCCTCCACCTCGACGAACTCGGCAGCCCGAAGTCCTACAACCACTACTGCACCGGCTGGGCCTGGGCATTCGATACGCCGTTCCCCTACTGGAAACGCTTCGCCGGGTACGAAGGCGGGGTGTCCGACATGTGCGTCGTGTCGTGGTCGAAGGGAATACCGGCACGGGGAGAGATGCGCCACCAGTACATCCATGCCGTCGACGTGGTGCCCACCCTCTACGAGATACTGGGCATTACCCCCCCCGAAGTCCTGAAAGGGTTCACCCAGAGCCCGATAGAAGGGGAAAGTTTCCTCCCTGCCATCCGGGATCCGAAGGCCCCGGAGAAGGAGGTCCAGTTCTATACCATGCTCGGGCAACGGGCGCTTTACTCCCGTGGCTGGCTCGCCAACACCGTGCACCCGCCCCTCTCCGGGTGGGGGAAGTTCGAGCACGACGCCTGGGAGCTCTACCACTTGAAGGAAGACCGGTCCCAGATGCGAAATCTCGCCCGGGAGCATCCCGATATCCTCGAGGAACTCAAGGGCCTCTGGTACTACTATGCCGGGATCTACAAAGGGCTCCCCCTCGACGATCGCAGTGCGATGGAGCTCGTCACCACCCCGCGGCCGCAGCCTTCCGAGCCGCGGAACAGGTATATCTACTACCCCGATTCGGCGGACGTCCCCGAGATGGTTGCGGTTAATATCCGCCGGCGTTCCTACGTTATCCTCGCCGGTGCGACCATCGAGAAGCCCGGTGCCGAAGGGGTCCTCTTCGCCCATGGCGGGGTCACCGGGGGGCACAGCCTGTATATCAAGGATAAGAAAATCCACTACATGTATAACTGGCTGGGAGAGAAATTCCAGAAAGTAACCTCGAATATCGAGGTCCCCCTGGGAAAACACTTGTTCACTGCTGAGTTCGCGAAGACGGGGGATGACGAGAGGACCCTGAGCGCGATAGGAACGCTCACCCTGTATATCGACATGAAACCGGTCGGTTCCGCGACCATCATGACCCAGCCCGGATACTTCGCGGCGGTGGGAGACGGTCTCTGCGTGGGGAGGGACAGCGCATCCCCGGTATCGCCCGATTACCGTGCGCCGTTCCGCTTCACGGGAGGGACCATCGAACGGGTCATAGTTGACGTGAGCGGGGATCATTACGTGGACCACGAAAAGGAAGTCGCGGCCTGGCTGATGCGGGATTGATTCCCGGGGAAGCGAACCGGAAAATAACAGGAGCCACGACCTGGTTTGTACGGGATCGATCTCCAGGCAGGAAGGGAACCGGAACAGACGCGGCATCGCTGTCCCGCGAATGCGGGTTTAATCCCCGGCTTCCGGGAAGCCTGCCCGTTCGTCCGGGAAAAACCATTTATTCGCCGACATGAAAGAAGAAGACAATCGCATGGCCCCCCCTTCCGCCCCTCCCGCATTCCATCTCATGGCCAAGCCGTGCGGCTCCCGGTGCAACCTCGCCTGCCGCTACTGCTTCTCCCTCTCCAGGGGTGACCGCTCTCCCGGCAACCGATCAGTGATGCCTGACGAGGTCCTCGAGGAGTACATCCGGCAGACGATCGCCGCACACCGGGTCCCGGAGGTCACCTTTGCGTGGCAGGGTGGAGAGCCTACACTCCTCGGGCCGGAATTTTTCGAAAAAGCGCTCGAACTGCAGAAGAAATACCGCCGGCCGGGTATGGCGATCCACAACACCCTCCAGACAAACGGCACGCTTCTCGACGACCGCTGGTGCAAGCTCTTCCGGAAGAACCGCTTCCTCGTGGGAATCAGCATCGACGGGCCGAAAGAACTCCACGACACCTTCCGGACGGGTGCCGCGGTGAACGGTTCGTTCGACCGGGTGATGCGGGGGCTCTCCCTGGTAAAGAAACACCGGGTGGAATTCAACGTGCTCTGTACCGTCAACAGGGCGAACGGGGACCATCCCGGAGAGGTGTACCGGTTCCTCCGGGACACCGCCGGGGCAGGGTTCATTCAGTTCATCCCGGTCGTCGGGCGGGACCCGGTCACCGGGAAAGTCACCCCATGGTCGGTCCGGCCGGACCAGTTCGGGAGGTTCATGACCGGGGTATTCGACGAGTGGGTGCGGCACGATGTCGCGAAGGTCTATGTCCAGCACTTCGATGCCGCCCTCGCCGGCTGGTATGGGGAACCGCACGGCATCTGTGTCTCCTCTCCCGTCTGCGGACACGCGATGGTGATCGAGCATACCGGGGACGTGTATTCCTGCGACCATTTTGTGGACCCGGATCACCTGCTCGGCAACATCATGACCGATCCACTCGAAGACCTGGTCGGCAGTCCCCGGCAGGTGCAGTTCGGAAACCGGAAACAGGAAACACTTCCGGGATATTGCCGTGAATGCCGGTTCCTCTTCGCCTGCCGGGGCGGGTGCCCGAAGGACCGGTTTGCCCTCACCCCCGACGGCGAGTCCGGGCTCAATTATCTCTGCGAAGGGTACAGGATGTTTTTCACTCATATCGCCGGACCGATGGAGTTCATGGTGAAGGAACTCCGGGCGGGGCGGGCGCCGGCGAATGTCATGGGGTTCATGAAGAGAACGTCCGACACGGTACAGTCGAATATCAACCCGTGAAACGAAAAATGAATGAATTCCCGGAATCAGGTCGTGACATTACCGGGAGGGTCCCGGCATTACTTCTTCTCTTCGGTCTTCTCTTCTTCGCCCTTCTTTGCTTCTTTCTTCTCGTTCCTGTTTCCGGCTACCTTCTTCGCAACGACAGCTTTTCCGATTAATCCCATGATGGTTCCTCCGGGACTCATATCTCCCGGGAACCCCAGGTTCGATGAGCCCGGTTCCTACTTCATTTCCCAGATAATAAAGGTATGTACTTCAGACCGCCGGCGGAGGTGAAATGCGCCGATCATTCCAGAGGCCCGGGTGATCGTACTTCCGCACAAGAATACCCAGACGTATCCTTTTGCCCCCGGAGCCGGTATGGCGGTGAGCGGAGGCTGATAGGGCTCGTTTTTTGGATGCAGAACAGGTGCGGGGTCCTGCATCCTCCCTGACCGTTCCGGGAAAAAATCACCCCTCTGCATACGGCGGCGATTCGTTCATGCAGAGGAAATCGAGCGCATTCTCTCCGTACTCGACCGGGGCGTAGTGCGAGCCGACGTGCGGGAGGTCCCTAAACCTCACAAGCCACGACCCGTTGATCCGCCCGGCCATCCGCACCGCCACCTCCTGGGGGGTCGCGGTATCACCGGTCCCGACGACCAGCATGACATTTTTGTCGATCCCGGAAAGTTCGTCCCATGTCCCGTTCCAGGCAAGGTTTGCCTCCGCCTCTCTCCGTATCCCCGCCGGCAGGGACTGGTTGCCGGCCGCGGACTGGAGGGTGCTGAACAGCGCTGCGGTTTCCGGGATCCGGGCATCGTAGGTGACGGAGTCCAGCACGAGCTTGCGTACGTGGCCGGGGTGGTCGATGACCAGTTGCTGGGCAATCGAAGAACCCATCGAGACTCCGTATACGTGCATGCTGTCGTACCCGAGCGCGGTCATCAGCCCGGCCGCGTCTTCCGAGTACAGCGTCATGGTCGGAGTAGTGTTGTCATCGCTGCTGTACCCCATCCCCCGGTTGTCGTAGGTGTAGACATGGTATTTTGAGGCGAGAATTCCAAGAAACGAACTGTTCCACTCGATATCCATCGTGGCGCCGAATCCCGGGATCATGAGGAGAGGTTCGCCCGACCCGACCTCGCGGTATGCGAGCCTGACCCCGTTGACGTCCGCGTACCGGACAGGTGTCTCATTGATCGATACGGCAGGAACCGGGGTGGTTCCCTGGCATGAGGTCTGGCCGGTGACGGTACCGGTCGTGCAGCCTGCCGCAAAAACAGCACCGAGCATGACAGCCACGGCCAGAATACAGAGCAGTTTCGTGTTCATGAAAGACCTCTCCCCCCGTGGTTCGGGGTTGTATCAGTGATCGCGAATAACCCCGGATTAAAGACTAAATCAAGATAAACGTTGCGAATCCACGCACCGCAACCATGGTCGGGTCGATCCCCCCGGTCGGAAATCCTCGCACATCCCTTTTCGCAGCGTTCGGTCCGAGGGCCGGGGGAGCGCTGCGTCGCCCGGATATCGCCGGTGGGTTCCCCTTCGGGGTGTAGATTCCCGTTGTTACTTCCGTGGTCAAAGTTTTCCAGAATGCGGAAAAAAGGGTTTATACCGTCGCATACGGCGGCGATTCGTTCATGCAGAGGAAGTCGAGTGCGGCCTCCCCGTACTCGACCGGTGCGAACCGCGACCCGACGTGCGGCTCATCCTTGAACCGGACCAGCCAGGACCCGTTGATCTGCCCGGCCATCTGGACCGATACCGCCTGGGGAGTGAACAGGTCGTTCGTGCCGACGACGAGCATGACGCTCTTATTGATCCCGGAAAGTCCGTTCCAGGTACCGTTCCACACCAGGTTTGCCTCGGCCTCCCTGTGGACGCCGGCGGTCTGCGAGGGATCCAGCGCTGCGAGCCGGATAAGGTCGAACAATAATTTCGTCTCGGGGATCCGCACGTCGTAGGTGGCGGATTCCAGGATCAGCTTCCTGACGTTCCCGGGATGGTCGATGACCAGCTGCTGGCCGATCGAAGATCCCATGGACGCCCCGTACACGTTCATGCTGTCATACCCGAGTGCGGACATCAGTCCTGCCGCGTCGTCTGCGTAGAGGGACATGGTCGGAGTCGCGTTGTTGTCACTGCTGTAGCCCATCCCCCGGTGGTCGTAGATATAGACGTGGTACCGGGTGGCAAGTATACCGAGGAACGACTCATTATAGAAGGAGTCCATCGTGGCGCCGAACCCGTTGAGCATCAGGAGGGGCTCGCCCGACCCGAACTCGCGGTATGCGAGCCGGACCCCGTTGACGTCCGCGTACTGGATTGGCGTCCCGTTGATCGATACGCCCGGAACAGGGCTGAGTTTCTGGCAGGGACTTATACTATCCTGGCAACTCTGGCGGTTCTCGCTGCCCTGGTCATTTACGGGGCTTGTCGTGCACCCGGCCGCAAGGACGAAACAGAACGTGACGGCTACGGCCAGGATTAGGAGCATGGGCTTGGTCATGGAAAGGTCCTCCCGGCTGACTGCGATGGATCCGGGATATCAGATAAAACCGGATTAAAGATTAAATCCAGATAAAATTTGCTGTTTATCGTCCCTTCGGGGAGAGAGAATTGAATTGAATTGAATTCCCCGCGAATCTCCGGGGTCACTTACTGACCGAAAACAGGGGACGAGTTCATTTCCCTTTTTTCTGTTCATCAAGGTATTTCCAGTACATCTGGGGCAGGAATGCCCCGGCGTAGTAAGGATCCCTGGAGAGGACAGTCTTCCAGTAGTCGTACACCGAGCCTGGCAGGTTGCCTTTCAGCCACTTCCTTAAACGATCGAAATTTATCATCGGGTCACTGCCGGACCGGCCGGATATGCGCACCGGGCTCATGGCGCCGATATCTATTCCTGTAGTTATATAATAAATGATGTGCCCGGTATCCCGCATCACCGGGAGCCGGGGTCTCCATATACCTTCGCAAATAGGGATCCGGGTGTCCCGACAAATTGTAGGAATGTATAACGCAGGTAAGAGTCCGGCATGTGCCGGTCCCGGTACCGCCGGAACACCGCCTCCCGGAGGTCACTCTTTTGGATATATTCCGTATGCATTCTTCCAGGTATCGGCGATTTTCACGAATTTCGCGTAGCCATGACGACGGATGAATTCAAGCGCCTCACGGTACCTGCGATACTTATACCCTTTCTTCCCGAAGAATTCGTTGAGGGTCGTGCAGTCCGCGAAGTCCGGACAATCCGCACAGGATTTATACCCTCTTCCCATGCAGCAGACCTTGATCCTGCACTTCGCTTTCGAGAGGTCCCGCTCCCCATCCGCGTACCCGATTTTACAGCCCTTGCAGGTATGTCCCGCAAATACTTTGCAGGTACCGCAGTACGCACCGCAACAGCCTATTTCCCGTAGCGACATTCCCGGTCTCGTTATTTATCTCCCGGGGAGAAAAAAAGGACGGAGCCCGGTCCCACCGGAGAAGCGCCTTCGCCTCTGCGAACCGATGCCGGATTCCTGCTACATTCAGGCCTTTACCCCGTTCCAGATGAATTCCAGCCCTTCCTCGATGAGGCCTGCACGCGTCTCCGGGTCCTTCTCGTCCGATGCCCGGGCGATCAGGCCGACGAGGGACGAGGCGACCATGCAGAAAATGAGGAGGGGGTCCATGTCCCGTAATACCCCGGTCCGGACCCCTTCCTTCACCAGGTCCTGCAGGAAGAGGTAGTGGGACATCCCCTCCTCGTGAGCGCTCGTGGAGACGAACGGCGAGTGGGCGAACTGCTCCATGAACTTCCATTTCATGGGGTTTTCGATGCCCCAGGCGACCGCGTTCTCCCCGATGCGCCTGAATTTCTTCTCCACTGTCGTCTCCGCCCCGTACCCGCTGCAGAGGGCGAGGGCCGATTCGCTCTTGACTTTGCGGTAGAGCGTGTCGATCAGGTCCTCCTTCGTGGGGAAATAAAAAAAGAGGGTCCCCGTCGCGACACCGGCCTCCCTCGAGATCAGCGAGGTCGGGGTGGCGGCAAACCCCCTCTCGGTGAACAGCCGGAGCGCGGTATCGAGGATCTTCTCACGGTTCTCCGATATTACGCCCTTATCCGGGGAAGTGCCCGTTGTGTTTCGTTTGCCGGGGTTCTTCTCCCGGTTCTCCGGCGTTCTACCCCTGCCTGACGAAGCCCCCGAAGAATACCGGGCGTCGGGGGTCTTCTCCCGGCCCGTCGATGTCCCCTGGTCCTTACCGGGTAAAGTTACCCGGGCGACCGTGTTTTTCCGGTTCACAGGACCTCCCTGCGCTTCTCCGCGAGGGCGAAGGAATGTATCCGGACCCTGGACAGTCTGCCTTCGGACCCTCTTTCACGCCCCCGCTGCCACCCGGGGCCGTTCCCGTCATGTACCCCGGGAATCATCGTCCGATCCATTTCACTCCTTTACCTCGGTAGAGAACATCATCTTCACCAGGGGCAGGATGGCTTTCGTGCGGAGGCCGCCGAGGGTGCCTTTCACCTTCTTCAGTTCGTCCGGGATGGCGATCTTCTGGGGGCATGCCTTCACGCACTTCCCGCAGTTCCGGCAGAGCGAGGCATCGGCGGGCGCGCCCATCCCGCCCATCAGGGTCGCCCCGTACATCCCGCGGGTCATGATCCGGCTCCCTCCCATGTAGTACCCGTTGTAGAGGGAGAAACACTGGGGGATGTTCACCCCGAACGGGCAGGGCATGCAGTACGCACAGCCCGTGCAGCCCACCTTCGTGAGGTGCGAATAGATGGATGCGACCTTTGCGACCGTTCCGAGTTCGCCGGCGGTCATGGACCCGGGGAATGCGTCACCGGCAGTCCGGAGGTTCTCTGCGATGTGGGCCTCGTCGTTCATCCCCGAGAGGACCACCGTCACTTCCGGGTGGTTCCAGACCCAGCGGAGGGCCCATTCTGCCGCAGAACGTTTCGGTTCCGCGTTCGCATAGACCTCCGCCGCTTCCCGGGGGATCTTTCCGGCGAGCATACCGCCCCGGAGCGGCTCCATGACCATCACCGCGATCTCCTTCGAGGCGGCGTAGCGGAGCCCTTCGGTCCCGGCCTGGTTCTGCTCGTCGAGGAAGTTGTACTGGATCTGGCAGAAGACCCAGGGATACGCGTCGATGATCTCCATGAAGGTCTTCCGGTCGCCATGGAACGAGAACCCGGCGTTCACAATCTTCCCGGACGCCTTCGCCGAATCAAGGAACTCCAGGACCCCGAGCCCGGCCAGTTTGTTCCAGGACTGTGCGTCGAGCCCGTGAAGGAGGTAGTAATCGATATGATCGGTCTGGAGTTTTTTCAGCTGGATATCGAGGATCCTGTCCATATCCTCCCGGGTCTGTACGGTCCACGGAGGGAGCTTGGTGGCGAGTTTCACCTTCTCCCGGTACCCGTCCCGGAGCACCCGCCCGAGGAACCGTTCGCTCTCCCCGCTGTGGTAGGGGACTGCGGTGTCGATGTAGTTGACCCCCTGGTCGATGGCACCGCGGATCTGTCTCGCCGCCCGTTCCTCGTCGATCTTCATCCGTTTCGTCGGGAGCCGCATGGCCCCGAACCCCAGCGCCGATAACTGGTCGCCATTCTTTGGAACTCGCCGGTATTGCATTCCTTTATCACCTGGCCGACCGGTCTCCCGGTCACCCGACTGATTGGTCTCGACTGACTAGTCAATTTATTAGAAGATCCTTAAGAGCATGCCGTTCTGCACCAGACCGGAATGGAGAGACTCCTCAATACGGATACGGGATTACAACACTCTGTACGGACTGGGACAATGGTCCTCCTGGTCAAGGACACGGGGATTACAACACTCTGCACCGGACTGAACGGGGACTCCTCCCGGTTCGGGACACGAGGATTACGCCAATCTGCACCAGACTGAACGGGGACTCCTCCCGGTTCGGGACATGAGGATTAGGTCGATCTTCAGTAGACCGGAACAGAGACTCCTCCCGGTTCGGGACGCGGGAATTGTACCGCTCCCGCCCTACGGAGGATCCGTCCTGACATTCCGGATGCCGGGCAGGGCCCTGTCGAGGGAGGATGGTTTGAAAATACACACGATTAATTCCCTTCCCTGCACATTCATTTTCCAGACGTTCATGCAAAATAGATCGACGCACGCACCGCAAGACATCGTGCACCAGGATCCCCCGGAACAGTTCCTTATCTACGGGTTCCGTGACGTCGACGGGTCCGGAGATGCAGAGGCATATCGGCGCTGCCTCGACTGTATCGCCGGGATCCCGTTTTTTTGCGCGGTGAAGGCGGACAGTATCCGCATAATCGCCGGGACGGAACCGCGACGCGTCCTCGATGCAGGGTGCGGGTCCGGGATCGACCTCGTCTCTCTCGCCGCCGCACTCCCCCCCGAATGCGGGATCGTCGGGCTGGACGCGAGCAGGTCCTTTCTCTCCATGGCATCTGAGCGGACACGGGAGTACAGGGACCGGTGCTCGCTCGTCCGGGGAGACCTTCTCGGGATCCCCTTCCGGGACGGCTCCTTCGATGCCGCGAGGATCGACCGCGTGCTGCAGCACATCCGGGAACCCGGACGGGTGGTCCGGGAACTGGCCCGTGTGCTCTCGCCGGGAGGAGTCCTCGTCGCCTTCGACAACGACTGGGACACCTTCCGGATCGAACTGGACGATCAGGACCAAGCCCTCCGCCTGACCCGGTTTTTCAGGGACAGTTTCGCCTCGGGACGGGTCGGCCGGGAGCTCGCGGGGCTCTTTGGCGCCGCCGGTCTCGAAGAGATCCGTGCCGAACCGAGGAACCTGGTGGTTACTGATCTCCCGACCGCCTGGCAGCTCTTCGACCTCTCCGCGCTGCTCCATAGGACGGAGGCTGCAGGCGTCCTGGCTCCCGCCGAGGCTGCGGAGGTCAGGGAAGAACTGTCCCGCCGGGCCGAAGAAGGGAGGTTCACTGCCGGATACACCGGGTGCCTGGTGCGGGGCACGAAACCATCGGTAAGATGCTGAAATTTCCGTAAAAAAAAGAATACCATTCTCCTTTCTACGGCGGTCCTTCGCACCTGCCTGTGCGGTCCGGAGAAAGGGAAGGAAAAGGAAGGGTTCCTTTCCCTACGAACTCACACCAGTGCCGGCACGAACATTGCGAGTAATGTCAGGTCACTGTGATCGACACGAACGCCATGGGGGACACCGGGAGGAGTCACGAACGTCTGTCCAGGGACTAACGGGATCTCGGCATCCCCGAACGTGAAGACACCCTTCCCGCCGATGACCCGGTTCCATTCCCATTGGGTCGCGTGGTCGTGGTCCGTGATCCGGCAGTCCTTCCAGACCCGCACCAGGTGATAACTGAACCTGCCGCCCGTATCTTTCCCGCCGACAAGGTCCTTTAAAAAGACCCCGTCCCATTCCGGGTGCTGATACCAGGGGGTGTCCTGGGTGTCGACCTGGAAGTCCGGGAAATGCACGATTTCCTGCTCCGATTCGTCGGGAGTGTCCTTGCGGTTCATCATCGTTCTTCGTCCTCCCCGGTGGGATACTCCATTCATCCTTTGACGGCAGGAATTACTTCCTTGAAGATATCGATGCCGTAGTTCACGTTCGGGCTCGAGTTGCCCAGGCAGAAGTGGGTGATGCCCGCGTCCCGGAACCGCTCGATCTCGTGGATAAGCCCTTCGGCGTCGGTCGCGCAGAGATAGTTCTTCTTGAGCATGTCTGAGTGGACCAGGTTCGCGTGCGATTCCACCTCGGGCGGGTCGCTGACACGGTACTTGAACATCGACGGCACGAGACATCCTGCCCAGAACCGGTTGCCTTCCACGGCTTTTTCGAAGTCGGGGTCAACGGAGTACCAGATCAGCATGGCCTTCTCCATCTTCTTCGGGTCCTTTCCCGCCTCCTTTGCACCTTCCTCGAACTTGGGGATGGTCATGTTCTTGAGCTGGTTCGTGTCGGCGGCGACCGTCATGAGGTGGTCCCCGTACATCCCGGCGAGTTTTGCGCCCTTCGGCCCCATTCCGCTGAAGTAGAGGGGGACCTCGTCGTCCGGCTTGGTATACATGAACGCCTTTTCAAGGGTGAAGTACTTCCCCTTGAACGACACCGGGTTTTTGCTCTCCCAGAGCTTCCTCATCACCTCGATCGCCTCGACCGTCATGTCCTGGCGCTCGGCGACGCTCGGCCACTGCCCGGTCACCGGCACCTCGTTCAGCGCTTCCCCGGCGCCGACCGCGACACCGACCCTCTTCGGGTACATCTGCCGGAGCGTCGCGAACGTCTGCGCGACGATCCCCGGGTTGTACCGGAGGATAGGACAGGTGATACAGGTGGAGACAAACACCTTCTTGGTCGCCTGGAGGGTTGCACCCATCCATGCCCATGCCATGCCCGACTGTGCGTCGGTGTGGTACCACGGGTGGAAGTGGTCGTCGACCCAGATGGAGTCAAACCCTACTTTTTCCGCCCTGACGGACTGTTCCAGTGCATCCATCGGCTTGTACTGCTCGATCGATGCGAAATACCCAATTTTTGTATCCATGTTCATTACCTCGTGCCGGAAAAGAGTGGATATGCACGGGGTGACGGATCTCGCGATCAGAATCTTCTTGTAGTTCGTCGGTCATGTAGTGATCGGTGTTCCAGCTGAGTCCACGGGGCTGAGGCGATACTGTCGAAAGTTGTAACCTCTTCGAATTTTTCGTGAACCCGGCTGCTCGCCCATGCATTTTCGGCTGTTTTTCCGGTATGCGTGGATTATACCATCCACATCCTCCCGTTTCCCTGAGTCACAGATAAACCTGTTTTTTATTGCTCGCCATTAGCAATTTGAAGGAGGTCATCGCTGCCTGGATATTTTCCCGGATATCCGGGAGAACATGAGAAAATAAGTGTTTTTCCATTGTGACTGCGGACCCTTCCCCGGTTTTATTGCTCGCCATTGAACAGTGGTCGTCCCTCGCAGAGCGGTTATCCCGGCAGGGGATTACCCCGCTGCGACGGACCGGGGACTGTGCCCCTTCGTCAATGAACCGGGACACGGGGCCGACACCGCGGATCGCGTGCAGGTGGGGAGGCAGAGGGTCCGGGGCGGAGCATGACCGCTTCGCTCAGCGCTGTTTCGCGTCTTTCGCCTTCGACGCCCCTTTTACCTTGTCGGTGACATCGATCATGAACGACGCGATCTCCCCCGACGGGAGCTTGAACACATAGTGGGAGATCCACGGGAAGTCCTCCCGGTCCCGGTACTTGATCGGGGTGACGAACTCCGGGTTCTCGGTGGTCAGGACACGGCGGAGGAGGTCGGGGATGTAGGGGTCCGGCAGGTCGGGAAATTCCTCGAAGAGTTTCTTCCCGACGATCTCTTCCTTCTCCATGCGAAGGAGTTCGGCGGTCACCCGGTTGACGTCCTTGATGATGTAGTCCTCGCCCTCCCCCACCGGCTCGTAGATGAGCACGCCGTTGCAGGTGTTCTCGAAGAAGGAGTGGTACCGGACCTCTTTCAGCTCGGACCGGCGAAGCGCCTCTTCCGCCCTCTTCCGGTCGGTGACGTCGAGGATGATCCCGTTCCAGACCACCTCGTTCCTCTGCCGGACGGGCTGGGAAAGGACCCGTATGTACATCTCTTCCCCGGTTGGCCTGATGAACCGGCCCTCGAACTCCCACCGGGCGACCCGCTCTATCACGTCGCGGATCGACTCGTGCCAGCGTTCCTGGTCTTCCGGAGCGATACACTCCCCGTATCGCTGGATCCAGGTGTCCACCGGGTCGGGGGGAAGGCCATAGACCTCGGTGGAACGGTCGTCGACGTAGTACAGGCCCCACTTGCCCGAGTCGCGGACATAGAACTGGTACACGATCCCAGGGAGATTTCCGGTGATCCCCCGGAACCGTTCCTCGTTCATGCGGAGCGCCTCTTCCGCCTGCCGCCGGGCGGTGATGTCGAGGAATATCCCGTTCCAGACCGTTTCATTCTTCAGGCGCACGGGCTGCGAGATTCCACGGATATACATCTCTTCGCCGGTGGGTTTGAGGAACCGGCCCTCGAACTCCCATGGGGCGACTTTCCGGATCACGTCATTGATAGAATCGAACCAGCGTTCCTGGTCTTCGGGGGCGATACACGCCCCGTATCGCTGGAACCAGGTCGACAGCGGCTCGGTCGGGACGCCGTAAATCTCCTGCGATCGCTCGTTGACGTAGTAGACGCCCCACTCACCGGAATCCCGGGCGTAGAACTGGTAGATGATCCCGGGGAGGTTGCTCATGATCCCCCGGTAACGCTCCTTCAACTGTTTTTCGGCGATCTTCTTCGCCGTGATATCGAGGAAGAGGATGAAGAACTCCCGAGGATTGGTTCCCCCTTTATCGGCGACCGGTGCGAACACGATCTGGAAATAGGCGATGCCGGATTTTTTTGTCGACGCGAGGGCCTCGGTTTTTAACCGGTCGAAGTTGCACGAGAGGGTCAGTTCGGCGATCTTTCCTTTCTTCATCAGGTCCTGGACGATATCCCGGGAACACATGATGTCGTAGAGCTTGAAGTCTTCGAGATCAGTGAACCGGGTGAGCCCGAGGATCTCGAGCGCCGCCCGGTTCGCGTTCAGGATCGTCCCGTCCTCCCGGAAGAGGAAGATCCCGCTCGGGACCTCCTCGAAGAGGGTGCGGATCTTGCGTTCGCTGTTCTTCAGCGCTTCTTCGGTCTTCTTCCAGAGGGTGATGTCCCGGAGCGTGATCATGATCCCCGGTTTTCCGGTGAACGAGATCGAGGGCAGCACGGTGGAGACGAACTCGGTGAGGAATATCCTCTCGGTCCCCTGCTCGATCAGGAGCATCTCGTTAATGAAGGTCTGCGAATTCGCGATCCGGTTGATATTTTCCCAGATAGTGGGATTATTGAAGAGTGCGAGATTGATCCGTGAAAGGTCGCTTCCTACGACGTTTCTCCCGGAGCGGATGTTGAACGTATCGATGAAACTCTTGTTCACCATGAGGATGTGGAGATCCGCGTCCAGGATGACGATCGCATCCGAGAGGAAGTCGAAGATGTCGTCGAAGGGGACGTTCCGGGCGGAAGAATAGAGTTTTGCCTTCCCGAACGGCTTCATGATCACGTGGCCGTGCGACTGGAGGACCTCGAGATATTTCGCCACGGAACCGCGGTTCATGTTCAGGGATCGGGAGATCGTGGAGATCGAAACCGCCCCGGGATAACGCTCCTGGAGAAATTCCCGGATTTGGGTATAGCGGTCTTCCTTTCCACTCATGATTAGGTGTTGGCGATACCCCTCGTTAAAGGAGACGATGGGACCAATGCACCACCGTCACTCCCATGTGCGACGGTCGTCCCGACCTGGAACAGCCTCTGTGTAGGGTCGGGGATATCGCAGGCCACGGTGCTCGCTTCGTCTCTGTCATCAGGCCTGTTGGCGGCTTATGTGCGGGTCAAAGGTTTCGGGGTTACCGGGACTTGTCCCGGTCTTCGCTATCCGGCTCGAGTACTTCTGGACAGGACCCGGGGTTTCGAAGGCATGAGGACTTGCGCCATTTTTTATCATACTGCCCGTAAACGTCCTGCGTGAGACCAGGCGCAGGAGGGTCCCGGGCTCCCTTACTCCCTGATCACGGTCCTCGCCTGCTCCCGGAGGAACGAGAGAAGATAATAGGGGCCGCCGACGCCCTTCCCGGTCGAACCGCTCGCCTTCCAGCCGCCGAACGGCTGTGAGCCCGGCCATGCGCCGGTCGTCGCCCCGCCGCTCCGGTTTGCATAGGTCACCCCGAACCGGATACGATCGAAGAAATACGCGACCTCGCCCGGGTCTTTTGAGAAGATCCCCGCGGTGAGCCCGTACTCGGTATCGTTCGCGAGACGGAGGGCCTCCTCCAGGGTGGAGAACGTGTCGACAATAAGGAACGGCAGGAAGAGTTCCCGCTTCACCAGGGGGTGGTCCCGGGGGAGGCCGGTCACCAGGGTTGGCCGGACGTAGTACCCGTGGGCGAAAATCCCGTCGTCGAGGGTTTCCCCCCCGGCGAGCACCTGTGCTCCCGCGTGTCTCGCCTCGGCGACCGATTCGAGGAACCTGTCGAACGCCTTCTTCTCGATCACCGGGCCGACGAAGGTTTCTTTCTCCTTCGGGTCCCCGACCTGCAGCGACTCGGCCTTCTTCTTCAGGGCGGCGATGAACTGTTCCGCGACCGGTTCCTGGACGTACACCCGGGAGGTGGCGCTGCACTTCTGGCCCGAGTACCCGAACGCCGCCTTGACCACCCCCTCCACCGCCCTCTCAAGGTCCGCCTTCGCGGTCACGATGACCGGGTTCTTGCTCCCCATCTCGGAGACGACCGGTTTCGGCCAGGGCTGGCGTTCGAGAAAGGATCGCTGGAGCCAGAGCCCGACGTCGCGGGACCCGGTGAACGCGATCCCCGCGATGTCCGGGTTCCCCACCACCGCATCGCCGAACATCTTCCCCGGGCCGGTGACGTAATGGACCGCGTTTTTGGGAATGCCCGCCCCGATGAAGGCCCGGTAGAGTTCCAGCGCCGAGCAGGGAGCCGTGCTCGTGGGTTTCAGGACCGCGGTGTTCCCGGTTAGGAGGGTTCCTCCCGCCATCCCCGCAATGAGGGCGATGGGGAAATTGAACGGCGAGATGACCGCCCACACCCCGTGGGGGCGCATCACGCTCCGGCACTCCGCCGCCGGGCTCTCGGGGGCCATCTCCCGCTCGTAGCCCTGGTTCTTCTCGTACACGCCGGCGTAGTACCGGAGCATATCGATCCCCTCGGAGATCTCGGCGATCGCCTCGTACCGGTTCTTGCCCGACTCCATGGTGATCAGGGCCGCGATCCAAAACCTCCTCCCGTCGAGGATGTCCGCGGTCTTCCGGATTATCCCCGCCCGTTCCGTCCAGGGCCTCGTGCTCCACGAATCGAACCCCTCCTTCGCGGATTCGATCGCGGCGTTCACCTGCATTACCGTTCCCAGGGGGAACTTTCCCACCAGGATCCGGGTATCGAACGGGGACCTGACCTCGAACTCCGGCGTCCCGAAGACCTCCTTTCCCCCGATGAACATCGGGTGGGACCTTCCCAGTTCGGGGCCGACCTCCTGGAGCGCCTCTTCGTAGTTCACGTGGATGCTCTCGTCCGCGAGCAGGTCGACATAGGTAAGTTTCTTCCTGGTCTCCATCGTCGTCACTCTCCCTCCGTCCTCGATCCGGGGCCTTCCGGGAACCGTCGCATCCCGAGCCCCGATTTTATGGGATATACTGTACGGCCCGGTATATATGCTAGGGGGTAGTGTTCCACGTTTCAGGAGCGGCGGGCGTGAAGGATCCCTTCCACACCGAGCGGTACGTGAGACGGGTCCCGGTCGATGGTGAATGCGTAGTGCCGCCCGATATAGTCCAGGAGCCCGGGATTCTGCGGTCCCCCGATAGGAGGCAGGTGGAGTTCCATCTCGATCCTGCGGACGCCGGCAAGGTCGCGGGGTTCGATCTCCCATTCCGCGCCTTCACAGTCGCATTTCAGGAAATCGCACCCTCCGGCCATCCTGACGAGATCCCTGAGAGGATACGCCGGCACCCGGGCGTACACCCCGTCCCATCCGATCTCCCGGACACCTCCCCTGCCGAGGGCCCCCTCGATGACCCGGACCGCGACTCCGTTCAGCCTGATATTCTCCCGAAGCACCCCTGCGGTTACCGGCTCGACCGCCCATACCGAAGTGCTCATCCTTGCGGCCCGTATGCAGAACGCACCCGCGTTCGCCCCGATATCGAGGACGATGTCATCGTTTTGGATATCGTCGAAGCGATACCCGGAAACCCCGGTAATCAGGCGGCAGCCGCCGGTTCGCCGAACGAACAGCGTCCCGTCCGGTTCGCGAAGGATCGGTCCGCCGGGATCTCCCCGGTCCTTCCCCGAAAACAGCCCCCTCGCCATATCCAGTCACGATCCCGGTCCATTTTTCAGCAATTGTACGCGCCTGTCGGAATTCCTGCAGCCTGTCAGGGTATTCAGTCGGGCCGGCATTTAAGGGCCCTTTTGCGGTCGGGAGCGGCCCGTCACCTCATCAGCCTGGCCGGCATCAGCATGCGGAGGGCCCCTGTTCCCGCCCGCCCGGGCACTCCTTCTTCAATATATGCCAGTCCCCCCTTGGAGAGCGAAAAGAACGGGACCGTTCTCCCGGTGAGGATGTATGCTCCCAGGATCGACAGGTCGGGCTCGTGCCCCACCAGGATCACGACGGCATTTTTTTTGACCGTGCCGATTTTTTGAAGCACCGTTTCCGGGTCGTTCCCCGGGGAGAGCTCGTCCCAGGTCTCGGGCGAGCTGCCGCTCTGCAGCTCATCCGCCAGTATCGCAGCAGTCTGCGATGCCCGGGCGAGGGGGCTGGTGGCGATGAGGCCGGGCTCCGTGTCCTGGCGCCGGAGCCATCCGGCGATGAGCACGAGATCCTGTATCCCTTCATCGGTCAGCGGCCGGAGCCGATCGTCCCCCGTGTACTCCTTCCGCTTTCCGGCCTTCCCGTGACGAAAGAGGATGAGGTCCATACACTCCGGACGACGGCGTGGAATATAAGCGTAGTGCCCACGAAAGAAGTCCGGACCACCCCTTCTGCGAAGCATACTTCCGGTTATCCGTGAACAGGTCTCCCGTAATCAGGAAACATAGTGAACGAATATCGTTCAGGAAATCACTTCCACGGAGGCATGGCCCGGGGGGCGGAGAAAAGAAAATTGGCCGGAGACCGGTGTTCCGGCCGGGGTCCGATCAGGAGATCTCCCGAAACTCCCTGTCTACGATGAAGCTTAAGAAAATATTCCGGGCGTCGGGCTTGTTCACCTGGTAGATACTGTCGTCATACTGGGAGTAGGGTCCCATGTAGCTCAGTATGTAGACCTTGCCGTCGATCACCGAGTAGTACTGGAGGACCGAGTTCAGCTTGTTCCCCCGCTCGTCCCGGGTATAGTATTCTATCCGGTAGGCCTTCACCTCCGAGAGGCTCGTGGGAGCACTCTTGCTCACGGCGGTGATCGAGTAATCGCGCTGCAGGGTGGCGACCGCCTCGTTGAAGTAGTCCTCGAGGACCGTGGTGAACGGATTGGTATCCACGTCGACCGTGACCTTGGTGATCAGCCGGTAGCACTCCCCGCTCCTGTTGTCGCAGAAGTCCTGCGGGGGGGCCTCGATCTCGATAACCGGGTACGGTCCGTTGTTCTCATTAAGGGTCCAGGTGGGCGGGTACTGGAGGCTGAACCGGTAATTGGCGTTGCTATAGTCCTTCCATGCATTCGGGTCCGGTGTCGGGGTCGGTTTCGGAGTCTGCGTCGGAGTGGGGGTCCTGGTCCGGGTCGGGGTGGGGGTCGCAGTGGTGACCGTCGTGGTGACGACCTCCGTCGCCCGGGTCGCCGGGGTCCGCGACGACCCATTGAACTCGGTTCCCATCAGGGTAAGGTTATCCGGGACCGGTATCGAAAGGTTGAAACTCTTTCCGAGAATGGAGATGTTCGAGGGGAAGGGGAACGAAAAATTGAGCTCTTTTCCAAACAACGTAAGGTTCTCGGGGAACGAGCCGTTCAGGACATCGTCCATATTTGCATCCAGGTCCGAATGATCGAAGAATAGCAGGTAAACGTTTCCAATGAGCGAAAACATCAGAAGTATCAGCAGTATTTGTTCTCTCATGATCTCTGTAACCTGTGCTCAGTAGTACTCTTTGTATTGCGTTTCCACATATTATTGTTTATATCCTGACATTTTAACCGGTAAATCCGGAAATCGGTGACACCGCGGGGCACGCCGGCCGGCCGGGGTAAAAAGGGAGGGTTAGTCTTTTATCAGGATTGCCCCGAATATGAGGAGGAAAATCCCGATAATCAGAGCGAGAATGCCGATAACTCCCTCTACGAACAATATCACCTCGGGGAGGAAGTACCAGATTCCCAACCCCCCGAGAATTACCAGTATTATGCCCGCAATCAGGCTTGCGACACCAGTTTTATCCATTATTATACTTCCTTTCCGGTACTATATCTCCATCGCACAGATGATAAGATTATTGCTCCGGATTCGTGCGCACACACCCGGAGAACCGTAATTCGCGAAAAGGACGCCGGGGACAGAAGGACTCCCCGGGAGAGAACGCTAGGAGAGTAAGGATCGAACATAAGGGACCGGGGCCCCGAGGGCGGGGTCTGCTCTGCTCTGGGAAATACGGGAAAAACAGGGAAATAACGAAAAAGGATTATTCTTCGAGGGCCGCGTAGACCTGCCTGAAGATCTCTCTCGTCTCCAGGCCTTCCTCGCGGCTCAGTTTCTGGATGGCAAAGCCGACGTGCACGAGCACGAACTCTCCCACCTTCGCGTCGACCAGGTCGAGCCGGACCTCCTGCTGGAGTTCGCCGTAGTCCACCAGGCCAACATTTCCGTCTCTTATCTCAAGCACTTCTGCCGGGATTGCAATACACATTCGTCTGCACCTGCGTAGTGGGTACTATGGTCGGTTACTCCAGATAAATGAACTGATTGTTCCATTGCGCCGCACTCCCCGGAGAAAGCCTGATAACCGATTCGGGTCAAAGGAGAGGGCATGGCGGTGCGAGCTTCTCCCCGGTACCGGTGTATCATCTGCGGCTACATCTACGACCCGGAACGCGGGGACCCCCGGCAGGGTGTCTCCCCGGGGACGCCGTTTGGGCAGCTCCCCCGGATGTACAAATGTCCAGAGTGCGGGGCATACGCCACCGCGGGCGGGAGAAGACCGTTCGTCCGGATAGACTAATTTGTGAAAAAAAAAGAGTTATCAAAGTGCAGATTCGTAATGCATCTGTTTTCTAAAACTGGTGATCTCTCCAGTAGCCGTAGTATCTTCGGAGTATTCAAGGTGTTCGGCAAGGTCGTCCGGGAACAAGAGGATGATATTCCCCCCGTCAAACGTCATGAACCTGCCTCTCCCCTCCTGGATAGAGACACCGATACCGGCGGATGCGGTCCCCAGGGAAGGTACGCCTGCGGTGAACTCGGTGACACTTATATCATGATTCAATTCCACGGGGATATCCCCGGATGTTGTCACGAAACGGTCGGTGGAGGTAGTACGGACGTTTGCGACCGACATGTCGATCAGGCTCCCGGCTTGTGCGATGTTGCAGTATGAGGGGATGACGACAATTGCATCGGCGGTGAAGGGACAAATCATCACTTCGTCGGCCAGATAGCGGTTCGATGCCCCGTCCACCAGGATTGAGTCCTCCGATGTGACGCGTGCGCCGTCAATACCTACGAATGCCAGTTGCTTGTCCGCCCTGACATTGTACTGGCCGTCGACCTGCCCGATAGTATCGACATCGAGTTCCTTTTGGTAATACACGAGGCCCTCTCCTCCTGATAACGTGTGTTCGGTGTAGCTCGACGTGTAAATCGAAGCATTCAGGATCGCCAGCGGCGGAACCCCCGGGAGCCCTTCGGGATCATCGGTGATGCTCCATTGGAGTTCGGAATCAGATGCGAAATTCCCGATTGTATAGACTGCCGTGGATATCTCGAACCCCTGCGTCTCCGGTACTGCAGGAATGCCGTGGTCGGCAAGTGATAATCCCGGGAGGAATGCACACGCAAGGAAAATAATTACGAGTTTTTTCATCAACACTCCCCTTCCTGTCTTCTCCTTCTCAGCATACTACTACAATTTTCGACTGATGTTAATAGTATCGATTTGCGAAGACTCCGCAAGATTCCGCACTCCTCTGTTCAACATACCCGTGGAGACAGTGCATGATTTTTGTCCGATGCCCTGCAATGATCCCAGGGTTCATCCGACGGTGTTTGTCCCGGACCGTTGGCCGGCTCCTCCCGGGACTCGCGGGAAGGGGTACCTGTCGCAGGAATTAATACGAAACTCTTATTGCAGTACAATAAAACCAGAACACATAGGGGGATCCCTGTGAACGGTTCACGACCTTTGATAGTATTGATAGCCCTCATTGCATTGTGCATGCTGGGAGTCGGGACCTGTAGTGCTTCGCTCCAGCAGGCGGTTGATGCATCGGTGGACGGCTGCATCATCCTCATGAAGCAGGGTACCTGGAACGAGAACGTGGTGATCGACAACGACCTGACCATCATGGGGGGATATGGCGGAGGGGAGACTGTCATCAACGGTGATACGACCGGCGACGGGGCCGGGGACGGAACGGTCGTTGCGATTGATTACGCCGATGTGGTCCTCGCCGGGTTGACCATCACGAACGGCAACGCAACTTCCGGCGGAGGCATCTACAACACCGGCGGGACGGTAACCCTCGACGATGTTTCCGTCACCGGGAATAACGCGGCCCTGTACGGCGGCGGCATTCAGAACGACTGGGGTACTGTAGTCCTGAATGAGGGGAGCTCCGTGTCCGGAAACAGCGCCGGGGATAAGGGCGGAGGTATCAACAACTACCACGGCACGGTTGTCATGAACGGGGAGAGCTCCGTGAGCGATAATTATGGCGGTAATTACGGCGGAGGAATCTGTAATTATGTAGGGACCCTGGTCATGAACCAGGGAAGTTCTGTCTCGTTCAATCGCGCGAGGAATGGCGGAGGGATCGACAATTATTACGGGAACGCTACCCTGAACAGCGGAAGTCATGTTTCGAACAATACGGCGTTCACCTACGGCGGCGGCATCTATAATACTCAAAGCACGCTGATCATGAACGCCGGGACTGCGATCTCCAATAACACCGGGAACTACGGGGGAGGGATCAACAACGAGCATGGCATTGTCGTCATGAACGCAGACAGTTCCATTACGGGCAACACGGCAAATCGCGATGGCGGAGGTATCGACAATTATATCGGTAGTGTGAGCATGTACGGCGATTCCTCCATCGCTGGAAATGTGGCACGACTGGGATCTGGCGGCGGGGTTTACAATGCCAATAACCAGATCCTGAACCTGTACGATGATTCCTCCATCACGGGCAATACGGCAAGCGCCCCGGGCCGGGGAGGCGGAATTTACAATCTCGGGTTCTACAACGGCGGCGGCACTATTACAGGTAATACGTACGAAAATATCGCCCCATAACCCCCGTGAATCCCTCAAAATAGTTTATTTCTTTTTTTGGTTCCCGTGCCGTTGGAGTATCATCCCGTGCGGGAGCGGTCCTTTCAGTTCATCACGGGAAAATCCCACACTTCCGTAAATCCTCAAAATAATTTATTTCTTTTTTTGGTTCCCGTGCCGTTGGGATGTCATTCCCTGCGAGCGGTCCTTTCAGTTCATCACGGGAAAATCCCACACTCCGATAAATCGACTCTCCCACCCCCTTGCTCCCCCGGAGATCCAGGCAGGTTAAGGATACCGTGTATATCCATCATCTCCCTTTCATCTCCTGTGTCTCGAAGAACCTGCCCCTGCCATCACTCCTTTCCCGGAAATACCCGGCATATAAGGACCAACACGAAACTACCCGGGAGGGTACACCGGGAACTCGTGTGTACGACATGTCCGGCCGCGGATACAACCGGGGAAGCTTTACCGAAAAAAGAGAGTATCCGGTGAATGACCCTTTTCTCACCGGTTACCCGGTCAGATTCGAGGGGATCACCCCACACTGCCCGTTCACGCACCCGCAGGTCCCGGCCCCGCAGTCGATCGGCCCTTCGCAGCTCGCGGTGCAGAACACGGTGCAGACCTCCTTGTAGTCCTTGTTGATACAGCTCGTCGGGTGGCAGCACTGGGCAGGGACGCAGTCCGAGGGCTGGGTGCATGCGGTCAGGCCGGGCTGCTGGAGCATCACCGTGACCGTGCCCGATACCGGCGGATTGAGCGGGGTATCATCATTGTTCACCAGTTCCACCCCCAGCACGTGTTGGCCCACCCCTACATTCTCCCAGGCGTAGGTGGTCTCGGTCGTCGCGAACGTCCTCTCCAGGGCGGCGGCCACCGGCAGTCCCTGGTCGGTGGGAGGGACGATGTCGAGGAAGTAGACGAGATGCCCCTCTCCGGGTACATTCGCCTGGCCGATCTTGTCCACCAGCTTGAAGTTCATCACCGCGACCGTAACCGTCACCGAGCTTCCGTTCACCACCGCGTTATCCTGGGGGGAGAGGATGGCCAGTTCCGGCTGGGCGGTGATGCAGCCTGCGAGCAGCACCGTTGCCATGCAGAGGAATGCGATGCAGATGAGGATCTTTCCATGAGGAGACATGAGGGAGGATATGGATTGGGCATAATAAAGATATCTTCAGGGCCCTGACCGCCCGGCAGGAGGTAACTTTAAATATTATTTCCCTGTGGTATTCCCTGCCCATCGATGGGTGAGAGGTGAGAACCATGTATTTTATTTCGCTGGTAAAATTCAAAAAGAAACTGACCAAAGCGGTCGTCGCAGAGAATCTTGCATGGGTTGAGGAAGACAAGAAAGCAGGGATCAAGTTTCACGGGCTCTACTGGACACTCGGAAAATACGATGCCATTGCCGTGATTGAAGCCCCGAATGAGAAAGACATCATGAAAATGGCGATAAAAAGGGGAGACAATATGACGCTCGAGACCCTTGTCGCCGTCCCGCTCGAGGAAGCGAAAAAACTTGTCGAATAGTGCATCCTTTTTTATAAGAGAGATTCGCCTTTTTTCTCCGGTAATCGGATATCCTATCCGGTTGTTGCGTTAATTGCTAAAAAATAGAGTCTATTTGCGATGCGGGAAGAGCCTTTTTAATACCGAATAGTATCGCCGGGTTTTTTCATCCCATTTCTTCGTCCCCTGGGAATCGTACAATTCCTCCTGCAACCGTTTATAGTCGGCATAGAGGGATGAGATGACACCCATAGACAACCATTGCCGCGAAAGCTGATAGTTTTACCCTTCATTTTCAAGGACCCTTTGAACACGAAAAATCCGTGTGCCTGTCGGCACAAGAGCAGGGAAATTTTTGAACTGTTTGAGGTCCCTCACTCATGTCTGACTCTTTAATTTCACTATGGAGCTACCTAGTACCTACCAGGTAATCCGGTGAAACCATGGAAGAGATCCAGCGGGAATTTGGAACACGGAAGACCCTGACTGACCCCAGCAAAACTGCGGAACTGGTTGTGTTACGTCGGGTGTCGGAATCTCTTCGTCCCGAAGAAGAACGGATCTGTTACGACCCGTACGCCGTCCGGTTTATCGACCCTGCAATCCTTGCCGCCGCACGGGAACACCCGGAGGAGAGAAAGAAGAAGGCTTTGGAGGTCGAGCGGGTGTTCCCCGGTCTCGCGGGATCCATCGTGGCACGGGTCCGGTATTTCGATGATTTCGTGACAACGGTTGCCGCGACAGGGATCCCACAGGTGGTTATTCTGGGGGCCGGATACGACAGCCGGGCGTACCGGATTCCGGGACTGGCAGGGGTCCGGGTTTTCGAAGTGGACCACCCGTTGACCCAGCGTATCAAGAAGGAGAGGGTCCGCGGGATATTCGGCACACTCCCGGACCATGTCGCGTATGTGCCGGCCGATTTTGGCCGGGACAGTCTTTTCGACACGCTTGATGCCGCAGGATATACGCGTACTTTACCCACGCTCTTCATCCTCGAAGGGCTGACGATGTACCTGTCGCCCGTAATTGTTGACGACATCTTCTCGTTCATCGTCCGGAATTCCGGGAAGGGGAGCGTCGTTCTGTTCGATTACTACCCGCTCTCGCTGGTGGACGGAACAGACACACGGCAGATCGCGGGCAACATCCGGGAATTTTCAAAGGGCGCGGGTGAACCGATACAATTCGGGGTCCCGGACGGGGAGATCGCCGGGTTCCTGGCGGATCGGGGATTTGTCGAGATCAGGAGCGTGACGTCGGAAGAATACCGGGCCCTGTATTTCGATGGGAAAAAAGCCGGCCGGCTCACGACAGATCTCATTGCGTTCGCCGTAGCACGCGTCCCGTAACAGCAATAAGAGAGAGCCGGGGTAACATGGGGGGTTAAAGACTCCCCGGCCAGGCGATAAAAGACTGTTCAAGGCCTGTTCCCGGCACGGTCCCGCGCTGGATCGTGGAGGGATGATCTTAGGTTATACCAATTTATATATAAAAAACGCGGTTTTCCCGCGGGCGTCGCCCCGCGCCGGTTAATTGCGCCCCTTATCGCCGGCTGCCAGGATTCCTTTGAGGGCACGCCGGATTTGGTCGGGGTCCGAATCGTTCATCATATCGACTTTTTCGCGGACGAAATCGTCGAATAAGCCGTTGGTTGCCAGGTTCACGGCGAGTAACCGTATCATGGATGAGTAGGGATCTCGGACCATGGATAGCCCTCTAGAAATAGATTTTTCACCTTATGAACTGAGCGAAATGAACTCGAAAAGGGAGTCTCACAGGGTCGTGCGGACCCACCAACAGGCGTAGAGCAGGAGGGGGAGACCTCCCGGCATTTCTGCCACACTCCATTACGCCTGGCCCCCCAAATCCACTATGGATGTTATGAGGCAATTGCCAATCAGCTTACAGATATATAAAATTATATATACCCCATTTTAGTATACATCCGGAATGTGTTAAACCAGATGAATTACCAGCAGAGGGCAGATATGGCCTGGGACGAATTCAAACACGGGATTCGTTCACCGGAAACAAGCATCGCCATTTTCGAGGATATACTCTGTGATATCGCCCACGAATATGGTCATACCGAAGTTGTCGAATATTTCAAGACAATCAGGACTGCGTGCTGGCACCAGAAGAAATCATCCCGGTTTTGACTTCCCGGGTCGCACTCGAATGCGCTGGACAAAGAGGTAAAAACTCCGGACCAGGCCTCAGTCCGGATGAAATCACCCGGTAGGGTCTCAGGATGATGAAATCACCCGATTGGATCTCAGGATGATGAAATCACCCGATTGGATCTCAGGATGATGAAATCACCCGATTGGATCTCAGGATGATGAAATCACCCGATTGGATCTCATGAGGTCTTAGAACATAGTTCAAGGCAAAGAATTCATTATGGAGATTAAATCGAACAATTAATTCTTTATAAAGAAAATTTTTCCAAAATGGACTGAATGGTACAGATATGAACCCGTGCAACCCCAAGAAAATTCTGGCAATTCTCGCACACCCGCACCCCGGCAGCTTCAACCACGCCCTTGCGACGACGGTGGTGAACACCCTGGAAGGCAACGGCCACTCGGTGATATTCCACGACCTGTATGCGGAGGGGTTCGATCCGGTCCTTCCCTTTCCGGAAATTTCCAGGGACGCGGTCCTTGCCCCCGATATCGCCGTCCACTGCGCCGAACTTGCGGAAGCGGAGGGCATCGTCGTCATCCATCCGGACTGGTGGGGCCAGCCGCCTGCAATCCTTAAGGGCTGGATAGACCGGGTCATCAGGCCCGGCGTGGCGTACCGGTTCCTCGAAGGAGATTCAGGTGAAGGGGTTCCGGTCGGACTCCTGCGGGCAAAGGCAGCCCTCGTCCTGAACACCGCGAACACGCCGCCGGATCGGGAGCGGGAGGTGTTCGGCGACCCGCTGGAGAATCTCTGGAACACCTGCATATTCTCATTCTGCGGGGTCCCGGTGTTTCACCGGCGCATGTTCTCGGTCGTGGTGACGAGCACGGAGGAGCAGAGACGGGAATGGTTGCGGGAAGCGGGGGAGACGACTGCCCGGCTATTCCCCGGGGAATGAAAGGGTGGGGGTTATTCCGGGGGCATTCTTAATCGTTGTACACTCATGACCGCGATGAAAGATCCGATAATAAGCGCAACCGCCCCGGTTATTGCCCAGGTCAGGGATGTGCCGACGATCTCTTCGCAGTTCGTGGCACACACTACGGGACGCAGATGAAGGATCCCGGTCCCCTGGAGAAACCACAGGAGGCCAAGAAATGCAATAAACCCTCCAACAATGATTCCGGCGATATATATGAATTTCATACTTCGTACTTTTGTTCAATATCAGCGATAATATATTCTAAAAATTTCACGATTGCGAGGTTTTGGGAATGTACAATCATTCAAAGGATTAAATCAGGGGGGTCTTACAGGGCCGTGTGCTCCCACACATACGTGATGACAAAAGGAATCACCTAAGGTTTTGACTTCCCGATTCGCACCCTCAAAAATTATCGAAAAAAAGGTTTGTTCGACTATCAGAAATTGCGAGTTTATTGATTGGGATTAATTGTTGAGATTAATATTGATATACTCCTATACTAATTTACTATTACCAATGAAAGATGAGGAAATAAGAGACAAATGTTCTTCATTAGTCCTTCCCCATTTAGAGCCCTTATTGAAAGTTATTTACCGTTTATTTACCCGATATGGAATCGAGGTCCCTTTAGAATTTGGATTATCAATTATTTTCTTAATTTTTACTATAATCATTTACATTACGGGATCATCTGAGGGGTATATTGTTTTTTTCAGCTCTCTTGCAATAATAATATTAATAGCCTCTAATTGGAATTTAATTCGAGATTTAATTAAAGATCGATTTATTTTGAAAAAAATACCTGCTGTCACCAATTTCTTTAGAGAATTAGAGAATAGATCGGTAAATGATGTACAAAAATTTTTACGAGATTATCGAAATTTAAGTGTAGATAACCTAAAAAATTTGATAAATAGCAAATTTTTTTCATATTCTGCTGTTCAATTAAGCATTGTAAAGTATCAAAGAATATCTGGGGAGTTATTGGAATATATCGTCAATAACGGATTTGATCATAAAATTAACATTAACGTATGGAATAAATACGTTTATTTTACAGCAGATGATATTTCTGAAAATACCTATTATGAACTGCTAAATCGTTATAAAAATAAACAGATAATAAAAGCAGTTCAAGTCAATTTCCCGTTATACGCGAAAAAGCGTTCTATTTTAATTAGTTCCGCAATATATCGATTAAAAATTCGTGATTGGTTCCGTTACGGGGCTGGAAATTTATTAATTGGGACTATCGCATTGATCCTAGCGGGCTATGCACTTTCTGAATTTGTTAAAGGAAATACTCCCTTACAATCCTCGTATTTGGAAAGCTTTGGAGTTTACGGAGTTATATTTTTTTGGATAAATATTGTCATGGGTTTTTCAATTATATTTGGAATTTTCATGATTATCCAACAATTCATAATTATAGCCTTTTTAAAAATATTCAAATATTCTTTGTACATACTAGCGCCTTCTTCAGTTAACTCATAAATTCACCTTAACATATGAGAAGATTATAATAATAAAATAAAATTCATATTAATGGGGAAAAATGGTTAGACCAAGAGTATTTGTGAGCTCAACATATTATGATCTTAAACATATTCGGGAAAATTTAAAATTTTTTTTCGAAGATATGGGATTTGAACCCGTATTATTTGAGAGAGGAGATATTCCTTATTCTCCGAGAAAACCACTTGATGAATCGTGTTATCAGGAGATTAAAAATTGTCACCTACTGGTCTTAATCATTGGGGGTTATTATGGGAATCCATCCTCATATGATCAAAAAACGGGAACCGATGAAGAAAGTGAGTTTTACAATTCAGTCACAAAAAAAGAATTTGAAACCGCTGTTGAGAAAGGAATCCCTACATTTATTTTTGTTGATAAGGCAGTTTACACGGAATATAAAACATATCAGAAGAATATTGATAGAGAGATTGAATATGCCCACGTTAGTCATAAAAATGTGTTTAAATTACTTGATTCCATCCTTATTCATCAACAAACAATGTTCTTAAAAACTTTCGAGAATTTCGATGATATCTCGAATTATTTAAGGGAACAATTAGCAGGACTTTTTGCAGATTATCTTACACGCATAAGAACTGAAAAAGATTTTAATGATATTCAAGAACAGGTTAAGGAATTAAAAGAAATTACCAATTCTTTACGAAAATATATTGAATCTTTGATGGAGGAGGTAAAACCTCCACAATATAAAGAAATTATTGAAAAAGAAAGACGGAAAGAGTTCATAAGAACTGTTCAACGATTTGTTAAGGAGCCAATGATTGAATATATTATTATATCTTTAAGCCCAGAAACATCAAAATCGAAAATATACAGAGCAATGGAAGAGTCTAAGAGTCTTGAAAATTTCCTTCAAAACCTTGGAGTTGATCCTGATGCTATATCTGATTTTCTAGCGGAACATCGAAAGCGGGCTTTGGAGGATTACAAGGAAATCTATGAAAAATACTTTATATCAAAGCCTGATGAAGTGCGGCTTGAATAAGGAAATCACCTTCTCTCTTTGTCTAGTATAAAGGCTAATGTAAAAGAGAAAGAGTAAAAAAACCGATTACGCCGGGGAAGAGATTTGAACTCTTGAGGTGCAGGGCACCAGTGGTTTTCAAGACCACCGCCTTCCCGGACTAGACTACCCCGGCCCGGAATAATATAATCGGCACCGGACCAAAAAAACGTTGTTCTTCCCGTATATCTGTTGACACTATACCCGTGCTGGATATCTTCACACAAAAGAATGAATTCCCGGGAAATCCGGCATCTCTACGCCGGAAAGAAAAAGAATTATCTGTGTTTCATCCGGTACGCCACGAGCAGCCCGCAGGCCCCGAGCGCCACCAGGATGAGGGGGAGGGGAAGGGGCGACTGGGTGGTGGGCGACGCGGTGGGCTCGAACGTCGCGGGCACCCCGGTGGCCACGACCACCGCGGTCGCTCCCTCGGCGGAGAGCGTCACGATCCCCTGGTCCGACATCCGGTAGGGATAGACCTTGATCGGGACGGTGTCGCCGATGCCCTGGAGGGTGACCGATTCACCCTCGAGCTGGCCCATGAGGTTCACCTTCTGGACGACCCCCGAGGGGTCGGGGTACTCGATGACCCAGTCGACTCCCGAGGAGGTGTACACCTTCACCGGACCGGTCCCGGTGGTCACCAGGAAATACGCCGGGTTGTCGTAGGACGAGGTGGTCGTCGCGGAGAGGGCCGGAGCGGACGTCGGGACGGTGGTGGGGATGGTGGTCGCCACGGTCTTTTCGTATACCGTGAAGGTCACCGTGCCGATGTAGCCCTTCGCGTCGGTGAAACTCACCTCGTAGGTCCCCTCCTTCGTGATCGGCACGTTCTGGGAGAACGACCCGTCCTCGCCCGTCTTGATGTACTGGGGCCCGAAGACGGTCGTCTCGTCCGGGCCGATCACGCTGATCTGTACTCCGGAGTTCCCGAGGCCGGTGATCGAACCCCGGACGCTCAGTACCCCGGTGTTCTCCTGCTTCATCGGGCTCTTGATCACGATCTCGTCGGTCCGGTCGGTGATCTGGACCACTCTCATGGTGACGGAATCCCCGAGGTACGAGATCCCCGTGCCTGTCGCTACAGGGACCTCCACCTTGTACTGGCCTTTCTCGAGGTTCTTGGTATCGAAGATCACCGTGAATACCTTGTCGGCCTGGATGGTGACCGTCTGGCGGGAGAGCTCCTCCGAAGTATACTGCGACCGGTAGAGCACGATATCCACGCTCACCCCGGGCGGGAGCGTGGTCGTCCCGTTGACGACCAGGGGCTGGCCCTTGGGAAGACTCGTCGGCGCATCGATGATGATCTCGTATGCCATCGCCGGGACCACCAGGAGCAGGACCGCTATGATGATTAGGGATATCTTCGGGATCCCCGAAGAGGCGCTGCGCGTTGCCTTCATATTATACCCTCGTGTTTACTGGAACTGGTTGTATGAACCGTGGTCTTTCCGGGACACCCGCGAGAGCGCTGTCTGTTACGGGAGGAAAGACCGCCACACTTGTAATAGCTTCTCGTTCTGCAATTGAATACCTTTCCGGTTCTACCAATCCATCCCGCGTCGGATACCGGGATAATGTGCAGGAACTGCGGAAGGTAAATACAAAGAGACCGAATCATTACCGGATATGAGCACGTCCGGGCCCCTGGAAAAGCCCCTCGCCTCGTGGCGGGGAAAAGACCGCCACCGGGAAGAGATCCTCGAGTCCCTTACCGTGATTCTCCGGACCGGAGGGTGTGCGTGGAACCGGTGCAGGATGTGCAGCTACCGGCACGAGCGGTACGCTCCCGGGACCGGAAGGCCGCTCGATGCACTCCTCTGCTCCCAGCTCGCCTGGATCGACGCGAACTACGATCTTGCGGAGGTGCAGATGGTGAAGGTCTACACCTCGGGAAGTTTCTTCGACCCGGCCGAGGTCCCCCCGCCGGTATGGGAGCGGGCAGGGAAGCTCTTCTCCGGCAAGGTGGTCATCGCCGAGACCAGGCCCGAATACGTCCGGGAAGAGACCGTCGCCGCGTTCCGGGACGCCATCGATACCGGCGACTGGGACCGGCCGTTCTACGTGGCCATGGGCCTCGAGACCACAAACGATGACATCCGGGAGAAGTCGATCCAGAAAGGGTTCACCATGGAGGACTTCCGCCGGGCGGTGGGAGCGGCCCGGAGCGGCGGTGCGGGCGTCAAGGCCTATCTCCTCCATAAACCCCTGTTCCTCACCGAGCGGGAGGCGGTGGAGGACATGAACCGGTCCATCCGGGAGATCGAAGGGCTCGCGGACATCATCTCCATGAACCCCTGTTCAGTGCAGCGGCGGACCGAGCTCGAACGGTACTGGAAGAAGGGGGAGTACCGGCCCCCGTACCTCTGGAGTGTGCTCGCAATCCTCCTGGACTCGCCGGTGCACGTGCAGTGCGACCCGGTGGGAGGCGGGTACTCCCGGGGGGCCCACAACTGCGGGGCCTGCGACAAGGAGATCACCCGGGGGATCCGGGACTATACCCTGAACGGAGACCGGGACCTGCTCGCAAACCTCTTCGGGCAGGACTGCGGGTGCAAAAAAGAGTGGGAGTTCGTGATGGAGCACGAGCGCCCGTACTGCATGCCCCTCACGAGATAGGTCGGGACGGAATATTCCGGCGGTGTGAACGCCCTGTTTTTTTCCTGGCATTCCCGGGGTTTCCGACCCTGCCATCGGCAGCTCATCGATGCGGTATCCTTGAAACTGGGTAACCCGAAATGATCTTCCGGCTGTCGGTACGTGAGGTTCGTTCACTCTCGCCCGGCACTCCCCATCAGAACCGACGACAGCCCAGGCATATTCATTCCCGTATACCTTCGCCGCTCCGGACGCCCGGCTGATCCAGCCCTTCATTGCATGAATTCAAGAAAAAAGTGTTTAGTCTGCTGCACTCACAGGAACGGGGCGAAGACTACCTGAAAGTCGCGCACCTCTCCGCGTCAGACCTGGTGAAGACCCAGGGTCCGGCACTCCATTATATGATTTCGAAAAAAGATGGTTATTCTTCTGTTTCGCCGCTCTGGAGGTCGAGCTGTTTCAAGAGCAGGGGGAGGAAGGTCCCCGCGTCGCTCACCACCCCGATCGCCTGCATCGTGCCCCGGTCCATCAGCTTGGTCACCGAGGAGGGGTTGATGTCCACGCAGATCGTCTTGACGTACGAGGGCAGGCAGTTCCCCACCGCTACGGAGTGGAGGAGGGTCGCGACCATCAGGACCAGTCCCACGTCCTTGATCTCCTCCCGCATCCGGTCCTGGGCGACCATCACGTCGGTGATCACGTCGGGGAGGGGCCCGTCGTCCCGGATCGACCCCGCGAGCACGAAGGGCACGTCGTTCTTCACGCACTCGTACATTATACCTCCCGTGATCACCCCGTTCTCGACGGCTTTTCTGATCGACCCCGCCCGCATCACCTCGCTGATGGCGTAGAGATGGTGCTTGTGCCCCCCGGTGACCGGTTTTCCGGTGCACATATTCATCCCGAGCGAGGTTCCGAAGAGGTTGTACTCGATGTCGTGGGTGGCGAGGGCGTTCCCCGCGAGGAGGACGTTGATGTAACCCTTCCGCACCAGCTCCGCCGTCGCCCGGTCCGCCCCGGTGTGGATGATGGCGGGCCCGCCCACGAGGGCGATCCTCTCGCCCCGGCGCCGGATCTCCAGGATCTCGGACGCTATCTGGGAGATGATCGTCTCGCTCGGGCGCTCGGGGGAGACCGTCCCGTGCATGAACTCGAAGGTGGAGACCTTCCTCGGCCGTTCGGGGGGGACCACCTTCACCCCGGTCTCGCCCACTACCACGCAGTCGCCTTTCTTCAGCTTGGAGAGCGGGGTGCAGCGTGCGGCCATGGCCCCGGGGTCGACGACGATCAGGCAGTCCATCTCGATCCACTGGACCGGGAGCCATTCTCCCCGGAACTTGACCAGGGTCGGGTGGTGGGTGGTGGAATAGAATCCCTTGGGCACGATGGAATTTCCCTCCGCAGGCACTATGGCGACGTCCTTGATCTCCAGGAGGCGGGCCCCGAAGCGGTGTATCTCCGAGAGGATCTGGTCGAGTTGTGCGTCGTCGTCCGCGTTGACCCGGAGACGCGCATAGCTCGGGTCGGTCTTCCGCTTCCCCACGTCGAAGATGACGATCTCGAAATTTCCGCCTAAGTCCATTATCCTGTCAAAAACCCTGGTCATGATGCCCGAGTCGATAATGTGCCCCTCGAGCTCGACCTCCCTGGACGCCTGCATATGGTATAGAATCTGTGGCGATTGTTTATATATTTCGCTGAAAAAACACAGGAATTTTCCCGGAAATTCAATTAAAAGGATTTAGGTGCGTATCCGGGTTCGGGCAGAACGATCTTACCCTTCTCCCCGGTCGCGGACGAGCGACTGCACCAGGCCGAGCTCCTCCCGGGTATTGATATTGAATACCAGCCTCCGGGAACGGACCAGTACCCGCACCTCGTCCTGGACCTCGGAGATCCGGTCCCCCCTGAGAATATTGATCCCCGCCGGGCACGCGTCCGTCCCCTCGATGATCTCCCGGTAGACCGCCCGGCACCCTTCTCCGAGCACCATGTCGTGGGGGACCCATACCGAGCAGGCGTCCTTCCCGGACGCGAGGTACCGGTCCCGGACCTCCCGGATTATCCCCGGCGTGAGGCAGGGGAGGTCGGAGACCGAGGTGAAGAGCGGTCCCTGCTCCTCAAGCGTCTCCACCGCGTGGACCAGGTCTTCCACGTAGCCCTCCCCTCCGGCGGTAAGATGGGGGATGCCCCGTGCACGGCACCAGTTATGGGTATACGGGGTGCGGGGAGAGAGGACCACGACCGGTTCGCACCCCGCCTCCCCGAATGCATCGATGACCCGCTCTATCATGGTCCTCCCTCCGATGGTGACCAGCGGTTTCTCGCCGAGCTCGAGCCGGCTCCCGCTCCCTCCTGCCAGGATCAGGGCAAGCATTCCGAAAGCGCCCCGATGAGCAGTTCGTTCTCTTCCCGTGTCCGTATCGCAAAACGGATCGAACGGGGCAGGCCGAACGAGTGGCAGTCCCTGACCAGGACCCCGTGCCTCTGCAGGTCTTCGCAGACCGGTGCCGCGTCGGTCGCGAGCTCGATGAGAATGAAGTTCGCCCGCGAGGGGGTGACCCGGACCGGGAGATCCGCGAGCCGGGAATAGAGCCACTCCCGCTCCGCCTCGATGTATCTCCGGGACTCTTCCAGTTCGTGATAATGGGCGAACGCGAGCAGGGCATAGTGCTCCGCGTAGGCGTTCACGCTCCACGGGGGGCGGGTCGCCTCGATCCGGGCGACCAGGTCGGGGTCGCCGAACCCGTACCCGAACCTGATCCCCGGGATCGAGAAGCTCTTGGTGAGCGACCTGAGGATGAAGAGGGACGGGTCCCTATGCCCGACCATGCTCTGGCCGGGGTCGGAGAGCTCTATGAACGCTTCATCAAGGAACAGCATTCCGCCCGCATCGGCGACCGGGGAGAGCATCGCCTCCACATCCGTGGAGGGAAGGAGGACCCCCGTGGGATTGTTGGGGTTGCAGAGGAACGTCACCGCCGGGTCACGGGTCCCGTCAGCAGGAACCGCTCCGGCGAGCCGGGCGGAATACTCGTACTCCCCGAAAGTCGGGGCGGGGATCCGCACCCGGTCCCCGGGAGAGAGCACGCAGGAGCAGAACACCCGGATCAGTTCTATCGACCCGTTTCCCACTGCGATCTCGTCCACGCGCCGGTGGAAGAGCCTCCCGATCGTCTCCTTGAGCACCGTGTACCCGTCGTCGGGATAGTACTCCAGGTCCCTTTGATCGAGGACCGGGTCCAGCCGGGGTGGCCGCGGGTTCAGACTTGCACTGAAGTCTATTACGGAAATACCCTCGGATTCACGCAATTTTTTTACGGTTCCCCCATGATGTACCTTATCAGAAATGATATCCCTCAAAACCGGACCTCGTCTGGAGAAAGGTTGTCCACCCCGGGACATTAAGGTAATTACCCCCTTTTCCGCCCCTCCGGGAAACCGGCAGGTTTATATAATATTATGTTGTAGTAGGAATCATCTGGTTAAAGTCAGACAAATGTAACCTCTCTGACTGACACATGTCAGACAAATGTCAGACAAACGTCACATAAGAGGTTCAGGAGACACAAGACACATGAAACGAATCACCCTCAGACTGCCCGACCAGCAGATCGAGATGCTGGAACAGATGGTGGAGGCAGGGGAGTTCCCCACCATCTCTGAAGCAGTGAGGGATGCCGTCCGGCAGCTCATCGAGAAACGGGCAGGCCGTGTCTTAAAAGAAAGTGACCAGGTGACATTCAAGGTTTAGGAGGGTTTAACGCAAAATGCAGACTATCATCAACGAGGCGTTAAAAAACGCAGAGCTTGAGAAGGAGATGCAGGCTCCGGGCAGTGCCATCGAAGACGACATGATCGGCCAGCCCAGGATCGTGATCATCGGGTGCGGAGGTGCCGGGAACAACACCATCAACCGCCTTCACCACATGGGGGTTGCGGGTGCCGAAACTATCGCCATCAACACGGACAAGCAGCACCTGGACATGATCCAGGCCGACAAGAGAGTACTCATCGGGAAATCCCTCACCAAGGGACTCGGTGCAGGCGGGTACCCCGACGTGGGACGCAGGGCCGCCGAGATGGCACGCCCCACCCTCGAGGCCATCCTCGAGTCCGCCGACCTCTGTTTCGTGACCGCCGGTATGGGTGGAGGAACCGGTACCGGGTCCGCACCCGTGGTCGCCCAGATCGCAAAGGAGCAGGGCGCCATCGTGGTCGGAATGGTCAGCTACCCCTTCCAGGTCGAGAAGGCCCGGCTCATCCGTGCCGAGGAAGGCATGGAATCGCTCTCGTCCGCCGCGGACTCGGTCATTGTCCTCGACAACAACAGGCTCAAAAATTTTGTGCCCAACCTCCCACTCGGCCAGGCGTTCTCGGTCATGGACCAGCTCATCGGGGAGACGGTGAAGGGAATCAGTGAAACCATCACCCAGCCCTCGCTGATCAACATCGACTACGCCGACGTTCGGGCCATCATGAGCAAGGGAGGTGTCGCGGTGATGCTGGTAGGCGAGAGCAAGCAGCAGAACAAGGCCGAGAGCGTGGTCAGGGAGTGCCTCTCCAACCCCATGCTGGACATCGACTACCGGGGCGCAACCGGGAGCCTGATCCACATCACCGGGGGGAGCGACCTCACCCTGACCGACGCCGAGGAGATCGCCTCTTCGCTCACCTACGAACTCGACCCCCATGCGGACGTGATCTGGGGAGCCCGGATCCGGAACGACATGGAAGGCAAAGTCCGTGTCCTCGCCATCATGACCGGGGTCAAGAACGGCAACCTGATGGGCACCAGGCAGTCCTACAAGTCTGTCCTGGAAGAACTCGACCAGAAGAAAGAGAACCCGAAGGTCCCCGCCCTGCCCAAGAACCGCAAGGCACGGGACTTCACCAGCGGAGGAAACTTACTGGAGTGGGTAGGGTAACCCGACACACGAACTGCAGCACACCTTGATCGAAACACAATAAAATCTGCCACCATTAACAACGGAATATACGCGGCCCGGGGTAAGGACTGCCACCCCGATCCCCGGGCCCCTTTTTTCAGTCTCGAAACTTTTAATATTCCCGGTGTCTTTTAAATAATAGAAAATCGCTGAGTAATCCCTCAGGTAAAAGAATCGTTAAGGGCTGCACTTTTAAGGATTTTCTGCAGTTCCCGGGCACCGGACGTCGAACATGAAGGACAGACAGTTGAACATAAGGCAGAATTCACACCCCGCAGGGTATTCTTTTCGGACCGCCACTTTGCAGGATGCGAAGACGCATCCGTTGCCAGTATGCGGCACCCCCGTGGCGGGTAATTCCGGCCGGACACACGTTCCTGTATCAGATTTCCTGTTCAACAGCACCGCTGCCATCTTCACGCGAGGGATACAGAAGGCCAGGACCCGACGGTCGAGGACGTGGTAGAGCATGTTGAATGAATTGATTGAAAAAAGAAAGAAGATTCTTGCCGAGTCTGAACAGCACAAAAACCGAAGAAATGAGCTCAACGCCGAAGCGAGCAAGTTTGCACGGGAGCGGAACACCCTCAACAACCAGACCCGCGAGTTTGTTGAAGAGGCCCAGAAGAACAAGGAGCTCCGTGACCACTACAATAACGAAGTCCAGTCGTTAAAAGACGAACGGAACAAGATCAACGAAGAAGCAAACAGTTACTTCGACGAGATCGAGAGCTTCAAGAAGGAGCACGGCGGCCTTCGCACCCGGGGAATCAAGGAACTCCAGAAACAGATCGAGCACCTCGAGTTTCGCCAGCAGACCGAAGTAATCAGCACCGACAAGGAACGGGAGCTGATCGAGAAGATCAAGCAGATGAAGGACTCCATGCGGGAGCAGGAGGCCGAGCTCGAGCAGAACAAGGAGATCAAGACCAAGATCACCCAGGCGAGGGACTACCGGAAACAGGCCTCCGACCTCCACGCCAAGGTGACCGAGATGGCCGAGCTCGCCCAGAAGCACCACGACCTGATGGTGGAGTCCTACCGTAACGCCGACAAGTCCCGCGAGGAGGCGGACGTCTCCCACAAGAATTTTGTCGAGGCCCAGGAGGCCGCGGACGCAGAGCACAAGTATTTCATCGCCTGCCAGAAAGAACTCCGCGACTACGACAAGGTCATCTCCGGGCTCCGCAAGAAGACCAAGAAGACCAAGGTCACGAAAGAGCAGAAGGCGGTCCGGAAGGAGGCAGAAAACCTCTTCAAGATGTTCCGTGCCGGTGAGAAACTCACCACCGACGATATCCTGCTCCTTCAGCGTTCAAAACTGATATAACCCACTTTTTTCATTCCCGGCAAAGGAATTATTTAATAGATTCATTGCGATTTCTATAGTGATGCAACAGGGGCGCACTCTTGTCCTAAGCGTCGATCGCGATGATGATATTGGGTTTAAAGCCAATGTAGCCAGCCCCGTCATCGGGCGCGAAGCGTGCCTGAATGCCGCGACCAGCCTTGGGCTCGCCGATGCCGAGGATTCCGACGTGAACGCCATCTTCCAGGCGATCAGGATCTACGACGACCTCAAGGCGAAAGGAGAGGACGTCGAGGTCGCGGTCGTCGCCGGAAACCATATGCACATGATCGAGGGGGACCGAAAGATCGCCGCCACCCTCGGCGAGGTGGTGAGGTCCACCGGCGCAACGAACTGCATCGTCGTGACCGACGGCGCGGAGGACGAGTTCGTGGTGCCGGTGATCCAGTCCCAGATCCCGGTCACGAGCATCCGGAGGGTCATCGTGAGCCAGATCCCGAACCTGGAGGGGACCTACTATATTATCAAGAAACTCTTCAACGACCCCAAGATCTCCCGGCTTGTGCTCATCCCCCTGGGCCTCGCGCTGCTCCTCTGGGCAATAACCTACCTGATAGGATATCCGCAGATCGCTGCCATCACCGTCGCAGGGGCAATAGGGATTTATCTCCTCTACCGCGGGCTCGGGCTCGACGACCTGTTCAAGGGCTTCATGGCGGCATTGCGCACCTCGCTCACCAGGGGCAAGTTCTCCTTTGTCACGTACATCGCGGGAATACTGCTGGTGATTACCGGGGTCGCGCTGGGACTGATGAATATCCTGGTCTACTACGCCGAGGTGGGGTATCTGCTCTATTTCCTGATCTTCATGTACGGGGCCGTGTTGTGGATCGCACTCGCAGGAATCGTATCCTCTATTGGGATCATCATCGACAATTTCTTCTACGACCGGCAGAGCCTTGCAAAAGTCATCGTATTCCCCTTCTTTATCGGAGCGGTGGGCCTTATCACCTACGGAGCGAGCATTTACGGGCTCGCGACGAACAATATCCCCGATTTCCCCTATACCACGGGAACTGCGCTCCAGTACATCATAATGGGGACGGTGGGAGGCCTCATCTGCGTCTTTGCCGGGGTCGGAGTCCAGTACCTGGTCAACCGCTACCTGGTCAATCCCCGGCCGGCCGAGAAGATCATCGACTCCATATGAGTGGATGAGCCATCTTCTTTTTCCGTTCAGGCGATCGGATTCGTTACGTTGTTTTCTCCTGCCCGGATGCGGAAAAAGCACTGCCGGCAAAAAAGAACTTCGATGTAATCCGACCGGATGAGTCATCCTCATTTTCCGCCAACAGTCCGTGGTTTACGTACCTGTCTTCATCCTGCCCGGACGGCTGAAAAACACTGCCGGCAGAAAGGAAGTCGATGTAATCCGACCGGATGAGTGGTCCTCATTTTCCGCCAACCGTCCGTGGTTTACGTACCTGTCTTCATCCTGCCCGGATGCTGAAAAAACCCTGCCGCCGAGAAGATCATCGACCCGAACTGACCGATAGGCCATTTTCTTTTTCCGGCTATGGGTCCGCGTTCACGTTACGTACCATTATTCCGCCCGGACAAGGAAACCCCGGCCGGACGAAAAGAGCATCGATCTACGCATTTCTTTTTTTTTGGTACGCGGTTGGGTGGCCTGCTCGATCGTGCTCCGATCCTGCACCCTGTCTTATCCGGAATAATTCTCCTTTTCGGGGTCACACGAAGTGATCAGTAATCTGAGGTCTTCCATCCGGAATGGTACTGGCGGGCAAAACCAGAAATGTTCGCACCCTCACCTGAACGAATGAATTAATCCATATGCTTCAGTTTCGGGACCGGTCGCATTCCCCGACTTTTTCTTTATGCTCTCCGACGGTGCAGGGATAGTACCGCCATAATTACGTCAAAACCAGGATATCAGGAAGGCATCAGAGAAAAGATCCGGTTACGAGTCGAAATACCCGATCCCGTTGGAGATGTTGTCGGTATAGGAATATTCCCGGGTCAGTTGCGGGGTTCTCACCGTGAGGGAGGGGATGATCACGTTGAAACGGTGCTCCGGGAACCAGTAGATCCCCCGCCCGTAGTCATAGGAGACATCGTCCACCTGGAGCCGTGCCTGGTCCATCTCGATGTAGGTCACCTTCGCGTCCTCGTAGTTGAGGACACGGAGCAGCCTGTTCTTCAGGTCCTGCTTCCCCAGGAGGAGGACGAGCAGGCGGGTGGGCTCGTCGAGCGTATAGTTTATCTGGATCTCGGCACGGTCTTTGACAAGGTTGATGTCAACGGACTGGACCGTGATGTATCCATACTTCTCCTCATTCACCGCGAGTACAGGTGCTGTCAGGCCAAAAAGAAAAAGGCACAGTACCGCGATGGTCCCGCCTCTCATTGGTATAACTATGCAATCCGTATTCTTATATCCTTTCTGGTAGTTCCATGATCCAAATCAGGAGTGATATATTGCACCGATTGGTTAAACAGTCTCAATTATTTGTTTTCAAAAAACATGGCTCCACGTAGGGAAGCAGGGGCGAACGGACCCGGCCCGGTCTCGCCCCCGTAAAAAGATGAGAGATTTACTTCTGGTTCGCCAGGATTATCTCGATGCTCGAGACGTTGGTCTTCCCACTCTCGGTATCGATGATCTCGGTGGAGGTGAAGATCTCTTTCTTGTTCACCCCGTCCAGGAATCGGTTCAAGGCGATCTCCGCAGTATCCACCGCCCTGGAAATGGCTTTTCCCCGTGCCTTTATGGCCACTTCTTCGGCTCCGTTGTTGAACTGTGTAACCACTGCGAGAACATAGTTCATTACTGGTTTGTTCCCTACGAACACTGTGTTATCCTTTAACATCGTCAATCCCTTAGAGGTATTTCTTGCTGTAGATCAGTTCCGCGTTCAGTACGGAGGCGCCGGCCGCCCCGCGAATGGTATTATGCCCCATTGCGACGTATCGGAGACCTTCCCGGAGCCTTCCCACGGAAACGGTCATTCCGTTGCCCCGCATGCGGTCAAGCCGGGGCTGGGGCCGGTCGTTCTCGTCCAGGTAGAGCAGCGAGTGATCAGGCTGGGTGGGCAGATCCTTGATCGGGGGGACATAGTCCCTGAATGCGGATTTTACCTTTTCCACGGGCTCCTTTACATCCGCCCACACCGCCATGGTGTGCCCGTCGATCACCGGGACCCGGTTGCAGCTCGCACTCACCCTGAACGGTGCCGGTCTGACGTGGTCCCCGTCGAGGGTTCCCATGATCTTCAATGATTCGGTCTCCATCTTCTGCTCTTCGGCACCGATGTAGGGGACGACATTGTCGAATATCCCCATCGCCGGGATCCCCTGGAACCCGGCCCCCGAGATGGCCTGCATCGTCGCCACCTTGACATCCGAGAACCCGAACCGGGCGAGCGGAGAGAGCGACATCACCAGCATGATGGTGGAGCAGTTCGGGTTGGTCACGATGAACCCGTCGGTCCCTTTGTCCCTCTGCACGTCGATAAGCCCCAGGTGGTCCGGGTTGACCTCGGTGATCACCAGCGGGATGTGGGGTTCCATCCGGTGCGAGCTCGCATTACTGCAGACCCCGATCCCCGCCTTTGCACATTTTGTCTCCACCTCTCCCGCAATTTCAGCGGGCAGGGCGGAGAAGACGAGGTCCACCCCGGAGAGCCCTTCGGGCGTAGTGGGACTTACCGTGATGTCACCGACATTCTCCGGGAAGGGGCAGTCGAGCCGCCAGTTTACGACATCACGGTACCGTTTCCCTGCACTCCTCTCCGAAGCAGTGAGCGTCTTCAAATGGAACCAGGGATGCTCAGCCAGGAGCTGGACAAACCGTTGTCCTACCGCTCCCGTAGCACCAAGCACTCCAACGTCGATCATAGGTAAAAATGCTATTACGTTGGAGTAATTAAAAGGTATGTTTTTATTCGAGCGTTATTGCCTCGGAGGGGCATACGTCGACACAATTTCCACAATCCACACAGAGATCCTTATCGATCTTGGCTTTCTCCTTCTCGATGGTGATCGCGGCCGCAGGGCACTCGTCGACGCAGGTCTCGCATCCGGTACATTTCTCTTCGTTAACCTTTGCAGTCATGGTTACACTTCTTCATTTATTGCCATCGAAAAAAGAAATAGTTTCCATTCGGTCAATATTCCGGAAATTCCTAATGTTTCTTCAGGCCGAGGACCGAGTCCATCCCGTAGATACCCGGCGGTTTTCCGGCCACCCACTTCGCCGCTTTAAGGGCGCCCTGGGCGAACACCGACCGGTCGTACGCCCGGTGGGAGAGGGTGATGGTCTCGAAGTTGCCCGAGAACAGGACCGAGTGGTCACCCACGATGTCACCTCCCCGGATGACATGGACGCCGATCTCCCTTCCCCGCTCCATCATCCCCTCCCTGCCGTAGACCTTATCGCGCTCGCCGAGTTCCTGGTCGAGGATCTGGAGAATCGTCTTTGCGGTGCCGCTCGGGGCGTCCTTCTTGTACCGGTGGTGCGCCTCCAGCACCTCCACGTCGTACTCGGGCAGCATCCTCGCCGCTTCGTGCAGCAACTGCCAGAAGATATTCACCCCTATGGAGAAGTTGCTCGAGATCACCGCAGGCACCTTCCCGGAGATCGCCTGGTCCATTACCGCCCTCTGGGCATCGGAGAACCCGGTCGTACCCACCACGAGGGCGGCGCCGTTCTTTGCGGCGTTCTTCACATTTTCCACCGCTGCAGCCGCAACCGTGAAGTCGATCACCACGTCGGGACGGACCGATTTGAGGAACTCGTCCATCCGGGACGATTCCACCACTTCCGCGCCGAAGAAGGTCCCCGGGCGGACATCCACCCCTCCGACCAGGGTGAAGTCCTTCGATTCGTTGACCAGGCGCCCGATGGTGGTGCCCATCCTTCCCAGGGCCCCGCAGACCACGACCTTAGTCATACTGGCAGAGCACCTCCCTGAGTTGTTCCGTCTTCTTCGCGTCGAGCTCGTCGAGGGGGAGCCTGACCGGGCCCCCGGCCATCCCCAGGAGTTCGACCGCTTTCTTCACCGGGATAGGGTTCGTGTCGATGAACATCGACCGGAACAGGGGCGAGAGCTCGTAGTGCAGGTCGAGGGCCATCTCCAGGTCACCCTCGAGGAAGTAGTCGAACATGGCGACCATTCTCGCCGGCTGGACGTTGGCGGCCACCGATATGACGCCGCCGCCACCGAGCGAGAGGATGGGGAGGGTGAGGTTGTCGTCCCCCGAGATGACCTGGAAGTCCAGGTCGAGGGTCTCCTCGATGATCCGGGATACCTGGCCGATGTCGCCGCTCGCCTCCTTGATCCCCACGATGTTGGGGTGCTCCGCGAGTTCGGCCACCAGGTCGGGGAGGAGGTTCTGGCCCGTCCTTCCCGGGACGTTGTAGGCAACCACCGGGATGTCCAGGTCCGCGAGCCGGTGATAGTGCTTGATCAGCCCGCTCCGGTTCGGCTTGTTGTAGTACGGGCTTATCACCAGCACCCCGTCGGCCCCGAGGTCCCTCGCCGCCCGGGTGAGCCGGACCGCCTCCTCGGTGTTGTTGGACCCGGTTCCGGCGAGGACAGGCACCCTTCCGTTTACCTGGTCGATAGTCGCAGCAATTACCTGATCATGCTCCTCGAAGGAAAGAGTGGCCGACTCTCCGGTCGACCCGCAGGGCACGATCCCGTGCACTCCCTGGCAGACCAGAAACTCGATGTTGGAACGAAGACCCTCAAGGTCAAGGTCCATGCCGGGATTTCTCTGAAAAGGAGTGACGATGGCAGGAAGAACTCCCTCGAACATAAGAGAAATTATGAGTGTCTTCCAGTATTTATCTTTCTTGTGATATATCCCGCAACCCGGTTTCTTACTCTTTTGCTCTCAATGGTGGTGACTTCGCTCACCATCAGCTTGTTGTCGTCGAAATTGTTGGTAAATTTGTTTCCGTAGGTGGAAAGCAGGTCTGTTCCTACCGCTTTGATATAGGTCGGCTTAATTCCCATGAACGATTCCTCAACTTGGTCTTAAATAATGCGTCCTGATAGTTTAATAATATTGTTCGCGACCTCGATGGGGTTTTCCCCCAGGATTCGGATCATCGGCTCCTTCCCCACGGCCCCGCGGTCGAATATCACGTCAGGGACTCCCGTTTTGCAGCAGGACGCCACGCCCCAGTCCATGGTCCGAATCCCGGGGGGTTCATGCGCCCTGTCGAACGAACAGATCTCGAAGAACAGTTCCTCGAGCAACGCGATATTCTCCGGGGAATACCGGATGTTTGCGGCACTCCGGATATCGGGGTCGAACTTCATCGCGGTCAGCACGATCCTCGCCACGTGATCGCTCGCCCCGAACTCCACGGGCCCGACCGCGTGGACCGCTCCCCGCTTCTTCACGATCCTCCCCTCGACTGCCGCCACATCCCCGGGCTCTTTCGCGCCTTTCACCGCGTACGCGATGTTTGAGCCCACCTCGGGGACGAGCGCCGGGGCCATCCGCTGTTCCAGCAGCTCAACCGCCGCCTTCAGGGCGGAGATCACTTCTTCCCGCTCCTCCGATCCCATCTGCACAACCACCATTCATTGACCCGGCACCCTTATTAACTCCGCCGGAACCGGGGAACCGGGCAGAAGAAGGATACCAATATTAGGGATCCGTGCAGAAAATGTGAGCATGGACCCACGCGTGATGGATATCATCTCCGCCCTGGGAGGTTTCATCATCTTCGTACTCCTCCTCGTGTACCTTCCCATGGCGATAACCCCCGCCATCGCCTACGTCATCGCCATCATCATATTCCTGGCGGTCATGAGCGGCGCAGGCTACTATATCAACCGGAGCGCTGCGTAAAGGAAGAGCGCTTCTTTTTTCTGCGGTAGTAGTTGAGCGGGTGGTTCACCTTTCCGCAGATCTCGTCCCTGTTAACGCAGAGCCCGAACGTCCTCATCGAGGCGCACCCCGGTGCGGTGTACTCCGTCCCTCCCCTCCCGGAAATGTGTTCGACCTGGTAGAGGGTCTTTGAGACGTCGAAGTCCGGGGCGCGGCAGTAGAGCTCCACGATCTGGTTTTTATCCATGCCGATGTTGTGGAGGAACGCGGTGAGCGCGAACCTTCCCGCGTGGGTGATGTTCGTCCCCCCGGTGAGCGCGGTGAGGATCGCCTGGATGCAGGGAGGGAAACTCCCCTCCTCGACCTCGCCCATGTCCTCGATGAGCCGCTCCTGGTACGCCGTGGTGATCAGTTCGAGGTAAGGCTGGAGGTCGGCGCAGACCTGCCCGGGCACCTTCAGGGGGAGCTGCCGGGCGAGGATAACCCGAAGCTGCTCCCGGATCAGCTCGTTCATCTCGTCCCGGTTCACCTGCACCCGGCCGGAATCGACCTCGCGGTTGACCAGCCTCCACCGGTCCTCCCGCATCCCGGAGACCATCTCTACATACTGGAACAGGGGGACCGACCTTCCGCTCACGTGGATCCCGAGCGACGAGGCGACCATCTCTTTCTTGTCGTCGTCTTCATCGAGCAGGTACCGGAAGGCCCTCGCCGCCTCGTACCGGCAGAGCCGGTCGATGATCGAACGATCGTCCTGGCATGAGACCAGGACCCTCGCGAGGGCATAGCCCGCGACCTCGAGTTTTACCTCGAACCGCTCGGTAGGGACACGATCCGGGGCCTTCTCTTCCTGAAGGCCGAGCGCATCGGAAACCCTGCCGGTCGCCCGCTTGAGCGCGATCTTTCCCGGGTTCGTCCCGATGAAATCGCCGATGGTGTCCGCGTATTCCCTGATGAACTGCTGTGATTCTTTTAAAAAAGGGTATTTGGCAAAATCTTTCAGTTCCAGGGCGACCTTCATTCAGTCGGCCTCGATCCGGGGTGCGAGGAGGTATTCCACATGGCCGTTGCCGCCGGCGATGTAGAACGAGAACTTGGCGGGGTGGTCGATGCCGAGGTTCAATTCGACTTCTTCCGCGCGGCTCATGACTTTTCCCATGTCCTTCAGGTAGTCGAGGGAGAAGAGGGAGCGGCATTCCGCCCCGTTGATGAAGTTCACTTCGCTCTTCCCGAACTCCCTGCGGATATTGTCGGTATCGCCCTCGGCCGCCATGTAGAACGTGGAGGTGGCCGGCTCGATGCCGAGCGCGATCTTGTCCGAGACGACTGCCGCCGCCTTGATGGCGTTGTTCAAGTCGCTTCCCGGGAGCACCACCTTTCCGGGGAGATCGATGTTCGGGATATTGGGGTCTTTCCGGATGGTATTGGGGTCGAGGAGGGTGATGGAGTACCGGTATCCCTCGAAACTCACCCGCAGCTTGTGGCCGTCTTCGGGGAGTTCCAGGGAGAGAAGCCCTCCTTTTCCCATCATGGAGAAGATATTCTTCATCTTGGCGATGTCCATCCCGAGCTCGTACTTCGTGGCGGAAAAAGACTCGAACGCCTCTTTCTTGAGCTGCATCGAGACCATGGCCACGTTCGCGGTGTCGACCGCCCGGGTGCTCATCCCGTTTTCGTCTATGTGAAGGCGGCTTTCGGTGACCAGGGCTGATACGGCCTCTATCGACTCTTTGAAAATATCTGCATCAATCGTTGCTTTTAACATCGTACACCCCTTATTATCTACCAATATAAACTATATCATCATATTTTTAATTATATCTGATTTATTCACCGCGAGCGGCGGAAGCTGCAGGAGTCCGTGACCGATGGGTTCGCAATGGGGAAAAGACAGCGCATATCTTCGTGCGATGAAGGAAGGCTACCGTTCACGGGCAGCGTTCAAGTTAAAGGATCTCCAGGACCGCTACCGGATTATCCGGGATGACGACAACGTGGTCGACCTCGGGGCCGCTCCAGGGAGCTGGCTCCAGGTGGAACGGGGTCTCACCAACGGAAAGGTCCTCGGGATCGACCTCAACCCCATCCCCCCTCTCGAAGGGGTGGAGACGATGGTGGCCGACATGTGCGACCCCGAACTCCCGGAGAAGGTCAAAGGGATGCTCGGCATCGTGAATGTGGTCGTCTCGGACGCGTCGCCCAAGCTCTCCGGCCACAAGAGCTACGACCAGGCCAGGGCGGTCGAACTCGGGGAAATCGCACTCGAATTCGCCTGCAAGGTGCTGAAACCGGGCGGGAACTTCGTGGTGAAATCGTTCCAGGGACAGGACTTTACCGGCCTGCTCGACAGGGTGAAGGATCACTTCCTCTCGGTGAAGGCGTACAGGAGCCGATCTTCGCGGAAGGGAAGCGCCGAGGTCTACATCGTGGCCAAATACTTCGTGGGGGCCGGGAATGAGACTTAAGGATCCCTACGACCGGCCGGTGAGCAACCTCCGCATCAGCCTCACCCCGGCGTGCAACCTGAAGTGCATCTATTGCCACGCGGAAGGGGAGAAAAAACCCGGGGATTCCCTGACCCCGGAAGAGATAGCCGAGATACTCAGTGTGGCGAGCGAGTTCGAGGTCAGAAGCGTGAAGTTCACCGGCGGGGAGCCCACCCTCCGCCCCGACCTGGTGGAGATCATCGAGTCCGTGCCCGGCGGAATGGAGTCCTCGATGACCACCAATGCCACGCTCCTCGCGGATATCGCCCGCGACCTGAAATCTGCCGGGCTTTCCAGGGTGAACGTGAGCCTGGACAGCCTCGATCCCGAGACGTACCGGAAGATCACCGGGTGCGACCGGCTGGGCGAGGTGCTGGAAGGGATCGATGCCGCGCTCGATGCAGGGCTCACGCCCGTGAAACTGAACATGGTGATGCTGCAAGGGATCAACGAGCACGAAATCGACGATTTCCTGCAGTTCGTACGGGGGAACCGGGACCTGATCCTCCAGGTGATCGAGCTGATGGAGCTCGGCGGCTGCCCCCACCATAGCGAGGTCAACGGACTGGAAAAACGGCTCTCCGAGGAGTCCCGGGAGATCATCACCCGGCGGATGCACCACCGGAAGAAGTACTGCCTCGACGGTGCGGAGGTCGAGGTCGTCCGCCCGCTCCATAACACCGAGTTCTGCGCCTACTGCAACCGGCTCAGGGTCACCTCCGACGGGCAGCTCAAGCCCTGCCTGCTCCGGTCCGATAACCACGTCGATATCCGGGGAAAGTCGGGTGACGAACTGAGAGAGAGTTTCAGGGAAGCCGTCCGGAGAAGGGCGCCATTCTATTGCTGAAAACGGGGTTCTTACATAACATTAACTCCCTGCTCTCCTGTTTCTCTATTTTTTGCAGGGGCGAGGACCCATCCTGTCGGGATTTCAGATTCCTCCGGTGCAGGATGGTCCGCGGTTCTTTCCTGATTCCACTACAACTTGTGCGTCAGGGAGCACGAATACGTCCCGACTGGTGCATCTTTCCCGCGGGACATAGGCCCTGCCGGAACGGAAACCCGGTGGTCCGCATGGCAGGGTCATAATCTCTATCACTCTTCCGGTAGAGGAATTCCTCTCATGACCGCAGATCGCGAATATGTTCACGTGCTCGAGTACCTCTACGAGAAAAGCCTGGTCCTCCACGACCCCTCGCTCTGGGAACCGGTGCTCGGGTTCTATTTCCTCGATGCGCTCGCCCATATAGATTATACCGTCGGGCTGATCGCCTACGGCTACCATTCCCCGAAGACCATGATGGCCGGGGAGTACCTCCGGTGGAGGATAGACGAGGAGAAGAAGGGGGATCGGGCGAAGTTCCCGGGATTCGTCAACTGGCTCAAGGAGCATCACCCGGACAGGTTCTCCAGGATCCCCTCGCTCTGGCAGATGGTGTACGATCGGGAGGACAAGGCCTCGTACCGTTCCTTCCGGGTTGTCCTCGACCCCGAGAGCCGCACTCCGCTCGCGGCGCACCATTTCACCCGGATGGTCGACGAATTTTTCGTGACTGATTTCATAAAGAGCATGTACCGGGAAGAAGGATCGCTCGCTGCCCTGTTCCGGGAGTATTGCGCCGCCAACTGAGATATAATAAAAAGCGTACAGGAACGGGACTCATGGATATCGCACGCCTCTGCAGCGAACTCGTACGGATCAGGAGCGAAAACCCACCCGGGGATACCGAGGATGTCGTCCACTATCTCAAGGGATTCACCGACAGGCTCGGGATCCGGACGACGATCGTGAAGAACCGGGGTGGGCGGTGTAACCTCGTAAGCACTGATCCGCAGGGAACGCTGCTGCTCTGCGGGCACGTGGACGTGGTCCCCGCGCTCGGCGACGGCTGGACCCACAGGCCGGACTCGGGTGATGTCGACGGGGGATACGTCTGGGGCCGTGGCGCGACGGATATGAAGGGGGGCTGTGCCTCCCTGCTCGACGCGTGCAAAACGGTCGCCGACGAGGGGATCGACCTCTCGGTCGACCTTGCGTTCGTCTGCGACGAGGAGACGAGCGGGAAATACGGGGTGCGCTGCCTCCTCGAACGGGAGCTGCTCTGCCCCTGCGACTGCCTGATCGCCGAGCCCTGCCCGGCGCTGCACCCGAACATCGGGCAGAAGGGGCTGCTCCGGGTCAGGTTCACCTTCCACGGGGTGCCGGGGCACGGGTCGCTCTATCCGTTGCGCGGGACCTCGGCCATCATGGAGGCGTACTCTCTCCTGGAGCACCTCCACCGGCTCCATGAAAGGGAGTATTCCCCAGGACCGGACCTCCTCCCCCTCGTCACCCGTTCTTCGGAGGTGCTGGGGGAGGTCTTCTCCCTGCCCCAGGCGGGATCTGCCCTGACCAGAATCATGTACAACCCCGGGAGGATCGAGGGAGGGGAGAAGGCGAACATCGTCGCCCAGCGGTGCTGTCTCGAACTCGAACTGAGGGTCCCCTGGGGGTGCAGCACCGAACTCCTCCTGCAGGATCTCCGGGCCGCAGCTCCCGGGGCCGAGGTGGTGGCCAGCAGCGTCGCGGATCCCTCGCTCACTCGGCCCGAAGAGCGGATTGTCCGGCTGACCTGCCGGGAGATCTCCCGGGTTTACGGAGCGACGGCGGAACCGATCGTCCAGTGGGCCGCGAGCGATGCCCGTCACCTTCGTGGTGCAGGCTTCCGGGTGATCGAGTACGGCCCCGGGGAGATCCAGACCCTCCATGCAGTGGACGAGCGGGTATCGATAGAGAACATGGAAAAGGTGTCACAGGTGTATCAGGGGATTATCCGGGAATATTGCAGCGGGAAGGATTAATTCTGCAATTAACCCGACACACAATCTTTTTGCTGACATTTTCTTGATTGCAGGAAGCAGCAGTTTCCAGATGAACTGCCTCGTTAAGGTCGTACATATCATTCAATTCAGGTCTTTTGTATACAATTTGGGGCTTACCCCACCCCAAACCCTCACATCTCTTATGCAGGGTCTTATTCATTGGAGGGGGGCGAAGCTCCAGGAGCGACAAGTTAGAGATAAAAATAAAACGCGATGGTTCCGCCGCCCCCGAAGGGCGCCCCGGCGGCGGATCTGGAACTTAATCCAAATAATTACAGGTTATCCAGCAGGCCTGTCATTTCCACGAATATCCTGTGCGGGGTCGCCACAGCGGCGGGGCGACAGCCCCGGGAGCGTCGAGGTAAAATTTTTTTTAGTATCCATTTTTAGAATTTTCAGAGAAAAGAAACAGCGCTTGAAGTGAAGTGTCCAAATTGAAGAGCGAGGGATGAATTAATTTACTCTTCCTTCCCCTCGCCAAACGGTTCGCCACGAAGCATCGCGTCGATGGCGAGCGCCGCCTGCTTCGCCCCACCCATGGCGAGGATGACGGTTGCCGCCCCGGTCGCGACATCCCCTGCGGCATAATACCGCTCCCGGGTGGTCTTTCCGTTCTCGTCGACCACCAGGTTCCCTTTTCTCCCGTAGGCGACCCCGGAGAGCCTCCTGATCAGCAGAGGATTCGGTCCCTGACCAATCGCCTGTACCAGGAGATCTGCCTCTATCGTAAAGGCGCTCCCCTCTACCGGTACCGCCTCGGGCCTCCCGCTCTGGTCGAGGTCGCACATCTCCATTCTCACGCACTCCACGCCGCTTACGCTCTGGTCCCCCAGGATCCTGACCGGGTTTGTGCAGAGCAGAAATTTTACCCCTTCTTCGGCTGCCCGTTCGACCTCTGCTTTCCGGGCCGGCAGGTCCTCCGCTCTCCTCCGGTAGACCAGCGTGACCTTTGCCCCCATCCGGCGTGCCACGCGGGCAGAGTCCATGGCCACGTTTCCCCCTCCGACCACGACCACCCGTCTCCCCCGTTTTATCGGAGTGTCATACACCGGGAACCGGTTGGCGTGCATCAGGTTTACCCTGGTAAGGAACTCGTTTGCCGAATAGACCCCGGAGAGCTGTTCTCCGGGAATGCCCATGAAGAAGGGGAGGCCCGCTCCCGTGGCGACGAGGACCGCGTCGAAATGGTCAAGTTCTTCCATGGAAACACTGGCCCCCGCGAGGTGGTTGCACCTGATATCTACCCCCATCTCCCGCAACTGATCGACCTCGGCCTGAACCACGTCCTTCGGAAGCCTGAAGGCCGGGATGCCATACATGAGCACTCCTCCGGGAGCATGGAGCGACTCGAACATCGTCACCTGATGACCCCTCTTCGCCAGTTCAAAGGAGGCCGCAAGACCGGCAGGGCCGGAACCGACTACCGCTACACGGTATCCGGTTGGTTCTGCTACCGCGGGAATTTTAGGCGCGTGCTCTCTTTCCCAGTCGGCCACGAAACGCTCGAGCGCCCCGATCCGGACCGGCTGCTCTTTTACGCCCAGAATGCAGACCCCTTCGCACTGCACCTCCTGTGGGCAGACCCGGCCACATATCGCGGGAAGGAGGTTTTCTTCCTTGATGATCGCCGCCGCCCCCACAAAGTCCTTTTGTGCCACCGCTGCGATGAACGCGGGAATGTCGATCCCCACCGGGCACCCCTTCACGCACCCTGGTTTTTTGCACTGGATGCACCGTTCCGCCTCGATGACCGCTTCATCAGGGGTAAGTCCGGTGTCCACCTCCAGGAAGTCATGGATCCGGACGGACGCCGGCCGGTCACCCATGATGTGTCCCCTCCCCGCACCTGCAGGCGTGCTCATGGTAGTGCTCCATAGACTCTTTCTCTTCCTCGAGGTAGTACCGTTGCCGCTGCATGAGGAGTTCGAAGTCCACCAGGTGCGCGTCGAACTCGGGCCCGTCCACGCATGCGAATCTGGTCTCCCCGCCGACCGACACCCTGCACGACCCGCACATCCCCGTCCCGTCGACCATGACGGGGTTCAGCGAGACAAACGTCTTTATTCCCGCGGGCCTTGTCACGTTCGAGGTCACCTTCATCATGATTGCAGGGCCGATGATCCACACGCAGTCGATCTTGTGTCTCGAGATCTCCTGTTTCAGCAGGTCCGCGGGAAACCCATGATGGCCCCTGCTCCCGTCATCGGTAGCGACGTGAAGCTCGTCGCAGATCCCCGCGAGTTCGTCCTCAAGGATGAGGAAATCAGCGTTCCTGGCGCCGATTATCCCGATAACATAATTCCCGGCGCTCCTGGCCTCCCTGGCAATGAGGGGAAGAGAGGCGATCCCTACCCCCCCGCCTACCACGATGACCCTGCCATCGTTCTGGATCTCGCTTGGTCTTCCCAGTGGTCCGGCGATGTCGAGCACGTGGTCCCCTTCTTCCAGTGCTGCAAGCTGACGGGTGGTTTTTCCCACTGCCATGAAGATAATCCGGACCAGGTCCCCTTGTACTGCGGAGATGGTGAGCGGAATTCTTTCCCCCCTTTCATCGATCCTGACGATCAGAAATTGCCCCGCCCTTGCATGCCGGGCGACCTGGGGCGCCCGCACCCACACCTGGTACACCCGTTCTGCAAGAGCTTTTGCTTCTTCCACCCGATACAAAAAATTCACTCCGTAATTCGTCCGATCAGATTCCGATAGTTATAGTTGCTGGATCCTCTTTACCTTACGCACCCTGACCGCAACTCCCCTGGACGAGCGGAGCATCTCCCCGGCGGGCATCGCGGCGCGACCCGAGGCTTCGACCCCCGGACCGGTCACGAACACCTCGTCCCCTTCCCGGATGGCGGGGTCCGCGTCGATCACTCCCGGCGCAAGGATATCCCCCTGGGGGATGAAATCGTCGATCGTCACCCGGTAGCCGGTGGGGATGAGCTCCCATCCTTTCAGGGTCGGGCGGAGCAGCCCTGTCCCGGTATCCAGGGAGAACAGGGGGTCCTTCCCCCGGTAGGCCATGACCTGGGGGTACCTCCCTTTCAGGAAGAGCCCTTTCGCGGCGATCTCAGCTCCGAACTGCCATAACCCGGTACCCCGGACCAGGTCGTGCCGGACCTTCCGTTCACCAACGAGCGCGGCGTCGAGTGCAGTGAGCGACTGCGAGGAGGCGGGATGCCCGCTGCAGGTGCACTCAAGGGTGATCCCCGCCGCGTCCGCCGCCATCTCTGCAGTTGCGAGGGCCCCGCCTTCAAGATGGGCAATCACCCTCTTATAGGGGTTCTTTGCGAGGTATCCGGCAAGGATCGCCGCAATCCGCTCCCGTTCCTCCGCATCCCAGTAACCGGTCACCGGGACATCGTAATGTGCGGCGGGATACACCAGCTCAAGTTCCCGGGGGACCAGCCCCAGGGGTGAGGTGAGGATCAGTTCGTGCGCCCTCCCGGCGATGACCGGGATAAACCTCCTGTGGCTTGCGGAGAGGGAGTAGGGCTTGTGCGCCGAACAGGGCAGAAGCACCGCGGTCTCCGCAACAGGGGGCGAATAGCGCCCGATGACACGTTCCGCGAACCGGGTTACCTCGAACCTGTGCAGCGATTCTCCGGTCGTTGCAAGGAGGGGTACGCTTCTCGCGACCGGCACTGCGGGTTCCATCAGGGATCGTGCGGAATCGAGGAGCCGGAGGATCGCCACCTGCGGGGGGAAGAACCTGCACCGCGACTCCACCAGGTCCCTGAGACGGGCTTCACCGATGAAACGGCGCACAAGGGCGAGTTCTTTCTCGAGGGCGTACCGGTTGTGCCGGAAGATATCGCCGTCCCGGCACCCTTCGCAGGTACAGGCCTCCGATTCCATCCATTCCGCAGGAAATGTCCCCTCCGGGAGGCAGTAGAGACCCTGTGCGCTCGCAAGATCGACGCCCTGGTAGTCGAAGAGGTCGAATCCCGAGTAACAGAGTATCGCCGCGTTTGAGGGAAGGGCCGTTCCGGGCGCATACCATGCGGTATCGGGCGGTACCATTGATTTGAGGGTGGAGAGCCACTGGACGTACTCCCTCGACTGGGCGAGCGCGGTATGCCAGTTCCCCACCATCACGCACGAGCCCGAAACAGCCGGGCACTCCACCGCCGGGTGGACCCAGACCGGCTCGTCGTCCCCGCACGCGTGATACGCCCCCGCGAGCCCCGCGTCGGCGAGGAGGGGCATGTTGTCGAGCCGGTGCCGTTCAAGGGACGGAAAGATTCTGTCGGTCTCGACCACTGCGGGGAGGGCGAGGGTGAGGTCGTCCCTCTGGTAGACCGAGAGCCTCGCGAGGGCGTCCCGTTTCCTGACCTCAAACCCCATGTACACGCACCTCAGCGCCCGGCACCTGCTCCCTCACCAGGGACTCCCACTCCGGGGGGCACCGCACGACGACCCTGCTTTCCGGATGAGTCTCCAGGTAGCAGCGAATACCCCGGCACCCCGAGACCATCATGTCACAGTCCCAGTCGGGGATCTCGGCCTGGCCGACCGGGAAGGTCTCCCGGAGCTCTGGAGGATACGGGCCGAACGGGGGTTTATAGAGAAGGACCAGGTCGAAGTCACGCTCGTCCCCGCCGGTCATATCGATGAGCACTCTTTCGCCCCCGGCGATCCGGCCGATCGTCCCGTGGTACCGGATCACTTCGGTCCGGGCGCAGCTTTCGCTTCCCCGGTAGAAAAACCGCCGCTTGCTCACCCGATCCGACCTTTCCAGCTCCGGGGCACGTGTGAGGAGTTCCCGGTACCCCCGGAGGAGCTCGGGATGTGCACGGCACCGCTCGTCGACAAGTTCCCAGAGGGTGCCGTCGGTGATCGCCTGCCGTATACGGGAGATCTCCCCGAGGCTCACCTGGAGGTTGTGCAGGGCGAGGAGCCGCTCCTTGTCAGGGGCTTCCTGGAGTTCCTTTGCGGAATGCCGGCGGCATACCTCGCAGGTGCAGGGGAGGTCCGAGAGTTCGGAGAGCCTCATGCTCCCTCCCGCGGTGATATAGCGCCCGTCCTTGGCGTAGAGTGCATATGCCGCGGAATCGAAGATATCGCATCCCATGGCCACCGCGAGGGCGAACATGGACGGGTGGCCCGCCCCGAAGAGGTGCACGCATGCCGCGGGGGAAAGCCCGGACTTTGCCGCACTGACCACCTTCACCAGGTCCTTGTACCGGTAGGACTCCATCAACGGGACGACGGCCCCTATCGGGCAGAACGCGATACCAAGGTCAGAAACCTCTTTACCGGCCCGGGTCCGGAGGTCGGTGAACAGGCCCCCCTGGACCGGTCCGGCCAGGTTTCCGTCCGGCCCGAGGATCTCCTTCGCCTCCCGCATTCGTTCCATGGTGATCGCGAGCTCGTCGGTGGCCCGCTGCCTGTCGGCGTCCGGCGGGGTGGGAATGTCGAGCGGCACGATGATGTCGCTCCCGATCGCCTGCTGGAACGTCAGGGTGTCCCGGTTGGTCACCTCGACCTCCCCGTACACCGAGAGCTGGAAGGAGCCCGAATCGGTCATGATCAGCCCGTCGAAGCCGAGCGTCCTGTGCACTCCTTCACTGACCACCTTCTCCCCGAACTCCCTGCTCCGGTAGAAGATGTAGGCATTGGTGATCAGTCCCTCGACTCCCAGCGCCTGCATCTCCTGCGGGGTTATCAACTGCAGGTGCGGGTTGATTACCGGGAGGAGCGCCGGGGTGCGCATGGTCCGTTCCCCCGCTTTCAGCCTGCCCAGTCTTCCCGCGATGTCCTTTGCGGTTATTTCAAAGAAAATTGCCATTTGCAGTCCTATTCGTCGAAAATCTGGCCTTCGAACGTAAATATATCCACGGAGTTATCGCACCAGCATCCGGACCGGAGCCCGGCTTTCATGCAGGTATGGTCGAGGAACGTCCGTGCGTCCCAGCAGTATTCCGTGGCCACCTGGGGGAGCAGCAGCCCGCTCCTTCCGTGTCCCCGTACAATCAGCCCGTGCCTCCCGACCTCGATCGCCCCCGGCCTCTCTCCCGGGGGTACGGCGAGCGGCTGGGGCACCGAGAGCACCGTCACTTCGATGTGCACGGACGGCAGTTCCGATCCCGAGACCGGAGGAAACCTCGGGTCCTCGAGTGCGGCGGCCGTAGCCGCCTGCGGAACGGCATCGCCGAGCGTGAGCATGGGATACGGAAACCCGATGCACCCCCTCAGCTCCCCGTTCCGGGTGAGGGTAACAAATACTCCTCGTTTCTGCGAAAAGACCGGGGTAAGGCAGGGGAGCGGGTGTTCTGCGCCGCCGATACAGTTTTCGAGTGTGGTGCGGGCGAGAAGGAGCGCGAGCCTTCCTTCCTCCGCGGTAAGGGCCTCCATCAGGGGTACCTCTGGTCGCTGTTGGCTCTAGTAACTTTCCACTGCGGCCGGATCCCGGTATCCGCATGTAATTCCGGCAACAGGGCCTGGGTTCCCGTTTTCCGGATCCCGGGTCCCCTTTTATGAAGGAGATTGAAACAGATCTCACCCGGGTAACAAGGGGACCGTACGAGATCCCCGGCCCCAGGATATCGCGTGAGGGCACCCATCCCCTACGAGAGATCATGGCCGGTACTCCGGGAGCCGCCGACGATTATAATATTCAACATTTCGAGCACCACGGCAGGTAACATCTTCGATGCCGGGAGTGCGGACGGGTATGATATTTCGCAATCGTGCACCGCGGCCGGCATTATCGGGGGGGTGCGTCATAGGATAGCAGTAAATAACAGCACCGATCAGTACTACAGGAGAGGGAGAGTGCGGCTGACGGTGGCCGAACTGGCCGCTGAGGAAAGTCCCCCCACCTGCTGAGCACGCAGCCATATGCAAGTATGGGTGGCGAGAGTCACGGCAATGGCACAGACACGGCACGGCCTGTTCCCGGTGATGATGCGGCTGAGCTCCTTCCGGAGCGAGAAACGCGAGAGATCGCGTGAGATAACCCGCTGAGCAAAGGAACAGGAAACGTTGAAACGGCGAATCCCTGCGGGTGCAAGCCAGAACAGGGCAACAGGTCGCTCAGTCACCGCCCGGGTATGGCGCATAGCTGAATGCCGCAAAGAACAGAAGGGGGCTTACTCCTCCCACTCCAAATTATGCACACAGGGCCAAACTATTTTGAATAATAATCACCCACAGTAATATCATATGCACATCCCTACCTCCGACGAGATAAAGGCAAGACGGGAAGTGCTGGGCATACGGCAGGCTGAACTGGCGAAGCGGGCCGGAATAAGCCAGTCCATGGTAGCCCGGATCGAGGCCGGGACCGTCGATCCCCGGGTGAGTACGCTCACGAAGATCATCGAGGTCCTGAACACCGCCGAGCGCTCGAGGGTCACCGCGGCGATGGTAATGCATACCCCCGTATTTGCAGTCGGCTCAACCGAGCCCATCGGGGTCGCGATCGAGATGATGGACCGGAACAGCATCTCGCAGCTCCCGGTGATAGACGAAGGGGTGCCGGTCGGGTGCATCTCCGAGTCCGCGATCGTCAACGCCCTTGACGATCCGGTCCATTACAGGAAGGAGGAATCGAGGATACGGGACTTCATGGAATCGGGGTTTCCCACGGTACCTCCGGACATGGACATCGAGACCGTGGTGCGGATTCTTCAGCACAACCACGCGGTCCTGGTGATGGAGTCGGGAAAGGTGCAGGGAGTGATCACGAAGCACGACCTGATTCCCCTCATTGTAGAGCGCTGATCAGGGGATTCCTGGTAAGATACAGGTTTGACTCGCGAGAGCAGGGAGGCAAAGGTCCGGCTCGTCACATATTCAGAATTCGTCTTTTTTTACTGGTAATCATAATGTCGTTAAAAAATTGTCTGGGGGAATGAGACCTCCGCTATGCAGCAGCCCCGCCGCTCCCGTTACAACTGGGACACAAGGTCCCGTAGTACAGTAATGGGCACCTTTGCTTTCACCACCGAAGACGCGAGCAGGACTCCGTCGGTCCCCAGGTCCCGGGCAATCTTCACGCACTCGCCCGACTGGATCCCGGCCCCGGTGAGGATCTTCACGCCGGGGTTTACCTTTCTCACCGCCTCCACCGAGCGTGTTATGATCTCGGGATTCGCCTTCGAAACCGATATACCGCTCCCGATGAGTTCCGGGGGCTCGATGGCGACGTAGTCCGGGGAGAGCACTGCCGCCGCGGCGGTGGTGATGTCGTTGTTGGTACAGACCACCGAGATCATTCTCTGCGCCTTGAGCGCCTGGACCGCGGCATCGATATCCGCCAGGGTCAGCCGCCGTTCGGAATGGTTCACCAGGGATCCGGTCGCCCCCGCCTGTTTCAGGGCTTCCGCGGTGATCGACCCCGTATGCGCCCCGGGTTCCGCCCCGTCAACGTGCTGGGCATATACGGGGAGCGCGTAGTGCATGGAGATGGGATGGATATTCATGTAGCTCGGCGCGATCCCGATGCTCGTACCGCTCTCGTCCGCCACCTGCTGGGCGGCGTCCGCAAGATTGTGCACCCGCTGTCCGGACCCTTCGGTGTAGGTCTTCAGGTTAAGAAGAATGAATGGGGTTGACATGACGTTCTCCACGGAACACTTGTCCTTCAATCATTAAGAAATGCTTCGCCCGTTCCTACCGGCCTGGATCTTCCGCTCCCCGCCCGAAGAACGCGCCGGTGGTGATCCCGCCCATGGACATCTTCTTTATCCGCTCCTTTACCTGGAGGAGGCACCTCTTCGTCTCTTCTCCCCTGCCCGTCCCGAGCACCGCGAGCGCTTCGCGGTACGCGAGGGTCATATCCCCTGCATAGTAGGCGCCTCTCCGGCGGGCATCGATCGCCACCCGGTCTATTCCGGCGCCCGCGATGATGGGGAGATGGTCGACCAGGCAGGTCTCGACCGCGTTGGAGAGGTGCGTCCTCCCCTGTGCGTCGCGGTACACCGGGAAGAGCCGGCCGGTCTCGTCAAGTAACCCGTGGAACGCCACCTTGTCCGGGCTGACGCGGCACCCGGAGAGGAGGTCGTCCTCGCTCACTATCGCTTCCTGGCTTCCCTGCACCATGATCTCCAGCTCGGGCTTGTTCTGCAGTCTTCCCGACATCGCGACCATGTGGGACAGGTCGTCTGCGGCAAGTTCGGGGGAAAAGGTAAGCCCGGCGAAGACAGGCGAGAACACCTCGATCGAGAGGTAATTGGTGATGTTCAGCCCCTGTCCCCCGAAGATGCGGAGACCAGGGGCATGCCTGGCTATCGCTTCGGCGAGCCCGGGCCCCTCGACCATAACACCGCCGATCCCGGACTCCTGGGCTTTCGAAAGGAGCGGAATCGCGTTATCGATGAACTCCTGGTCCGCGATCCGGGGCCATTTCCAGATCAGCTCAACCTCCGCGGAGCCGCAAACGCGGCTTGCATCGCTGATCAGGGCCCTTAGTTCCTTCGCCTTGCCTCCGGGGACCTCGTAATATACCCTCCCCGCTTCCGCACTGCAGGCCGCCTTGACCGCGTCGGGGTCGTCGACGTATACCGACAGCCCGGGAAGGGTGAACCGGACTTCAGGCGGTTGCGCTGCACGCCCTGCAAAAAAGGACCGAATCCTTGACCCCGCCTTATCGACACTCCGGGCATCGGGCCTGGTCAGGACAAGGTACTCTTCTCTGGCCTTCTCCAGGAGATCGCGCCGGAGGCTGTTCAGAGTGGCAAGGGGAAGAAAAACGTTCTCCCCCAGGTCGACGTGCAGCGAGGCGAGGGAGAACCTCGATCCCCCGGTCTTCTCGAACTGCCTGGTTATCACCTCTCCGGTGAGCGGGGCACGATCGGCCCGGGCTACGGGAAAATCTCCCTCGACCCGGACTTCCGCCACCTCGCCCGAAGGGCCGCTGAACCGGCCGGTTGCCCGGGGCGGCGTTCCTTCCCTCAGGACCAGGGAGATCTCCAGGGGAACGGGAACACCGGCCCGGGCGGCCGGATGGGAGAGGATCCCGGAGGCGGTCTCCCGGAGGAGAGTGCTCCGGGTCAGCCAGAGGTCCATGCCCTTCCTGCATTCCCGGGGTCCCTGGAACCGGAGCTCTCCTCTTGAATAGACCGGATCCGACTTCAGCACCAGCCCGTGCTCCTTCCCGGTCCTTGGATCGAAGAGCACGAGACCGTCCCCTTTCCGGATTTTTATCCCGGGAAGGGGTTCCTTAATGGAGAACTCTCCCCCCGGGCCGCAGCCCGTGACCATCCCGACGGGAACTCCCCGGCTGTCGGGGCGGTCCCTCCCCATCAGGTCTTCGCCCCTGCACCCGAACAGGTACCCGCAGGTAAAGCCCCGGTTGAACGCGAGCATGAGCATTGCGGTCTCTTCGGGCCGGGGGGCCCACGGTTCTCCCCTGGAGAATGCATCGAGCGCAGCCCTGTAGAGAGCCACTGCTATCGCCACGTACTCGGGCGACCGCATCCTCCCTTCTATCTTCAGTGCCTCGATCCCCGACTCCGCGAGTGCTCCCACCCGGAAGAGCGTCGAAAGGTCCATGGTGGAGAGCGGATACCCCCCCTGACAGAAAATCTTCTGGGGATTGACCGGCCTTCCGTGCCGGTCGATATCCGCTTCCACCAGCACGTAGGGTTTCCTGCACGGCTGGGCACACATCCCCCTGTTTCCACTCCTCCCCCCGATCACCGAGGAGAGGAGACATTGGCCCGAATAACTGTAGCAGAGCGCCCCGTGCACGAAGATCTCCAGCCCGGGGATTCGTGTCCCGCCTTCTTCTGCAATCTCTTTAATCCGGTCCAGAGCGAGCTCGCGCGCGAGAACCACCCGCGACAGGCCGTGCTCCTTTGCCCAGGAGACCCCCTCTTTGGATAGGATTGTCATCTGGGTGGACGCGTGGAGTTCCAGATCTGGCACCACCGTCCGGGCCAGCCCCATAAGGCCGGGGTCCTGCACAAGGACGGCATCAACGCCCATCCGGTAAAGGGACAGGAGGAACGCGGCGGCATCCTCCAGTTCACGGTCCCGGAGCAGCGTATTGACGGTGACGTACACGTGCACCCCGTTGAAATGTGCATAGTCCACGGCGGCCGCAAGTTCTTCTTCCGAAAAATTAGAGGCGAAGCTTCGTGCGCCGAACCGTTTCCCGCCAAGGTAGACGGCATCCGCTCCTGCCGCTACCGCGGCCCGGAGGGCTTCAGCCGAACCGGCGGGCGCGAGCAACTCCGGGATGCGGGTATGGTGCTCCGGGGACATTGTCTGCAGTTATGGCGCGATGAGGTAAAATGGTTGAGGGAATGCGAAGCTGACCGGGGTGATTCATATACCTCGGCGGGATGGTATGCAGCCGTCGTGCAGGAATCTGGAGACTTACGGGAATGGGGTTCTGAAAAGGATTCAAGCAGAACGGAGACCTCAGCACAAGAGAGATGCGAAGAGGATTCAGCTATCGAAGATACTGTATGCCGGAAGCGGATTCGAAGAGATGTAAAGTCCCCTGATCCCCGGGTGCAAAGGGATGACCGAAAGGGATCAGGCGGGAGATGCCAGTATATTTATCAATCTGCAACAATCACGCTCTTCCACGGGACGCGGGGGTCACTCCATGGGTCACCTCCCTGAAGAATGAAATTACAGGTTTTTACCATGAAACTGGCAGTATCCATAACAGATCCTGGGGATATCCCGGTCGCGCTCGGGTTTAATCCCGACCTCGTAGAATTGAGGCTGGACCTGATGCCCGGTGTCCCCTCGAGGGAGCTGGAGGATTGCCTGTCGGTAGCCGATATCCCTGTAATCCTTACCCTGAGGAGCCGGGATGAAGGGGGCGAGTTCGAAGGAAGTCCCGCCCGGTGGGAACAGGTCCTCGGGCCGTATCTCGACATCCCGGATTACATCGATATCGAGGAAAAATACCGGGAATATGCTCCCGGCATCGCCGCCCGGGGATGTACCGTCGTCGCCTCCTGGCATACGTTCTCCATGCCGTCCCGGGAGATCCTCGAGGAGAAATACAGAGCCCTGCGGGATTACGGAGATATCCCCAAGATTATTACGGTCCCCGGGAACGAGCACGATGTACTTTCGCTGTGCCGGTTCACTGCCGAGGCTGGAAAACCGCTCATCACCGGGACCATGGGGCCCGGCTTCCGGTTTTCTCGCCTCTTCCTTTTATTCTTCGGTTCGTGGGCTGCGTTCTGCCATTGCGGGAAACCCGCTGCCCCTGGGCAGTTCCATATCAGCGAGGCGAGGGAAGTGCTCCGCCTCCTCCGCTGATACCGCCGCCGATATCCTTATCAAGGCCCCCTGCAAGTGCAGTGCGTGAACGCTATGGCAACGACCTATCCATACCCGGGGGGGGATTCGGCAGTACAATGGGTCTCCACCGAATGGCTTGCACAGCACCTCCAGGATAAGGACCTGACCATCCTTGATACCCAGCCGAACATCCACGAATATGTAAAGGAGCATATCCCGGGGGCCCTCTACGTGAACGAAGGGCTCTTCCGGATCCACACCGGGAACCTTCCCACCGTATGGATCGCCCCCGAGGCGGCGCAGATCCTCCTTCAGACGCTGGGGCTGGACGCCGGGAAACCGGTGGTGGTCTACACCAGTTCGGGACACCTCACGAAGTGCGAGGGATTCGTGGGCGACGGCCTGGAACAGACATTCCTCGCCTATACTCTCGCACGTTTCGGGCACCACAGGGTGTATGTCCTCGACGGCGGGCTTGATAAATGGCGGGCCGAGAAACGGCCGATGACACAGAAGTACCCGACAGCCGGGAGGTCATCGTTCAGGAGCACGGTCATGCGGGACTATTTCATCACATACGACGAGTTCCTGCAGCAGAAGGACAAGCCCGATACTATCGTCCTCGACGCGAGGCCTGCTGCATTTTACGAGGGCCAGGGACCGTGGAGCAAACCCGGCCATATCCCCGGGGCGGTCAGTCTTCCATGGAAGAGCCTGATGGATCCGGGCAATTCCAGGCTCCTTAAACCGGAGGCGGATATCAGGGCGATGCTTCGGGAGAAAGGAGTGAGCCCCGACAAACAGGTCATCTGCTCGTGCGGGACAGGGAGGGAGGCGACGAACGAGTTCATCCTCTTCCGGTTCTTCCTCGGGTTTCCCAGGGTAAAACTCTACGAGGGATCGTTTACCGAGTGGCTGACCTATCCCGATAACCCTACGGTCACCGGGACGAAACCCCGATAACTCCTTTTCCATGTCCGGACACACCGGAACGACATTCGCAGACCCGATACTCCTTTGGAGTTCGGATTGCGGTGAAAAATGATGGATCCTGAAATTGAACTTCAGGCGTTTCGGGATAAGATTCAATCTTCTCTTTAACGGTGCAAAAATCCCTGATCTCTGGAATAGTTTATTATCTCATTTACGGAATATACGATTCGGTGACCTGAGATGTCATTTAAGGATGAGGTACTTGACAAGATTGGCGCACTAATGACCGCAGCATTCGGGCTGGTCGCGGCACTTGCATGGAACGGAGCAATTCAGGAGATCTTCAAGGTAGTATTCGGTACGGCGAGCACCATCGCAGCCCAGCTGACCTATGCGATAGTCGTAACCATTATCGCGGTGATCTTCACCATCTGGATCGCACGGGCGATATCGCATGCCAAGGGGGAAGAGAAGAAGAAGGAAACCACCCCCTGAATTCTCCTTTTCCACCCGGATGACGCTCTTACATTCCGGGAACTCATTCGGCCTACGCCGGAAATAGATGCATCAGTCGACCGGGGTCTGATCCGGTGAGGGTACAACCCCGCCGGCATAGACAGGAGCCCTTAGAGCGTGAACGGATTACCGACCCGGACCAGAGGAACCGGGCTACCCGCAAAGAACAAATCCTCCTGCAGGTGAACAAAAAATTATACCTCACGCCGGCGCCGGAATTGCCCTGACGGTATAGTCCTCGGCGCATTCGCCGTCGAGTTCCGCAACGACCGGCTGAGACTGGCCCGGTGCGAGAGTTCCCACGAATATTGTCCGGCTGTCCCGCACTGCCCCCGAATCTGCATTCACGAGCTCGATGTTCACCTGGATCGGCCCTGTTCCGACCTGGCCGGTATTCGAGACCTGGTAGGTCGCCGTCCAGGTGCACCCCCGGGAGAAGGTCCAGTCAGAGTTCTGGCCCACGAAGTACACGCTCACCTGTTGTCCGTTCCCGAGGTCGTAACGATCCTGCCCTGTCGATACCGGTGCCGAGACGCATCCGGCACCGGCGGTGAGGAGAAGAAGGAGGAGGCAGAGACACGGGGCACACATGACACGGGAATTCATTGTTGCATCCTCGTCTTATCCTCTTCACAGTACGAGGTATACTTTTCCTGTTCCAGGAACGCGTCGATGAGCACCAGGGCGATCATCGCCTCCGCCACCGGGACGATGCGGGGTACGATGCAGGGGTCGTGCCTCCCCTGGACGGAAACGCTGACAGGCGTTCCATGGATATCCGCCGTCTGCTGGGATTTCCCGATGGACGGGGTGGGTTTCACCGCGATACGGGCCACGATCTCGTTTCCGTTGCTGATTCCGCCCAGGATCCCCCCGGCGTGGTTGGAGAGGAACCCTTCCGCCCCCATCTGGTCGTTCTGTTCGCTGCCCTTCATACGGGCGGATGAGAATCCGTTTCCGATTTCCACACCCTTCACCGCACCGATCCCCATAAGTGCGGCCGCGATGGCCGCATCGAGTTTTCCGAACACCGGGTCGCCGAGCCCCGCCGGGCACCCCCGGGCGATGACCTCCACGATGCCGCCCACGGAGTCTTGTTCCCGGGCGGCGTTCCGGATCTCCTCCTCCCAGTCGCAGGGAATGGTCTTTCCGTGGATCTCTTCGACCCTGCCTTCGACCGTGATCCCCCGCATGCCGAGCAGTTTCATCGCCAGGGCTCCGGCGGCGACTCTTGCCGCAGTTTCCCGCCCCGAACTCCGCCCCCCGCCGCGGTGATCCCGGATCCCGTACTTCATCAGGAAAGTATAGTCGGCGTGCCCGGGGCGGAAGACCTCCTTGAGCCTGTCGTAGTCCCCGGGCTGCGCATCCCTGTTCCTTATCAGCATGCAGACCGGTGTCCCGGTCGTCAACCCCGAGAAGACCCCGGAGAGGATCTCTACGGTATCGGATTCTGCTCTCGGGGAACTGAGCGCGCTCGTGCCCGGCCGCCTGCGGTCCATCATCGGCTGCAAGTCTTTCGCCTCCAGCGGGACACCGGGGGGGCACCCGTCGATCACGACGCCGATCGCGGGGCCATGGCTCTCGCCGAAGGTGGTGCACCTGAAATTCCTTCCGAACGTGTTCATTCCATCATCTCCTTGATCTCCGCGGGCGGAACCTGTATCCCCGTAAACCTCCGGAACTGCGCCGCCGCCTGCCGGACGAACATCTCCGGCCCCTGGATGACCCGGGCCCCCGCATTACGGGCCATCCTGATGAGCGGGGTCTCCGGCGGCGTGTACACGAGGTCGAAGATCACCATCCCACTTTTCAGCTGCCCCGGCCGGAGCGGCGAATGATGATCGGGAGTCATTCCCACCGGCGTGGCATTGACCACGACCCCGGGGTCGAGGGCCTCGAACGCCGAGAGCGGGGCATGGGCGCACCCGAACCGTGCGGAGAGCTCTTCTGCCCGCCCGGGGGTCCGGTTCAGGACGGTGACCTCCATCTCCAGGTCCTGGAGGGCGTACACCGCGGCGGCGGCGGCACCCCCCGCCCCGAGGACCACCGCACGCGCTTTCCGGTACTCCGCGAGCGGCCCCCTGATCCCCAGCCAGTCGGTATTGCTTCCGTAGGACTTCCCTCCGCAGTACACCACGGTGTTCACCGCGCCGATCGCATCCGCGTCCCGGTCGAGGTGGTCCAGGGAGGGGATGATCGCCTGCTTGAACGGAATGGTGACGCTCGCCCCCCGGAGGTCGATATCCCCCGCGACACGGACTACGGTCCCGATTTCGGGGTCCTGGAGCCGGGTATAGAATGCGTTCACCCGGTATCGGGAGAACAGGCGGTTGAAGAGCTGCGGGCTCTTGCTATGGGTGCAGGGATACCCCATTATGGCGTACACCCGGGTGAGGGTGTCGGTACCCTCGCCCATGAGGACCTTTTCGATCTCCCCGATATCCTCATGCCCGATCCCGGAAGCACGGATAACCTCCATTCCACGTTCCCTCCGTTTCCAGGAGACCGCCCCCCCGGAGAGGACCCTGTGGATTTCGAGGCTCACTTCGTTCGCGTTCTTGATGGTGGTATCGATGCAGAAATCGGCCGCGGAGAGGTACGCGTCCCTCCTTACGGCCAGGAGCTCGTGGATCTCGTCACGGAGCGGCAGCCTGGTCAGGGACGGTCTGCGGGTATCGCGGATCCTTCGCTCGATGGCGGCCTCGTCCGCCTGCAGCAGGAAGACCGTGCTCCCCTCGCGGAGCTTCCGGACGTTCCCGGGGTCGAGGATGGCGCCTCCGCCGGTGGCGATCACCGCATCCCCTTCGGGAAGCGAGGCGATCACCCTCCGCTCCTTTCTCCGGAACTCTTCCTCGCCCTGTTCTGCAAATATCTCGTAGATGGTCTTTTCCGCAGATTCCTCGATCATCCGGTCGGTATCGAAAAACGGCACGTCGTTTATGTGCGCGAGGAGCCGGCCCACCTCGGTCTTTCCTGTCCCGCGAAATCCGATCAATACCGCCCTCATAGGAGCCCTCCGCTGCGCAGTACGTCCCAGAACCCGGGATACGACTTGTTCACGCACTCCGCATTCGTGATCGTGACACCCCCGGTCCCGAGCCCGAGCACCGCGAAACTCATCGCCGTGCGGTGGTCGTTTCCAGGGTCGATCGTCCCTCCGCGCAGGAGGGAGGGCTCGATCCGGATGCTGTCGTTCACGACCTCGATCTTCCCGCCGAGCGAGGAGAGGAGTCGCTCCGTGCCCGCGAGCCTGTCGCTTTCCTTGTACTTCAGGTGCGATATCCCGGTGATCAGGCTCGGGCTTTCCGCGCACGCCGCAACCATACAAAGGGTCTGTACCGTATCAGGTGATGAAGACATGTCCACCTCGACCCCCTTTAAGGCACAGTCCCGGGTCACCGTCGCCGAGGTCCCCGCCCAGCGGACGGTGCAGCCCATGCGGGAGAGGATGTCCGGAAAATTCCGGTCCCCCTGGCAGGATTCCGGGTTCAGACCGTGAACCGTCACCCGGCCTCCGGTTATCGCAGCCAGGGCGAAAAAATACGAGGCCGATGAGTAGTCCCCTTCGATGGTGTAGTCGGTGCCCCGATAGGGGGTCCCTGACTTCACCTGGAACGATTCGTACCCGGAACGGCGGATCTCTCCGCCGAACACCCGCATGACCTCGAGTGTTATGTCGAGGTAGGACCGGGATACGGGCGTTCCCCGGAGCACGACCTCTATATCGTTCCTGGCGTAGGGAGCGGCGATGAGCACCGAGGTGATGAACTGGCTGGAGATCTCCCCCGGGATTCGGGTGACCCCGCCTTTGAGGTCCCCGGACAATTCCACGGGGGGGAACCCTTCCTGTCCCAGGTAGCGCACGGAACCCCCCAGCTGGACCAGCCCGTCCATGAGAGGGCCGAGCGGCCGCTCTTTCATCCTCGGGGACCCGGTCAGCACCACGGGGCACCCGCACAGGAGTGCGACCGACGAGAGGAGACGCATGCTGGTCCCCGAGTCTCCCATGTCCAGGATTCCTCCTTCGGTGCAGGCGAGTCTTCCCCCGGTCCCCTGAACCCTGACGGCGTCTCCGTCCCGTGCAAAACGGGCACCCATCTGCTCCAGTGCCCGTTCCGTGATCCCGGTGTCGTCGGATACCAGCGGGCGTGAAAGGAGAGAAGGCCCTTCCGCGAGTGCCGCGCATATCATCGCCCGGTGAGTGAAACTCTTCGAGGGCGGGGCGGTCACGGCGAGGCTGACATCCCGGGCTTTACGTATCAGCACGTCCACCCGGGCACCTCCTTCCGGCCGTAGCACCCGAGGTTTTTGACGGTCGTGAGCGCCTTGAGCTCCTCGATGGCATCAACGCATGCAGGCGAGTAGGTGAGGTCGATGAAGAAGACGTACCGCCCCATCCCTCTCTTCGAGGGCCTGGACTCGATCCGGGTGAGATTGATCCCCCGTCTCGAGAACACCCCCAGCAGTTCATGGAGCAGTCCCGCCCGGTCGGACTCCGGGTCCACCAGGATGCTGCACTTGAGGGGATGTTTCTTCTCCGCGGGCACAGCGTCGATGCAGACGAAACGGGTCACGTTGTCCGGGTTGTTTTCCACATTGGGCTGCCGTATTACGAGCCCGTAGAGTTCCGCAGCCCTCCGGGAGACGATCGCCCCCGAATCCGCACACTGGAGCGTGGCGTGTGCGCTCGCGGCGTTGCTGCTGGTATGGATCACCTCCGCCCCGAGCCCCTCTATCACCTCGCTGCACTGCTCGTGGGTCTGCGGATGCACGAAAAGCGTCCTGATATTCCCGGTATCGCGGGGAGAGACAAGGAAATGGTGCACCGGCATGAAGATCTCCGCCGTGATGAACACCCGGTACGCCATGAGCCCGTCGAGGGTCGGCCCCACCCCGCCCGCTTCGCTGTTCTCGAGGGGGACGAGCCCCCGGCGACCGTTCTCTGCGACTTCGCGGAACACCTCCCGGATGGTCGGGACAAGGGTTACCGGCCCGTTCGTCACGCACTCCGCGACCTCGTGGGAGAATGTCCCCTCCGGTCCGAGCGTTACCAGGCTCATCGGGTCACCATGGCCCTGATCAGGGAGTCGGTCAGTTCGAGGGATCGCTCCCGGTACTCACCGAAATCCTCTGCATTCCGGCAGAACATCCGGGTGAAGCCTTCCGCATCGCCTTCCGCGATCCTCGAGGAGAGGTCCTGCACCGCCTCGTTGCAGAGCCGGAGCACCCCCGGCACGAACGGGTTCATGCAGAGCATGTCGGCATACAGCCCGGGGTCCTGGGAGAGCAGACGACCGACGAGCCCGAGCTCGATCTGGTACACGGGGCTCGTGAACTCCTCGGTCATTGCCGGGCTCATCCCTGCTCTCCTCATCGTCTCGGCCATGGAAAGGGTCACGAAATGGGTCAGCCCCTGTACCACCGCCATAATACGGTCATGTTCAAGGGGAGTGCTGAATGTCACCCGCGCCCCCTCGCGGAGAAAGATCCCGGCCATCCGATCCCGTGTCTCCTCCCGGCATCGCTCGGGGCACATGATGATCGTCTGGCGGAGGAGGGAGGGCACAGTCGGCCCGAACATGGGGTGAAGGCCGATCACCTCCGCACGGGACGCGAGCATTGCCTCGACCGGCTCCGCCTTGAGCGAGGTGAGGTCGCACACCAGCTGGTCGGCGGTAAGTACCGGTGTGATCTGCCCGATCACCTTCCGCGTCTCCCGTATGGGAACGGAGACCATCACGATATCCGAACCGGTCACCGCGTCACTTTTCGCCGGATCCGTCTCCCGTCCGGTGGCGACGACCTTGTACCCCGCTCTTGCGAACACCTCCCCGAAGAGGGAGCCCATCCTGCCCCGGCCCCCGATGATGCACACCTGCATCGGTTCACTTCTCCGTGATATGCTCTTTCACCGCCATCCCGAAATGACGTCCACCCTCCATGATACAGCCGAGGATACGATCTCCTGGGGAGAGCTCCACTACGGAGAGGGACGCACCGTCCTCTCCCACGAGGCGGATGGTCTCCGCGTTCTGCAGGACGAGACTCACCTTCGACGACCCCGACTCCGCCTCAACCAGGAGGAGGGGGCGCTTCTCGATCTTTACCCTGCCCACCACGGCGTCGGAGAGGTCTCCCTCCGCATCCGCGACCGTTACCCGGTCGCCGGTCTTCAGGTCCGAGAGGTACGCGGTCTTCCCCCCGGGGAGCAGGATGTACGCATGCACGGCGCCTGCATTAACCCGGAACGGGCGGGGGGCCACGTAAGGGTTCTCCATCGTTTCGGCATGGACCAGCAGGAAGGCCGAGGAGGTGTTCCCCACGAGCATCCCTTCACCCGGGGTGAGCAGGGTGCAGGTATCGACGCAGACCCGGTCCCCCATGCCCACCGGCCGTATCGCGGTGACGGTGAAGGGTACCAGCTCGGCATGCCCGGAAGATTTTCTGACCGCGAGGCCCACCTTTCTCACCATCGCAGGGTCGCATGTCCGGAGTACCACTCCCTTTACCCCTTTCTCAAGGACGGAAAGTGCCAATGCCGCCTCTTTCTCATCTTTGACGACTGCGTAGATCCGGTCGGACTGGGCGACCAGGTTCTCCAGGGGGATCACCGTCCAGTCGCTCGTGGAGACTATCACCGGGCCCTGCACGGATCGTTTCACCGCCTCTTCTTCGTCCGCTTTGCCCTTGATGGTCACCTCGAAGACATCTTTTCCCGGGACCATGTCTCCGTCCGGTGCCACCACCACGATCCTGGAGAGCTCCTTGGCGTTCGACGCCCGGTCGACGACGAGCACGTCCGCCCCGCTCTCGAGCGCCGTGGTGGCGATATTCTTATCCCAGGGGCGGATATCGACCCAGAACTCCTTCATTCCATCTCCTTTAATGCCCGCGCCGGCTCGACGTTGTGGTGCACGACCTTGCAGAGCGCCTGGATGAACTCTTTCGGGTTGTCCCGCTGGAACGCGTTCCTTCCCATGCAGACCCCGGCACCCCCCGCGTGCACCGCTTCCCGGATGGTCTGCAGGGTCTCCAGGTCGCCGGCCTTCTCCCCGCCTGCAACCAGCACCGGGACGGAGCAGGCTTTGACGATCTTCTCGAACGCCGCCTGGTTCCCCGGGTAGTTGGTCTTGATCAGGTCGGCACCCAGTTCCTCGGCAACCCTGACGCAGTGCCCCACCGCCTGGGGTGAGAACGGGTCGATACCCTTCCCCCGGGGGTAGATCATCACCAGGAGGGGCATGCCCCAGCGGTTGCAGTCCTTCACGATCTTTCCCGCGGATTCGAGCATCTTCGACTCGTTCGGCGCCCCCAGGTTTATATGGATGGATACCGCATCCGCTCCGAGGGCCACCGCTTCTTCCACGGTGCAGACCAGCACCTTGTCGTTCGGGTCGGGGTTGAGCGAGGTGCCGGCGGAGAGGTGGATGATAAGCCCGATATCTCTCCCGTGACGCCGGTGACCCCTCTTGACGAGCCCCTTATGCAGTACGATCGCGTTTGCTCCCCCGTCGCTGACCTGCGAGATGATCCAGGTCATATCGAGCAGCCCCTCGATCTGGCCGAGGGTAAACCCGTGGTCCATAGGAATTATCACCGTTTTGCCGGTGTTCCTGTCCATTATCCTCTCGATTCTGATCTCTTTTCCAATCATTGTTTCATTCCCCGAGAATTTTCATTGCTTCTTCGACACTCATACCCTGGTGGATTATCGCCGCTGCCGCCCTTATGAACAGGTCCGGCGTCCTGTGCTGGAAGGCGTTTCTCCCGATGGAGATCCCCGCGGCTCCGCCCTCCATTGCTCCCTCGATCATCTGCAGGGTGGCAAGGTCGCTGGTCTTTGACCCTCCGGCGACCACCACCGGTACCGGGCATCCCCGGGTCACCACCCTGAAACTCTCGGGGTCTCCGGTATAAACCGTTTTCACCAGGTCCGCCCCGAGCTCCGCCGCAACCCTGGCCGCGAGCGCCACGTGCTCGACCTGGTGTTCGTTCTCTATCTTCCTCCCCCGGGGGTACATCATCGCGAGGAGCGGCATTCCCCACTCCATGCACTCGACCGCGACCCTTCCCAGGTCGGAGAGCATCCTCGCCTCCGAGTCCGCTCCCACGTTGATGTGCATCGATACCGCATCCGCCCCCATCTTCATCGCGTTGGTCACCGAATTGACCAGGACCTTGTCGTTGGGGTCCGGCCCGATGGAGGTGCTGGCCGAGAGGTGGAGGATCAGGCCGATGTCCCTCCCTCCCTGCCGGTGCCCGTAGAGTGCGAGCCCGACGTGCCCGAGCACGGCGTTTGCGCCTCCTTCCGCCACGAGGTCCACCGCCCTCCCCATATCGATCAGTCCGTCGATAGGGCCGTTGGTCACCCCGTGGTCCATGGGGACTATGATGGTCTTCTTCGTGTTGCGATCCATGATACGTTCCAGACGAATCTCTTTTCCTCTCATAACAACAACCTCCGCCCTGAAATTCCGCCAGATTATGCGGTTTTCAGAGCGAAAAAAACCCAAAATAACTAAAATAGTCAAAAGTGCAGCCGAGAGCCCGGGCTCCTTCGTTTAACGATGGAGAAACCGGCCGGCCGGGGAGCGCCCTTCGGGCCATGCAAGGAACACAGACTTCGCTAACGGTGGTAAAAACACTCACCGGCGAAAAAACACTCACCTTGCATAGTCAATATGGTTTGCCATCCTTGTATAAAAAGGCTGGGGATACAGGGTCCGCCCCCGATCGGGCCCGGTTCACTGGCATTCGAGGCCCGGCGTCGGGCCACGCAAGGGCGGATCGGCACCCCGGACATCCCACCTTCATCAAAGTGTTGTTTATTGGTCGCCCGATCCGGAGGTATCCGCCCAGGGCTCGAAAAATGAAATTGCACAAAAAATGAATGAGAATCTGACCGAAAATGTCACTTTTTCGGTTTCTTGATGGAGATGACATCTCCGAGGGTGGGCACGACCTTTCCGGCTTTCTTCCGCTCCTCGGCTTCTTCTGGGACGTCCAGCAGCCTGATGCCCAGGGCCCGTTCTATCTTTACCCGCACGTCGTCCTCGGGGATGAGGTCTCCTTTCTCGATCTTCTTGATCAGGAGCTCTTTCTCCTTGATCGACATCGCAAGGTCCTTCTGGGTCAGCCCCTGCTGCATCCGGGCATTCCTGATCCGCTCCCCATAATCGTCGACGATCTCTCCTTCGATCAGGTCGAGGACATCTCGCGACTTGCGCACCGGGAGGCTCATCGCAGGTTTGGCAGCCCCGGGCCTTTTGGGTTCGGTCTTCTTCGGCTGCATGACCTCGGTCCCGTACCGGGCACACTGGCCGCAGACGTCGAGCACCGCTCCCTCAATCCTTACCCTCTTTGGCTGGCCCTGAATCGTGGCGCCACACATTTCGCACTGCATATGCCTCGCAAACTCTTTATAATCATTTTTCCCTATATACTTAATTGAGGCATTAAATGGCAGAGAGCGCCAGGCAACCGAAGGAACCTCAGAATCCGGAAGAGCTGTACAGGTACCTGCTCGACCGGGTGACCAATATGGAGACCCGGAACCTGGAGCTCAGGGAGCAGCTGCGCCAGGTGGAGTCCGATAAGAGGTATATCGAGACCCAGAAGATACGATACGAGCGGGAAGTGCGGAAATTAAAGAGCGAGATCGAGCAGCTCCGAAGCCCGCCCCTGGTTATCGGGACCATTACCGACGTCCTTGACGCGAACCGTGTTATTATACGGAGCAGTGCAGGACCGAGGTTCCTGGTCAAGAGCTCGCTCTGCATCGACCCGGAAAATCTCAAGCCGGGACTCCGGGTAACCCTGAACCAGCAGTCGCTCGCGGTGGTCGACGTCCTCCCGGAGAGCTATGACGCGCAGGTGTACGGCATGGAGGTGGTCGAGACTCCCGAAGAGAGTTATTCGGATATCGGGGGACTCGAACAGCAGGTTATCGAGATCCGTGAGGCAGTCGAGCTGCCCCTGAAAAGGCCCGAACTCTTCGAGAAGATCGGGATCGAACCTCCGAAAGGGGTGCTGCTCCATGGCCCTCCGGGAACCGGCAAGACCCTCCTCGCCCGGGCGGTCGCACACGAAACGAATGCATACTTCCTCAGGGTGGTCGGGTCCGAACTGGTCCAGAAATACATAGGGGAAGGGGCACGGCTCGTCCGGGAACTCTTCGACCTGGCCAAGAAGAAATCCCCGACCATCATCTTCATCGACGAGATCGATGCGGTCGGCGCCACCCGGAGCGACACCACCACGTCGGGCGACCGCGAGGTGCAGCGGACACTGATGCAGCTTCTGGCCGGGATGGACGGGTTCGAACGCCGGGGTGACGTTAAGATCATCGGTGCGACGAACCGGATCGATATCCTCGACCGGGCCCTGCTCCGGCCGGGAAGGTTCGACCGTATTATTGAGATACCACTCCCCGGAGTACAGGGGAGATACAGCATCCTCGAGGTCCATACCCGGGGAATGACCCTGGAGGACGATGTTGACCTGATGGAGATCGCCACCCTCACCGAAGGGAAGAATGGTGCGGACCTGCGGGCCATCTGCATGGAGGCGGGGATGTTCGCCATCCGGCGGGAGCATGACGCGGTCACCCGGGAGGACTTCCTGAAGGCAATCGACAAGATCGGGCTCGATTTCGAGCAGCACCGGCCCCTTGGAAACATCGGGGCGATGTTTGCCTGATTTTTTTCATCCTCTTTTCGTCCATTCTCTTTCCGCAAATACTTCGAAGACCGCAGGGTAATGTAGGGGTCCCGGATTCTTTCCGACACCAGGTGCGGGTCCGATTAACCCTCCAAAGTCACGGATAATATGATATCCGGCGTGATATCCGGAAAAAATTCCGAATTTATCAAAAATCATTAAATATTACAAAAAAAACTATTTTCTCCAGAGGCATTGAAAAAATGAGTTTTCTCAAGGAGTTCAAGGACTTTTTGTACGAATACAAGATCATAGGTCTTGCAATCGCGTTCATCATGGGCCTGGCCGCAAACCAGTTGATCAAATCCCTGGTAGACAACATCATCATGCCGATCATCACCCCGTTCATCCCGGGCGGGGCATGGCAGACGGCGACCCTGCTGCTTGGCCCTATCGTCATCAGCTGGGGTGCGTTCCTTGGGGACCTGGTCTACTTCATTATCGTCGCGCTGGTGATCTTCCTGATCGCAAAGAAACTTTTAAAAGAAGAGAAGGTGGAGAAAAAATAACAGTTGCAGCGTGTTGAATTTTTATTTTTCAGGACTTTACAGGAAGGAGCGACATACCAGTTTTTGATTTCTTCAGGGAACCCCGTCGCGGTGTTATCCGGGAACTCCCTGAAAAAAGCAGAATGAAGGTCAACATTAAAGGGCCCTTTACGACCATTCGGGTCTGATACTAAACCCCGGATCCCTTCGGATTACAGCGTCTCGAACTCGTGTGCCGAGCACCAGACTTCCAGTCCCTGGTCCGTACCTTCCGGTGCAGGGTTCATGGCCTCGCCGGCAGCCATCGCCCGGTCCTCGATGACCTCGCAGTCCCGGATCCCGATGCACCGGCGATACGGCCAGGGCGGCTGGAGGATCACGCTCCTGTCATAGTACACCTGCTGTGCCAGCGCGTGCGTGCAGTAAATCCCGGGCGAGACCTCGAAGAAGACCTCCCGCATATAGCGCCGGACGTACCAGCGAAGGTCCGCGACAAGCGAGAGGGCGCTCCCGAGCGTGGAGATGCGGACGATCATCCCCACGGGAACCTTCTCGGGGTGGTAAAACCGGAGGGCCCGCCGGCTCGTCTCGGAGAGCAGGAGGGCCGAATACAGGTCCACCCCCTCCTTCTGGAGCAACAGGATCCTCATCGTTCACCCCTATGTGCTATTTATCATGAATCACGGAAATATTTTGCCCGGATTCGTACGGAAAAAACCGGATTTTAAAAAATCGTGTGATCCATTTGATGGAAACAGGCCGACGGAATGAAATGCCGGAGGCATTTTCATTGTTAAAAAATGAGGTCAGGTATACATCCTGGTGTCTACCAGGACCTCTGCCTTGACCTTCTTCACCGCGTCGATGAAGTCCTGCTGGGAGACCCCGCTCGCCTCCCTCCGGACCGCCGCCATCCCCGCTTCCCGGCAGATCGCCTGGAGTTCGGCCCCTGTGGTATTCTCGGTCATCGAGACGATGGTGTCCAGGTCTACACCCTTCATGTTCATCTTCCGGGAGTGGATCTTCAGGATCTCCCTGCGGGCATCCCGGTCCGGGAGGGGGATGGCGATCACACGATCGAACCTGCCGGGGCGGAGGAGTGCCGGGTCCAGCATGTCAACGCGGTTCGTCGCGGCCATTATCCTGACCTCTCCCCGGTTGTCGAAGCCGTCCATCTCCGCGAGGAGCTGCATCATCGTCCTCTGGACCTCGGCACTTCCAGAAGTACCGTCGTTCGTCCTCGTGCTCCCCACCGCGTCGATCTCATCGATGAACACGATCGCCGGGGAACGCTCCCGGGCCATCATGAACAGCTCCCGGACCAGCTGGGCACCTTCGCCGATATATTTGTGCACCAGTTCGCTCCCCGACATGCGGATGAACGTCGCCCTCGCCTGGTGGGCGACCGCCTTGGCGATAAGGGTCTTCCCGGTACCGGGCGGACCGTAGAGCAGGATTCCCTTCGGGGGCTCGACACCAACGCGTTCGTAAATCTCCGGTCTGGTGAGCGGGTACTCCACCGCTTCCCGCACCTCCTCGATCTCCTTCTTCAGGCCGCCGACCTGTGCGAAGGTCACATCGGGAGATTCGTCGAGCTCCATTACCCGGACCCTCGAGTCAAAGATGTTCCCCACCACTTTCACGATCGAGAGCGCATTGTTTACCGCCACCTTGCTCCCGGGCTTGAGCTGTTTGTAGAGCTCATCGTTCACATGGGTCAGGTATTCCTGGTTATTTCCCTGCTGCCGGAGATAGACCTCGCCATTGTCCATCAGGTCCACGACCACCGCGATAAAAAGCGGCATTCTCTTCAACTGGTTGTTCTCCCGTTTGAGCTGGGAGTTCTCCCTCTGCAGCTCGTCGATCCTGACCTTGAGGTCGAGGACCTGGGACTCGAGATCCTGGATTTTTAGCTGGTTTTTGATTTCGGTATCGTTACCGACATTTTTGGCGACGGTATCTTCCATATCAGCTATTATATCTCCCCGTTCACACATTTATTACGTGTGATTATGCTCATCAGGGGGCGTGGCATCTCAAAAGGAACCGGAGAGGGCGATCTCCTCGTGTCACCGGTACCGATCTCGTTTCTCTCCGGGGTCGACCCGGATTCGGGGGTGATTGTTGAGAAAGGCCATCCCCTGGAAGGGAGGAGCATGGCGGGGAAGGTCATGGTATTTCCCTACGGGAAAGGATCCACCGTCGGGTCGTACGTGCTGTATGCACTCTCCAGGAACGGGCACGGGCCGGCTGCGATCATCAACAGTGAAGCGGAGCCGATAATCGCGGTGGGAGCCATCATCGGCGATATCCCGATGGTCGACCGGCTGGACATCGACCTTTCTGAACTAAAGGACGGCATCCGCGCCAGGGTCGACGGGGACAGGGGAGAGGTGGAATACCCGGCGAATCCCGTCTCTTAACCGCCGGAACTGGTAGTAACTGGTAGTCTATGCAACCCGGCGACCTTTCTTCATCAATTCCCGGTTCTCCTGTAATCCCCGGTTCTCCCGGCACTCACGTATGCTGGAGGCTCATTCATGCCGCAAGGAATTCTTACGCGGCACTGTATGCGGCGTGCGAGAAAGAAGGGATCATTCTTGCGCCTGCAAAGGGCCCTCGTCCGGGCATCACCGTCTACAGCCTGAACAGCCTGAACGAAAAACGCTACCGGAAGGAGATCCGGGACGCGGACTCCGTTACCATCGTCGGCGGGCCACATGCCACGGCCTGTTACGAATCGGTGAGCGAGTATGCGGATTACGTGGTGGTGGGGGAGGGGGAATTCGCACTTCCCGCCCTGATCAGGCACATCACCGAGGGACGAACCGGGAAGATCCCCGGGACGGCGACACGCGAGGGCTATGTGCCGGCCGAATATTGCGTACGCCTGGATGCATATCCCCCGTTCTCCCACATGAAGGGTTACGTTGAGATCAGCAGGGGGTGCCCGTTCCGGTGCGGGTACTGCCAGACACCCCGGATGTTCGGTCACAGGATGCGCCATCGCTCCCTGGACTCGATCGCCCTCCATGCCTCCCGTTATCGCGACGCCCGGTTCGTCACTCCGAATGCCCTGGCGTACGGGTCCGACGGGACCCGGCCCCGGCTGGAAAAGGTGGAGGCGCTCTTGAAAAGACTCGACAATAACATATATTTTGGTACGTTTCCGAGCGAAGTGCGCCCGGAATTCGTCACCGATGCGGCACTGGACCTGGTGACCACCTACTGCGCGAACACCCGCCTGCACTTCGGGGGCCAGTCCGGAAGCGACAGGGTCCTTCGCGAGCTCCTTCGCGGCCACAGCGCGCATGATACCATGACCGCGGTCGATCGTTGCCATGAGCACGGGATTATACCTGTTGTGGACTTTATCGTGGGTTTTCCGTTCGAGTCCGACGAAGAACAGCGCGAGACCGCCCGGGCTATCCGGGAGGTATGCCGAGGGGGAAAAGTTCATGTGCACCGCTTCATTCCGCTGCCCGGAACCCCCCTCGCAGGGGCCCGACCGAGGAAAATACTCCCGGAAATCGACCGTTGCCTTGGATCGCTCTCACTTCACGGAAAACTTACCGGTTCCTGGGGTGATCCTCAGATAAGGTTTTGTTCCTGACCTTCGAATTTATACAGCATGATGGATGTGCTCCTGTTAGCAGATCTCCATGGCCAATACGGCCAGATCGAGTCTTTCCTGGATCTGGGACCGGATGTGGTTTTTATTGCGGGCGACATCACCAATATGGGCCCTGCAGAAGAGGTTGAATCACTTATGTCCAGGATTGACGTACCCTGCTTCGCGGTTCCAGGGAACTGCGACCCCAGGGAAGTCGTGGACGTCCTGGAACGGTCCGACTGCGTGTGCCTTCACGGGTCCCAGATCAACCTGGGCAAGATCACCATTGCAGGAGTCGGGGGGTCGAATCCCACGCCGTTCAATACGCCCTTCGAACTCACCGACAAGCAGATCGACGACATCCTGCATTCGGTCATCCCCAAAATGGAGCGTTCTACCCATAATGTGCTCATATCGCACGCCCCGCCCTTCGGGGTGCTCGACACCGCGGCGGGAAACCACGTGGGAAGCGCAAGCGTGCGCCGCCACATGAAATCGTTCGACCTGGTCTGCTGTGCACATATTCACGAGCAGCGGGGGATCACCGAGGAGGAAGGGGTGAAGGTCGTCAACCCGGGGATGGCCGCGATGGGGCAGTGCGCCATGATCCGCTTCGGTCAGGACGCGAAGGAGATCTCGATAGAACTGCTCAGCGTGTAGCCAGGAGAAGTTCCAGGTACGAGGTGAGTATGGGCGTGCCCGAAATGCCCAGCTCCCGGGCAATATCTTCTATCAGTTTTTCCGGATCCTTAAGGTCTATCCTGTTCGGGGCTTCGATCTCCACGAAGGTCCCCAGTCCTTCCACGGTATCGAGGGATATCGTCGCGCCACGGAACCGGTAATTTTCCCGCGTCTTCCTGACTTCCGCGACCTTGAAAAAACCCAAAGACGTGAGCAGGACCTCGAACTCTTCCCCCGAGGCGATATCCACGTTGATCTCCTCACGGGCCTTGAAGTGGTAATCCTTCTTTTTCGGTCCCTTGTAGGTGAGGATGCACCGCCCGTCGAGGTACCGTATCCGGAGCGCCTCGTCCGTGGTCCCGAAGTCCCGGTGGGGAGCGTTGAAATAGGAATCTCTCTCCGCAAAGGTCCCGAGCGGGGTCCCGTGGGAGATTAAAAGGCGTTCCCGCACCGGTTCGAGCGCAGGGACGCGCAACTTGCATTCAATCTCGAGCATGACGTTCCACAGGTTTATCTATTTTCATCGCTTTGATATATAGTCAAAGGTGAGTTTTTCATGCCCATAGAGAACGGTGATTTCATCAGACTGAGCTATACCGGCACCGTTGCGGGGACCATATTCGATACCACCGACGAAGACCAGGCCAAAGATGCGGGAATTCATAACCCCCAGGGCGGGTATGGTCCGGTGACCATCCACGTGGGGAGCCACCACGTCATCGTCGGGCTCGACGAGGCGCTTCCCGGAAAAGAGGTCGGGTATGAAGGTGAGATCGATGTCCCTCCGGAGAAAGCCTTCGGGGAACACGATGCCAACAAGGTAGAGGCCTATAACAAGAACTCCTTCAAGGACAAGCCGAAGAAGGGAACCAGCGTCAAGATCGAGGACAAGGGCGAAGGGACCGTGGTCGATGTCATCGGGAACAGGGTGCTCGTAGACTTCAACCATCCGTTTGCAGGCAAGACCCTCCATTACTCGTTCAAGATCGAGGAAAAGGTTGATGCCCCCGAGGAGCAGTTCCAGGGACTGATCAAGCTCTATGCCGGGAGGGAGATGGACCTCGCGATCGACGAGGGCAAAGCGACCATCGAGCTGCCTCCAGGGATAAACTACGACCGCCGCTGGGTACTCTGGAGGAGCAGGATCATCCACGAGGCGTTCGAGTTCATCAAGGACATCAACGAGATCGTTCTCGTCGAGACCTTCCGCCGTCCCGAGGAGAAGGGACCGGAAGAGTCGGAACAGGACGAATAATTCTTTTTGTTTTTTTAGATCCGAACCCCTGTTTGAAACAACATCGCAGTGTTGGTTCAGCACCTGCTTTGGGTATTTTCATTAAGTCAACTATGTATATGATAACTACAATCTGAAATATCGAAGGGCACTTCGACTGGAATACATGGATTTAATCAGGATAATTTCCCCCCCCGCTTCGCGGGGTCGGCGCGACGCCTCGTCGGGTCGCGCCTGGGCCGATTCCAAGATGATATAATCAGAAAATCAAAATTTATGTCCTTAGGGGGCATATCCGACACCTTATATCTACACCCTGAGCACCTTGGAAGGAAGAACTGTCTGGAGAGGAATGTGGTGATGAATCCCTCCGGTCAGGCGTTCAATAATCGGTTTACTACCCACATTTAAAGATTACAGTGATTTTTCTCCTCCGACAGCCCTGGTTCTATCCCGCCGGGGTTCGCCATAGCGGCAGGGGCGTCAGCCCCTGGGAGCGTCAGAAAAATTTCGAATGAGGAGAGTCATCAAATATCAGGACCCAAAACCCGGCCTTTCAAAAATAAAAAGGAAACCTCATTCGCTCCTTGCGAGAGGGGTGAGTTTCCGGACCAGGCGGTCGACCTGGAGTACCACGGTCCCCGTATACCCCACCGGGTCAAGTGCCTTTCGCAACGCTTCCGGGGACATCAGGGCGACTATCTCCTTATCATCCGCGAGAACCGATGCCAGAGGCCGGGAACGGGAGATCGCCTCCATACTCGCGAGGCGGACCTTCTCGTGGGCTTCCTGCCGGTTCATTCCCTTCCGGGTGAGCTCGATCATCACGGATTCGGCCATGTTGACCCCGTGGAGGAGGTCCAGGTTCTTTTGGATCTGGTCCGGCCTGATCACGAGCCCGTCGAGGACCTTGATCATCAGGGCCAGGATATGGTCGCACAGGATGCTCGCCTCAGGGAAGATGACCCGCTCGCACGAGGAGTTGGTGAGGTCGCGTTCGTCCCAGAGCGTGTTGTTGAGCAGGGCGGGTTCCACCGCGGACCTGACCACCCGGGCGAGCCCGCAGACCTGCTCGCTCCGGATCGGGTTCCTCTTATGGGGCATGGTGCTGGAACCCACCTGTTTCGCCCCGAACGCCTCCTCGACCTCGCCTATCTCCGACCGCTGCAGGGAACGGAGTTCGATCCCGATCTTGTCCAGGGTGGTGGCCACGTTTGCGAGGAACATGAAGTACTCCGCATACCGGTCCCGGGACACGATCTGGTTGGAGACATCGACCGGGACGAGCCCAAGCTCCTTCATCATCGTCTCCTGGACCTGGATCCCCTGCTCGCCGAGAGCGGCCATGGTGCCTACCGCACCGGTCATCTGGCCCACCTGCACCCTTGGGCGGAGTTCCGCGAGCCGGTCGATGTGCCGGGCAACCTCGCTCGCCCAGATGGCGAAGCGGAGCCCGTAGGTGGTGGGCACCCCGATCTGCCCGTGGGTCCGGGCGGCGCAGACCAGGGTCCGTGTCTCCTCGCTCCTTTTCAGGAGGACCCAGAGCAGTCGGCGCAGTTTCGTGTCGAGAAGGTCCATAGAGCCCCGGATCTGCAGCCCAGTTGCGGTATCGAGGATGTCGTTCGAGGTCGCGCCGAAATGTACCCACCTTCCCGCATCCCCGCACTGCTCGGAGATCGCCTTCACAACGGCCATCATGTCGTGGTTGATCTCCTCCTCGATCTCCTTTGCCCGGGCGAGGGTTGCACAGGGGGCGTGTGCCGCGATCGCCTCCGCAGCCGCAACCGGGATCAGACCGTGCGTTGCGCAGGCCTTCGCGAGGGCTACTTCCGAGGCCACGATGCACTCGAATCGCGTATTTTCCCCCCATATTTCCTTCATTTCCGGAGTCCCGTACCGGAATTCTATCGGATGAATCGCCATGTGCACAGATCTCTCTTTCTGCAATAATAAAAACGGTGAACGTCCAAGTATTATACAATGGATTCACTCGACGCCTGGTTCCCCTACCCCGGCTACCGCCCCCACCAGCGCGAGATGCTGGAGCTCTGCGCCCGGCACGCCCGCGACGGAGGGGTGGTGATGATCGACGCCCCCACCGGGAGCGGGAAATCGAGCGTCGTATCTGCACTTCTTGCAGAGCGGAGCGGGCGTAAGGTGGTGGTCGCGGTGCGGACCATCAGCCAGCTCAATACCTTCATCCGGGAACTGCACCTGATCCGGGGACGCCAGCGCGGGCTCCGGAGCGCGTACCTCATCGGTAAAAGGACGATGTGCCCGGTCGGCGGGGAAGGCGACGTATACCGGCGGTGCGAGGGGCTAAAATCCTTCTCCACCTCCCTGATGAAAGAACGGGCTGAGAAAGGCTCTCTCGTTCCGTCGAAAGATTCCGTGATCCTCCAGCAGATCAGGAAGATGGACCATGAAAATCCTCTCATCTGCCCGTATTTCGTCAACAGCAGGATCTTCGTCCATGACGAGGAGTCAGGGCTGAAGATGATCCCCTCCACCCCGCTCCGGTCGAAGGCGGACCGGGTGTCGTCCCAGTGTATCTGGCCGGCAGAGTTGCGGGAGATCAGCGCGGGAGTATGCCCCTACGAGATGATGACCTATGCGGCCCAGAACGCGGATGTGGTGATCGTGAACTACCACCACCTGTTCAACGATGTCATCCGCGAGCAGCTCTATGTCAACCTGGGGACCGACCCCGGCAACGTGATCCTCCTTCTCGACGAAGGGCACAACTGCGGGGAAGTGATGCAGAGCGTGCAGAGCGTGGTGCTCGGCGAAGGGGCGATCGAGCAGGCATCCCGGGAGATGACCACGCTCCGCCGGAACCTCAAGGGTATCGAAGCGGTGCAGCACCTCCTGCCCCGTATCACGGAGTTCATGAAGGCCCTGAAATACTCGGATGAGACGGAAGACTGGTTCGATTCGGCTATTTTCAATAAGATGATGGTAAAGGGCTCGCTGTACCCGGACATCTCCGCCATCGTCGAAGACCTGATGCGGATCTCCGAGTACATCCGGGAAAAAAATATCAAGGCGGGGGAGTTCCGGGAGACCGCTATCGAGCACCTCACCGAGTTCCTCTTCCGTTTGTCGCAGTCTGCAACCGATCCCGCATACCTCACCGTGTTCCGGAAAGACGGGGACGAGCTCCTCCTCGAGGTCCGGAACATCGATCCCGCGACCAAGCTGCGCGACCTCGCGGGAAGCCACCATTGCACGGTCCTTATTTCCGGGACATTCTCACCCGTGGAGTCGTACAGGAAGCTCTTCTTCGAGGACCTCCCCGTAGAGACCATGAGCCTGCCCAACGCATTTCCCTCAAAAAACAGACTTCTCCTCTGTGCCGGGGATATCACCACGGCGTTTTCCATGCGGCAGGAGAAAGAAAATACCGCACGTATCGTAGAGTACATCAGGACGTTCTCGACCCTGAAAGGAAATCTCGCGATTTATTTCCCCTCCTACCAGATCCTGGAGACCTACGCGAGAGCGCTTGGTCCCGCACTCGCAAAAAGAAACCTGTTCATCGAGCCGAAAAACCCGAAAGAGGCAGGGGATGCCTTAAAAGAGTTCCTCTCGCTTCCCTCCCGGGGCACCTCGGGCATCCTCTTCGCGGTCGCGGGAGGCAAATGGAGCGAGGGGCTCGACTACCGGGGCGACCTCCTCGCCGGAGCCATGGTGGTGGGACTTCCTCTTGCTCCCTACAACAGGGTTAGAAGAATGGTGATTGAATACTTCAGGAGGAAATTCGGGGAGGAGGGGGAGTTCCTGAGCTATACGCTGCCCGGGGTGCACAAGGCCGTACAGGCGCTGGGACGGGTGCTGCGTACCCCTGAAGACCGGGGGGTGCTCATCTTCGGGGAGAGGAGGTTCCTCGACCAGGAAGTGATGAAGGGTTTACCGGAATGGATGAAAAAAGAGATGAATACGTGCGACCTGGATGCATACAAAAAGAAGCTGTCGGGGTGGAAATTATGAACGGGTCGTGCCGCTTCGGGCTGTGGCATGTCCAGGTCTGGTGGGAGGGTGATACCGTCTACCGCGTCCGTTTCTCGAAAGATCCCCTTGCCGGGGCAGTCCCGTCTGAAATTACCCGGTTCCTCGCGGGAAGATCGACAGACCTCGGACCCCTCCGTTCCGCGGCGACGGACCCCGGCCTCCAGTATTCGGGAATATATCGCGAGGTCCGGAAGATACCCTACGGGAGTACCCGGACTTACGGCGAGATCGCCCGGGACCTCGGCACTTCGCCCCGGCTGGTGGGGCTCGCAATGAAGAGGAATCCTACTCCCCTGCTCGTCCCCTGCCACAGGGTGGTGGCGAAGAACGGTCCCGGAGGGTTTACCCCGTCGATCGATCTCAAGGAGCAGCTGCAGGCACTGGAAAAAAAGACCCTCTCGAAAACCGCTCGCCCGAAAGATGAGGAGATTCTCTCATGAACACGGAACGCCACCCTGACCCGGCTCCGAAAAACGCCCCGAATTCGGGCGACGAGCCCTCCACCGGAAAGCCCCGCAGATCTGCCATCGTTCTCGTGGGCGGTGAAGCGAGGAGGGCGAACGGAATGGAGAAGTACTTCTTTTTCTTCCGGGGAAAGACCTTCATCGAACGGCTTGTCGGTTCGCTCTCGGAGGTGGTGGACGAGATCATCCTCGTCGCAAAGGACAAGGAGCAGTGCGAGAGGTTCAGCGGGATGAGGGATATCAGGTGTGTCGCGGATGTGAGGAGAGGGATCGGTCCCATCGGGGGGATTCACGCCGGGGTCGTGGAGGCGAAGGGGGACCTCCTCTTTATTTGCGCATGCGATATGCCCTGTATCGAACCTCAGGTAATCGACCGCCTATTTTCCGAGATAGATGATTTCGATGCGGTCATCCCGGAGTGGGACCGGGAGAGGTTCGAACCGCTCCATGCGGTCTACAGGAGGACCGCGCTTATCGGGTATCTCGAGGATCACACGTCCCTCTCGTTGAGGGACATGATAAAAAACCTGCACAGCCGGTACCTCCCTGTGGAACAGCTCAGGACCATGGATCCCGATCTCCAGACCTTCACGAATATCAATAAAATCGAGGATTTAATGGGAATTACCGATAAAAAAACCAAAAATTAAAAAAAAAGATTCAAATCGGCACGGTCGGACACATGGTGACCGGTGCCGTCTCATTCATCATCGTTCCCGGAGGTGCCTTGATCTGCATCAGGATGCTCGCATTGACATCGTTACCGGTGAATTCCACGACATACTGGCCCGATGAACGGACCTGGACCGTTTTCCTGGTGTCGATGCTGTAGGTCTTGCCAAATCCGTCGCGGAGCACTTCCGCCCCGGTGTTCCGGTCCCTGACCACGACCTCGAACCAGGCGCTGGGACTGACGATCGTCTGTTTTACCGTCACATCGTCCTTGCTCCCCGACCTGCTCTGGTACCAGATGTACCGGGTGGTGATGAGGGGCTTGATACAGATGTTGATGATCAGCGGCGGGTCCGTGAGGTCGTAGCTGTAGGCTACGGTGTTGTACTTGAATGCGAGTTCATTGTTGTATACCGTCAGGTAATTTTCCGGGACGGGGGTGGGATTGGGAATATTTCTGGGAGTCGGGATGGGAGTGGCCGATTCACTGGGGAAGGGGGTCACGGGGGTCAGAAAATTGGTATCGATGATCGTGGTGGTGGTCGTCGTCGGGGTCGGGGTAGCCGCACGGGTCGCGGCACCTGTCGTTCCTCCCCCCGGGTTCTCCCTGGGGGGGGCGATGCATGCACTGGAGAGGATGATCAGAACGAGAATAAACCCCACCAGGAACGAGAGACGAATACCACCCATAAGTTGAGGTTTGCCCCTGTCAGTATATAGTTATTTATTTTTCCACCGGTATGGAAGATCCATACCATTAAGTCTGGAAAAGGAGCACTTTTGACCAACAGGAGCATCCCCATGGCGAAAAAACAGGTATGGAACAGGAAGGAAGATCTCCTGAACGAGGCCGACAAGCTTGTCCTTACCGCAGATATGCTCGCGTTCGAGAGTAAATACGAGGATGCGGTAAAAAACTACGACAAAGCCCTGGAAATCGTTCCCGGGAACGCCGACGTATGGGCGTTCAAGGGTATCACGCTCGAAGGCGGACTCGGGCGCGAGGAAGAAGCCCTGAAGTGCTGGGATACGGCGAAAAGACTCGATCATGAGATCGCGGACGCGATGGATATGAGCACCAATCGTGAAGAAGAGCCGGACCTGGAAGGCATCGACCTTAACGTCAAAGACAGCTGCCGGGATAAGATTCTCAGGCTGATGATGAAAAAAGCGGAAAATCAAAGATAATATTTTATTTATTTCACTTTTTTCTGGGCCATCTCGAGTTCCACCAGGATCGGCGCTATCGTTCCGGTATCCACCGATCGTTTCGCGAGCCGGGTCATCCGCCGGACATAATAGATGTGCGCAATCTGGAAACTCACCAGCAGTCCGAAACAGAACATCACGACGCTGATCAGCAGATAAGATGTGGTATCCACCATACGAACCACCTAAGACTCCCTCTCCATTTCCGTGATCAAAGGAACGATCGTATCGACCTTCTCGCACTCGCGGGCCACTTCCAGAAATCTCTTTTCATAGTATCTTTTCATCAGGAGATAGCCAAGCATGAGGCCAATGATAAACATCAGGATCCCGATTATCACGTACACCTGCAGATCATCCATCCCGTTGTAGTCCTCCTCACAGACCTATTCAGGATAGGACAGATAAAATTAACCAATCTATCCCGGGCCGATCCTCACGGAATGACAGCTCTTCTATCCTTGCCCACAAGCCCGCCCGGAAAAAGTTAGGTTAAAATCTGATTATACGAAATACTCACCATGAGGTGAGAAATAATCCCGGTCATCGCATTCGCACACCATAAGGGAGGAACCGGAAAGACCACATCTTGTCTTAATGTCGCGGGATTCCTCCAGAAGAAGGGCAGATCGGTCCTGGTTATCGATCTTGACCCCCAGGCAAATGCCACGTCAGGACTCGGGATAGATCCTCACGCGCTTCCCCTGAGCGTCTACGACCTCTTCATGAGCCGGTTCGAGGGGTTTCCCGACGTATCTTTTCAGGATGTGGTACTCGAGACCAGGTCGGGGGTATATCTCGCGCCATCGACCCTTGATCTTGTCGGGGTAGAGCCGTTCCTCTATAATATCGAGAACAGGGCAAAGGTATTGAAAAATTTGCTCACCCGGGACCGCCCGGAATATGAGTTCATCCTGATAGACACCCCGCCGAGCATGGGTCAGCTGGTGATCAACGGGCTTGTAGCGGCTGAGCATACGGTGGTGACGTTCGACAGGGGGATATTCGCCCTTCATGGTCTCGACACGCTCATGACCATCTTCGCGGATATCGAGGAACTGCTCGGGGAGCATGTCTCCCCGGATATGGCGATCCTCACCCGGTGGGATAATCCCGAACAGGAGCTCCGGCGGGGGGTGCTGGCGCGGTTTGCGGATCACTTCAAAAAACCGGATCCCGAACTGGCCCGCGACAAAGAACAGTTGAGGGTCTTCGAGAGGGAGGTCCGTGACCGGTTCCCGGCCGTCTTTGTCGTTCCCTACAGCAGAGAGATCTACGAGGCCCAAAACGCGGGGCTTCCCATATCCCACTTCGCCCCGGAGTGCGATGCGGGAAGGGCGTACAGGGCGGTAGCCGGGAAAATTCTGGGGTGGAACGGATGAAAATGTACATGCGCCGGGGATTTGCACCAGGAGAGAGGAGGGGGAGTCCATGACCGAGAAACTGGGAAGAAAAGCACTATTCATGGGGGTGACCGAGAAAACAAGGGAGGAATCGCCCCCCGGTGATGAGGAACGTACACTACTTGAGGAGTTGTCGGCAGCAACGCACGCGGCTCTCTCGGGAGATTATTCGGAAAGAATTCCGGAGACCGGTATGCCCGATATGTGGCGGGAGTTCGCTGCGTCGTTCAACCGGCTTCTGGAACAGACCGAAGAAGATCGTCGCGATTGCATCTCCCTTTTCCCTGCGTTCGAGAAATCTCCGGTTCCGATGAGCGTACGGTACGAATCGGGCAAGGTACTCCTGTCAAACGAAATGTACCGGTCGATCACGGAAGCAAACGTGCAGGACGATCCGGTCAGGTCGGGCGCACTGCAGATGAAGGAGATCGGGATGATCGCGGAGGCCGCCCGGAAGGACGCAGCGGTTTCTGAAGATATCCGTCTGGGGGATCCAACCGGGTCCGGCGGGGACTACCGGATTACCGCGATTCCTCTGGGGGCTCCGGATCAGTCACCCCATTTCCTCCTTTACCTCGAAGATATCAGCAACACCGCATACTTTGAAAGGTCCCTGGGGGAACTCGAACACCAGGTGAGCGCCCTTGTAGTACGTCAGAACCAGATACTCCTTGAAAACCCGCTCCCCGTCCTGATTTCCGATTTTTCAGGCAGACTCCTGATCGCGAACGAAGCATTCAGGCGGGTGTCAGGCGTTGCGATACCCGATGATGGCAGCGTCCGGTACTCGGATCTCCCGTTGGTGGAGAGCAAAGGCCAGAATATTGAAGATATCTCAAAATTCAGAAAAATCGGGTCCGCCGAGGTCACATTCGGGTTTCCCTCCGGGATCCATGTGCTCTGGCAGTACGGCGTCCCGGTCACTGCTCCCGACGGGACCGAACAGATTGTGCTGATCTTCTTCGATGTCACCGCCCAGAAAACCAGGGAGCAGGATCTCGAATCCACCGTCGCCGGGCTGCGGAAGGAAGTGGAGGCCCTTATGACCAGGCCTCCTGCCCATGCACCGGAACCACACCCACCTTACTCAGGAGAACCGCCCGCGCCGGATAAGACTGATGAGGTTCCCCGGGCGTTCCCGAAATCTCCTGTCGGCGAAAAGAAGAAACAGGAGGCCGCCCCGGACCTGACCCACGATGTGGTCGAGTTCCAGCTGGGAGGTGAGAAATATGCCCTCGATATCAACTTTGCCCGGGAGATCGTGGAGATGATGCCAATCACTCCCATTCCCCGCTCCCCTCCTTATCTCCGGGGTGTCATGAATCTCCGCGGGGAGATCACCAACATCATCACCATCAACTCCATGCTGGGGCTTTCGGAATCATCCGGCGAACGGGGAAGGAAGATCATCGTCCTCTCCTCCGAAGCGACGGGTGGCGAGAACATAGGCATCGTCGTGGACGAGGTCCACAGCGTGATCCAGATAAGGGAATCGGATGTCGAGCACCTCGGGGGAGGGCTCTCCGGGCAGGCAAGCGGACATATCAAGGGGATCATCAAGACCGCGGGAAAAGGGGTGATCGACCGGAAAACGGACGATGAAAAGGACCTGATCATTTGGATCGACATGCAGAAGCTGCTCCAGGATTTAATTCCCAGAAAATGATGATCGGTCCCCGGCCAGGTATGCACCGGCCGGGAGCGAATAACTTTTAAGGATTGATATGAGAATTTTTAACAGACGATTTTTGCGGGCTGATCTATTGGACCGGGAGTAATGGAATGAAAAAAGAAACTTTAAATGAGATTCTGGCTTCCATCGAGCGCGGAGACTATCAGGCCAGGATCGACGAGACCGGTGTTTCCGAAGCGGAACGGCCGTGTGTGAAGACAGTAAACACTCTTTTAGCCAGATCCGAGGAGCTTGAAGCACGGGCGCTCACCATGATGGAACAGAACCCGATGCCCATCCTGGTGTTTGCCCCCGACTTTGCCATCCTTGCGACGAACGAATCTTTTGCAAAGATGAGCGGGATAAGCCGGGAACAACTCCTCTCCATGAATGCGAGGGCGTTTAAAATCCTCGAACAGCACGGGGAAGGACTGCGTGACGTGATCAAGTCCAGGAAGAGGAGTTACGGCGAAGTCACCATCGACTTCCCGTCCGGCAGAAAAATCCTGGAACAGTACGGGATTCCCATCACCGATACCGGAGGAAACCTGATCAACCTCTTCGTGGTGTACAACGATATCACCGACCTCCGGAAGAGGATGACCGACCTGCAGGACGTGCAGAAACGTTCCGAGGCGATCGTCCAGGAAAACCCGTACCCCATGCTTGTCGTCAGGCCCGATATGGCCGTCATAAACCACAACAAAGCGTTTCTGGAGATCTCCGGATTCACAAAGGACAAAATGACCTCTCTTTCTCTCCGGGACCTCAAATACCTGAAGAGCTCCGGAGGAAAGATCGAAGACACGGTGAACAAGAAGATCCGTACCCAGGGCAAAGCGACCATCGAATTCCCGTCGGGGGTGCGCGTGGTCAAATGGTACTACATCCCCCTGCTCGACCATGAGGGGAACGTAGACAACCTCCTTACGGTATATAACGACGTCACCGATGAAGAGCGGAACATGGAGGAGATCAAGGGGCTCCAGCAGCGAACCTCGGCCATCGTGGAGGAAAATCCCTACCCGATCGTCCTTGTCGACCCTGCCATGAACATCAACACCGTCAACCGCGCGTTCCTGGACATTTCAGGTTATTCGAAAGAGAAGATCGCCAATCTTACTCTCAAGGACTTCAAGTACCTGAAAAGCGTGGGGGGCAAGATGGAGGACACCCTGAAGAACCGGCAGAGGACGCAGGGAGTGGCCACCATCGAGTTTCCCTCCGGGAAAAAGATCCTGGAATGGTACTACATCCCCCTCCTGGACAACAAGGGGAACGTTGCGAATATCCTCATCGTGTACAACGACATCACCGAGAAACGCCTCCTCGAGGAACGTTTAAAGAAGAGCATCCAGGAGCTCGCCGACAGTCTTGCCGCCGTCGCGGGCGGGGACTTTACGAAACCCGCGGTGACGTATCCGGACGATCCGCTGGAGAAGGTCAAGGCCGACCTGAACAAGACGCTCGCCGAGTTAAGAAATATACTTGGAGACATCCTTTCCCAGGCAAACCAGCTGGAACATGCGGTGATCGACGTGGGCAAGGGCGCCGACGAGATCGCCAAGGCTTCACAGCAGGTGGCTATCACGGCCCAGAAGACCTCCGACGACGTCAGGGTCCAGATCAACGAACTTGAAAAGGTCACCAAGGAGGTCTCGGACCTCTCGGCGTCCATCGAAGAGATCGCGAGCACCTCACAGGAGGTCAAGTCGGTTACCTCGAATGTGGCGAAAGAGGGCGACAACGCCGTCAGGGTGGGGAACGAAGCCAACTCCAAGATGAAGATCGTCCAGGAGATCTCCCAGCGGGCGGTGGACGAGATCAATAACCTCAATGCACGGATGCGGGAGATCAGCAACATCGTGAAACTGATCACCGATATCGCCAACCAGACCAACCTGCTCGCCCTCAATGCAGCCATAGAGGCGGCAAGGGCGGGGGAGCACGGGAGAGGGTTCGCCGTGGTTGCAGGAGAGGTCCGGAATCTTGCCGGCGAATCGAAGAACGCCACCCGCAATATCGAGGACGTGATCAGCGGCATCACCATGAGCAGCGAGAAGACTGCCGAGGCGATGAAGCGGGCCTATGAGGAGATTATTTCGGGAATCGGCAGCGTGAACTCCACGATCGAGGCGCTGAACCATATGGTCACCGACGTGAACATCTCCGCGAACAGCATCGCGGATATCTCCCGGGCCACGGAAGACCAGGCTGAGGCGACCAACAACGTGACCAGGAACGTGGACTTCATCAACAACCTCATCCTTACGGCGGAAAAGAGCATGGAGGACCTCGCCGCACTCGCCGAGGAATCCAGCGCATCGACCGAGGAGGTCGCGAGCGCCGCAAATGAGATCAGGACGATGGCGGCACACCTGCGAGAGATGGTCGGCAAATTCACGGTAAACTGAGGCCGAAATGAGCGGCAATGCAATCGATGTAGTGGAGTTCGAGATAGGCGGGGAGCTCTATGCCATGGATATACAGCTGGCCCGGGAGATCGTGGAGATGGTCCCGCTCACGCCGCTCCCGAGGGCGCCGGCCTATATCTCCGGTATCATCAACCTTCGCGGGGAGATCACCACCATCCTTTCCATCGACGATCTCATCGGGATAAGGGGAAAGAAGGCGGGTAGCACCCAGAAGATTATCATACTCGTTCCCGAGGCGGCGGGCGGGTCCAATGTGGGGATCATCGTCGACGATGTACATAGTGTGATACAGGTCGACCAGCAGAGCGTGGAGAAGATCGACGGAGGGCTTTCATCCGGCGCAGGAAATTACGTGAAAGGCATAATAAAATCCGGAGCCGAAACCGGGGCCGAGAAAGGGCTCATCATCTGGCTCGATCTCGAGAAGCTGCTCCGCGACCTGGTGGACCTGGAGAAAAAATAATTTTATGGACGATTTTTCGCTGCTGCTGACAACAATCGAGAAGATCCTCTCGATCCGCTGTGGTAACTATAAAGAAGATTATATCAAACGGCGCCTCCTCTCCAGGATGAACGCGACGGGGGCCACGGGGTATCGGGAATACCACAAGCTCCTCCAGAACAGTTCCGAAGAGCAGGAGAAACTCCGGAATGCCCTCACCATCAATGTCACCAAATTTTTCCGCGACCCTGAGGTCTTCGATCTCGTGAAGAGAGACCTGATCCCCCGGATACTCAAAAAGAAGAACCGGGTCCGGATCTGGAGCGCGGGATGCTCTTCAGGCGAAGAACCCTATTCATTCGCGATTATTCTTGCGGAGCTCGGACTGTTTCATAAAGACCTTGACGGGCTTATCTATGCTACCGATATCGACCAGGAGATCCTGAAAAAAGCACGCGCGGGGGTGTATGAAAAAAGCTCCCTCGAGAATCTGAGCGAGAACCAGGTGCGCCGTAACTTCACACAGCGGACGGACGGGAAATTCGAGGTCCGTCCTCACCTCAGGGAACGTATCCGGTTCCAGCACCACGACCTGATGGCCGGTGTTCCGGTCTCGCGAAACCTGGACATCGTGTCCTGCAGGAACGTCACCATATACTTCACCGAACACCAGAAGAATGACCTCGCCCGCGAATTTTATGACGGGCTCGATAACGAAGGGTTTTACATTATGGGGATGTCCGAATTTCTGGGAAAGGAGGTCGGTACGTTGTTTACTCCCTATAAGCCCCTTCAGAAGGTCTTTGTAAAGAATCCAGGTCAGAAATAAGGTTCTTCTCGATGATCACCTGGGCCGGCAGCCTGATCCTGACCTGGTAACGCTTCAGGGGGAAGATCTCCTCCGTGATGCGAAGGGCGGAACGCTCCAGGCTCCCGCCGAGGATAAGGTCGAAATGTTTCTCTTCTTCCTTGTACACTTCCAGGACATAGGCTGGTATTTCCCCCCAATTCCGGAATGGAATGGCGGCAAACAGGCGGTCGATTACCACCCTGCCGATCTCGGGCGGGACTGCGTGGGCCCTCTGGCTGATATGGACCAGGCATTCCTCGATCTCGATCTGCTCCTGCTCGAGGATCGAGCATCGTATATCAAGATCGACCGTATGGAGCCCCTGCATGCAGAAACTGACCAGGTTGACGAGATAATCGATAAAAATATGCTTGTTCTCCTGATGCTCCCGCGAAATGGCTCTGATGGCAAGATCGACCGCTTGTTCCGGTATTTCATGTTCGTCCCGAATCCTTGTCATCAGGTCCGACTGTCCCGCGAGGTGCCTCTGCATCGCCAGGAACACTTCGTATCGTTTCCAGAATTCAAGCTCGTGCGTGGCAGGATGTACCGTGACTGGATCATTCATTCTGGTCGGGCTCCTCCTTCTTCCTGTAATTCTGGGAGAAATTCTTCATCATTGCCTTTTTCCTGTTATGGTCGCGGATCTCCTGGAAGATCAGGATGAAGTTGAACCCCACCACCGTGATGATCAGGGTCGAACTAACCCAGAACAGAGGAGTTATTCCCTGCACTATGAATGTTGCGGCGAGCAGGATGGCCACGAAGCAGATGAGGTAAAAAAATATCCAGGGCCGGATATTCATGACATCCATGGGATAGCGATGGTTGGTATCTTCCGGGCTAAAAAACCTCTGATTCTTGCCGGGCGTGTGAAAATCCGAGACCGTGGAATCTTAACACAGCCGAAACCGTACCGTTTAAATGCTATACGGTTATCATAGTGATCTTATCCGCGATGGCATCCAGACTCCCCACCCCTTCCCTCCCCCTTCGGGGATACCTCAATCCGAACGACGCGGTAAAACTGATGGTCATAGCAGTTTTTGCCGTCATCTCACTGGTCCTCACCGTCTCGTTCACCGAAGGGGCAGCGTCGGAGGCCACATTTAATGAGTTATACGCAGTCATCCCGCACCTGTATCTCATTCCCATAATTCTCCTCGCACTGTGGTATCCGAGAAGAGGGCTCCAGATCACCATCCTGCTCATCGCCGCGATCCTTCTGCTCATTCTCTATATGTATGCAAGGGGGGTAATCGTCGACCCCCTCCTCACCGTACTCAATTCCGGGATGGACATCGCAATTTTCGTCGCTCTGGCCCTGTACGCCAAGGACCGGACCCTTGTGGACTCTTTCCTCCGCAATTTCTTCGAACAGTCCGGAATGGAAGATTCGGTGAAAGGCATGGAATCGGGCTCTTCCCGGGCAAAAGTCAAGTTTGAAGGGGCGTTTGAAGAGGTCATCCATGCACTCGGTTCTCCCGACGACGAGGTCAGGGAAGAGGCGGTGAGGGCGCTCGGCGAGCTGAACGATCCCCGGGCAGTGGATCCGCTGATTCAGATGCTTAACGACGAGAACCGGTATATCCGGCGCGAGGCCGCGAAGTCCCTGGGAAGGATCGGGGACCCCCGCGCGATCCCCCCGCTGATCAACGCGCTCAAGGATGACGATCGGTACGGTCGCGATGGTGCCGCTGAAGGACTGGGGGATATGGGCGAAAAAGCCGTGCCCGCACTCGTGGAGCGGCTCTTCGACGAGGACTGGCACGTAAGGATGGGCGCCGCGGTCGCATTACGGATATCCGGTAATAAATCAGCCATCGAGCCGCTCATCCGGGCACTCGAAGACGACAATCGTTTCGTCCGGAGGGAGGTGACCAAGTCTCTCGGAAGGATCGGGGATAAACGGGTGGTGGACCCCCTTATAAGAGCGCTGAAAGATCCCGACCGGAGCGTCAGGATCCGTGCTGCAGGGGCGCTTGCGAAGTGCCAGGACGACCGGGTGATACAGCCGCTCATCGAAGCCCTGAACGACGAGGATTCGGGAGTAAGGCTTCGTGTAATCCGTGCTCTCGAGGAGATCGATGACCCCCGGGCGGTCCACGCCCTGAACAATTCTCTCGGGGATGCGCAGGGATCACAGGGAATTAAGAACGGAAAATTTGCGGAAAACTGATTTCCGGCGTTCTATTTTGAATTACGGTGTTTTGAACCGCAATGAAGGATATCTTTATAAAGGTTTAGGGCGACCTCACAATTACAGGCTAAATGGAGGGATCCGTTAGCCTCGTGAGGTGTAGCAAATGAGAAAGATGAGAAAGAACGAAGACGCGTTCACCGGGCTTGAAGCCGCGATTGTGCTCATTGCATTCGTCGTGGTTGCTGCGGTGTTCTCGTATGTAGTGCTCGGGGCCGGTTTCTTCACTACCCAGAAGAGCCAGGAAGTCGTCCACTCCGGTGTGACCCAGGCTGCCTCGAATATTGTGGTGAAAGGGGAAGTGTACGGTATTTCAACCACTCCGGGGGAAGTCAACAAGCTTAGATTTGATGTCGGACTTGCCGCCGGGGGATTACCGGTCGACATTGCACGGTCAACCCTTGTGATGAGTACTAAGGAAAATGTCTCGACACTGTCATATAATTCAGAAACCACTGATTCTCCGGGGGCAAACAACTGGAGTATCTCAGGAAAGAGCACAGGTGCATCCGATGACACCCTGTTACAGAGTGACGAGACCTTTACCATCTATGTTCAGCCCCCGACGAGCATACCCCTTTACAACCGTACGACGTTCAACCTGGAGATCAAACCCGAAGTGGGAGCCTCTCTCGGTATCCAGAGAACGATCCCAGCCGGGGTAACCAACGTAACGTTACTCTACTAATTCTCCCTTTTTTTGTATTCCCTTATTTTATTGCTAATAATTTTATATGGGATGCAATTTTCCAAATCCCATTGAGAGAAATGCCGATAGATCGCTTTCATTCGGCTGAATCTATCGGAATCCACTGCGTTATAAAACCCTGAAATATTGTTGGAATACATGTTTCCTCCCAAATTAGTGGGCTATATGGCCCCTCCAGGTCGTGTAACCAAAACTATAATTAGATCCAGTCAGAATTTTATTCATTATGGCAGTGAACCAGGCGCAGGTAGACCACATCATCTCCACCGCCTCGGCCGACGACCCGGAGGTGAAGCTGCTCAAGCTCCAGGACGAGGTGGAGCTGATCAAGACCTCCATCAAAAGGCTCCTCATCGATATCCGCGAGCGGATGAACGACATGGAGAATCCGATCATCGTGAACCCGGGCAGGAGCGGATCGGACAACGAGACGTATTCCCAGATGGCAAAAACCCTCAAGGATACCTCGAGCGCCGTGGAATCTGCCGCCGGTGCCCTGAAGAGCAGCACCGAGGCAAAGAAGGACGAAGTGAAAACCGAGTCCCAGGTCTCCTCACCGGCACAGCCGTCTCCTTCGCCCGAATACGTGCCCGCCACCGTTTCACTGCCGGCGGCGCAGGCACAGGGCCAGGTCCGGTCTGATATAGACCTCCTTTCGGCGCTCCGGGCTCAGCTCTCCATGGCGAGTCCCGGAGAAGAGCATGCAGGCCCCGCGACCGAGAAGGACAAGGTCAGGCTCCAGAAAGTGTTCCGTCTCTTCGAGTGGACCTCTAAGAATGTGAAACGGTTCGGGCACGACAGGGTCGACCTGATGCTCGATTCTTATTACGCCATGGGATATATATCAGAGCAAAATCTCCGTCTGGTCAAGGACATGGCCCGGCTGATGCCGTCGGACCTTGGGGAACAGCACGAGATCCAGGCGGATGAATTCGTCTCCGAACTCTACGAGCTGAACCACATCCTGATCCCCACGGACTCGACTCTCGACCGGGATATGATCGAGGTGCTCATGGAGCAGCGTGAGGGAAAAGAAGGGAAGAAAGTGGGAGGACGTCCCCGCCGGTCAGAAGATGTCAGGGAAGAAGAATATATCCGCACCAACGACCGAATATAAGAAATAGATGTCTTCCGAGACCATAGTCACCGCCCTTTTTTTAATCAGCGCAGTCATCGCAGCGGGAGTGCTGATCAGCGCAATATTTCCGGCAATATACCGCACGGCGGATACGTTCGGTTCGGTCTCGCACGAGGCGGATACGCAGATGCGTACCGATGTCAAGATTGTCAACGGGTATTCCGCTACAAGCCAGGATGCCACACTATGGTTGAAGAACGTGGGAACTTCCCGTATATCGACCGGAGAACTGGATGACGGGGATATTTTCATAGGTCAACCGGGCAACTTCGAGCGGCAAAACCTGCAGGGAAAATATACCATCGAAGGAAACGGCAACGGGTTCTGGGACCCTGGTGAGACGCTGACCGTTCAGGTTCACAGCACTTATCTCCCCACTACTTCAGGAGATACTGTATATTTCTCCATCGTACTGTCCAACGGGGTGAAGAGGTCGACGGAGTTCACCTCTGGTTAGTTCCTCATCACTATGGCAGCTGCTTCGCTTGTCGCCACGGCGCTCGGGATTATCCTTCTTCTCGTGACGGGTTATGTACTAGTCGGGGGGGCGCTTACCTCCAGCCAGGTGGTGATGGATGCCCAGAAGGATATGACCGCGGCCCAGGTCGAGATTATGGGGACCGGGATGGAGATTAACGGTGTTACTTTATCGGGAAATCCCTTTTACATCCAGGTCAGGAATACGGGGAATGTTCCCATCCTTGACTTTGAACATACCGATATATTCCTGTTCCCTCCAAATGATGTCCCGGTCAGAATCCACTACAGTGCAGCCGGGGGAGGAAATACCTGGCAGAAATTCTCGATCAACCCCGATGTCATTTACCAGAATCAGTGGGACCCGGGCGAAGAGATGAACATCTCGGTTTCTTACAGCGGGACCGCCCCCAAGGCAGTGAAGATTACCACGGCAAACGGAGTCTCGGCCTTCTATACGATTTACCCGTAAACCTCCGCTACGCACACTTTTATATAAATTCGGAATTGAAGATCAATGTAGTAGGTGGCATAGGTGAATGACGGATTATCAGGGCTCCTGGGTGGCGAAGACAAGCATATTCTCTCCACAGGCAATAGCGAAATAGATAAGAAGATCGCCGACGGGCTCCCGCTGGGTTCCCTTACCCTGATCGAGGGGGAGAACGACACCGGAAAGAGCGTGCTCACCCAGCAGATCATGTGGGGTGCGATGAAGCAGGGGCTCAATGTGGATCTCTATACCACGGAGATGACCGCGAAGAGTTTCCTCTCCCAGATGGAATCGATGAGCCTTGACGTCTCCGACTATTTCGCGTGGGGGTACATGCGGCTCTTCCACCTCCATATGGTAGGGTTCAAGTGGTCGAAGGAGGAAATGGACGGGATCCTGCAGCGGATCATCGATCATATCCGTACCAGCAAGGCCCAGGTCGCCATAATTGACTCCCTCACGATGTTCACCGAGTATACCCAGCAGGAGGCCATCCTCACCTTCCTTACCAACTGCAAAAACCTGGTCGATCATGGGAAAACCATCCTGATCACCCTCCATACCTATGCCTTCCAGGAGGACACCCTGGTCAGGATCCGTTCCATCTGCGACGCCCACCTGATGATGAAGAAGTCGCTCATCGGCGACAAGTACGTGATGGTGATGGAAGTGGTCAAGGTCCGCGGTGCAAGAAAGACCACGGGCAACCTGGTGAGTTTCGAGGTCCATCCCGGGTACGGCATGAAGATCATCCCCATCTCAATGGCGAAAGTGTGACATGAGTTCCCTTACGGCGGCCATCAACCTCCCGTTCAAACCGACCGAGAACGAGGAGGACAACGACTGTGCCAACAATATCGAGGCCTGCGCACTCTACCGCATGCTCCCGGTCAATGCCAAGGAGTATGTGAAGAAAAGCCCCCATCTCCTCGAATACCTCCATATTTTCCCGGTGGACGAGTACGGCATCCCCCTGTTCTTCTCGGAGCTGAAACGGGATCTCCGTTCGATCAAGGAACCGAACCTGATCTACCCTGCAGACGATACGGTGTTCGTCCACATCTTCCACGACCCGAACGATGTCCGTAACTTCTACATCCCGGTGGACCCCTCGTTCATGCACAGCGTAAAGCAGCTTACTCCTGCGGTGGAAGTGAAACTGATCGATCTTCTGGACTCGCTGGAAGAGGACCCGGTGACCAACGAGGAGCGGGCGGAGGTACTCAAGAGCCTGATCTCGCAGGTGCTCTACGTAAAGCGCCCGGACGAAGTGCTGCCACAACTCACGCAGGGAGAGGGAAAGAAGGGATTCGGGGAGAAGATGAAGGAGTTCCTGAACAAGGACCTCACTGCGAAATCAAATCCCAAAAAGGACCGGGTCCTTGTCAAAGTGCCCACCACCGCGGACGGGAGGATCATCGTAAGTCCCCAGGAGTACCGTGCCCTTGAATACATGATCATCCGGGACAAGATCGATGTGGGGATCCTCAAGCCTTTCATCAACGACCCCTATATCGAGGATATTACCGTCGACGGGGTGGGTCCCGTCTTCATCGAGCATAAGATCTTCAAAGGGCTGAAATCAGTGGTGGGGTGGGACGATACCGACGAGCTCGACCGTTTCGTGATAAAACTCGCCGAACAGGCGAAACGACCCATCACCTACCAGAACCCCATCGTGGATGCCACCCTGCCAGACGGGTCACGTATCAATATCGTTTACAGTACCGATATCAGCCGGAAAGGGAGCAACTTCACCATTCGTAAAGCCATGGACGACCCGATCAGCATCCTCAAACTGATCGAGTTCAAGACCTGCGATTACATGGTGGCCGCGTACCTCTGGGTGTGCATCGAGAACGGCATGTCCCTATTCATGAGCGGGGAGACCGCCTCCGGCAAGACCACGAGCCTCAATGCCATGACCACGTTCATCCCCCCGGAGAACAAGATCGTGACCATCGAGGATACCCCGGAGCTCCAGGTGCCTCACAAGAACTGGACGAGAGAGGTTTCCAAGGGGAAAGGGAAGGGCGAAGGGGAGGGCTCGGACGTGACCATGTTCGACCTGCTCAAGGCGGCGCTGCGCCAGCGCCCGAACCAGATCCTCGTGGGTGAGATCCGAGGGGTCGAGGGGTCGGTTGCGTTCGGGGCGATGCAGACCGGGCACCCCGTCCTCTCGACGTTCCACGCCGCTTCGGTGGAGAAACTGATCCAGCGTCTTTGCGGTGATCCCATTAATATCCCCAAGACCTACGTGGATAATTTGAATATCGTGGTCATCCAGAGCGCGGTAAAACGCCCTACAGGCGAGACTGTCCGCCGCATGCTCTCAATCAACGAGCTGGTCGGGTACAACCCGGAGACACAGGGATTTTCGTTCGTGGAGATGTTTCACTGGGACCCGGTGACCGATACTTTTGAGTTTACCGGAAGGGGGAGCAGTTTCCTCCTCGAGAACAAGGTCGCCACCATGCTCGGGATCCCGGAGCACAAAAAGGCCGCCATCTATCTCGAGCTCGAAAAAAGGGCACGTATCCTTGAGCGGTTACACAAAGCGGGATATACAGGCTTCTATGATCTTTACCATATGACCACCAAGGTGAAGAAGCAGGGGCTGCTCACCATCGATGTCGATGCAGTCTGAGGGATTCGGCAAGCCAGTCCGTTCGCCGAGTGCGGGAAAAGTTCCTTTTGCAGACGTATTTACCAGGATAAAGAAATATTTCGCGAAAGTCACTGAAAACAAGCGGATGGGGCCGGACCTCCTGTTCATGATAACCTACATGGCCTCGATCACCACCTCCAAGGCCACGAGGCCGGAGATCTTCGCGTATACTGCGGCCAGGACAGAGTTCGTACCCGCGAAATACATCGCCAAGGTGGAATTCTTCGTGAAGCGGTGGAACTACAGCTACGTGGAGTCCCTCACCACCATCGCCGAGCGGGTGAACAACGAGATGGTCAGGAGCATGCTGAACCGTTTCGCGAATTCGATCGAGTCGGGGGTCCCCGACGAGGATTTTCTGACAAGAGAACTTGCCACCATCCGGAGTGTGTATAAAAATACCTATGAGCAGGGGCTGGAGATGCTCAAGAAATGGGGTGATGCCTACATCGCCATGCTCTTCTCCGGAGCGCTCGTGGGGATCATCATCATGGTCTCGGTCGCAATCTTCGCCCCGGACGATGTGAACCAGACCCTTGCTGCATCGTATTTCATCGTTATCTTCATCTCCGCATTCGGGCTTATCACCATGTACCGCTCGGTTCCCCTCGACGACAAAACGCATCACCTCGAGAGGGGTTCGAAGGAACAGACTCTGATTCGCCGTCTGGAAAAGAGGATCGTTCCGGTCGCAATCGTTGCCTCCGTCATCCTCCTGGTTATCACGTGGAACCCGGGCCTGATGATGCTCCTTCTCGGCCTGATGCTGCTTCCCCTCGGGATAATCGGCTACCTCGACGACCGGAATATCATTCTCAGGGATGCCGAGTTTACCACATTCATCCGTGGGCTCGGCGCGGTGATGGGCGGAAAGGGGATCTCGATCGGGACAGGCCTTTCGGAGATAGACCGCAAATCGCTGGTCGCCCTGGAGCCCTTCATCAACGGGGTCTATTCGAAGCTGAACCTCGGGCTCGACGAGGAGAAGACCTGGGGGCGGTTCATCGGGGAGAGCGGGAGCAACCTGATCTACAAATATTTCAATATTTTCCGCGATTCCATTCTGCTGGGGGGAAGGCCCGACAAAATCGGCCAGATCGTCGGTTCATCGATGCTGGAGCAGGTCCTCCTCCGGGAGAAACGCAATACCATCGCCATGGGATTCGTGATCCTCCTCATCCCCATGCATGCCATGATGGTCGGGATCTTCCTCTTCCTGTTCCATATCATGCTCACCATGTCGAAGGCGATCGCGGAGGTAGTCTCGACGCTCGGGAGCACGGGAATGGGAACCACAGGCTCAATCAGCGGCTCGCTCGGGGGAGGAATCGAGATGTTCGTGAACTTTCCGGAAGCAGACATGACTATGTACGTGATCATCATGATCACCATTCTGACGGTGGCAAACACCATCGCAGGGAAGATCGTGATGGGGGGGGACCGGTACATGTATTACTTCTTTGCGAGCACTCTGCTTGCGGTAACAGGGCTTATTTATATTGCAGCACCAATAGTTGTTGGGATGTTTTTCAATATTCCGACCTTCCAGGGGGTATGACATGAAAGAATCGACCCGTAGAGCTGTTATTTTTGCGGTAATCGTGATCGGCGGATCGGTGATGATCATCTTCGATCTCCCCACTTTCTACCTCGTTCTCGGGATCGTCATCCTCGGAATCCTCCTCCTCTTCCTGACCGGCGCAATAAAAATCCCTGCAATCAAACTGGCCCGAAAACCCCGGGCGAAGAAAACGGCATCCGGGAAGGAGCCCGTCGCACCATCTCCGAAAATAAAAGAGAAAAAACCGAAGAAGGAGAAGACTAAAGGTCAGGACACCGTCTCCGGGGGATCGTTTTCCCAGGCGTTCTCGATGCTCAAACTTGACCTCCGGCGACTCTTCCGGTCAAGCAAAGAGAAAACAACTCAGACGAAGAAGATCGACGAGCTGCTCGAAAAATCGATCAAGGGCGAAGAAGTCTCGTCTCTTGCAACTATCGTTCCCGAGCTCGCCCCTCCCCAGAAAAAAGGAATATCCGACCCGTTTTCAGAACTCGTGAAGGATCCGCTGAACCCTGACATGATTAACGATCTCCCGCTGGACGAAGATATCCCGCTCGCGAATGAAATGGACCTGGGGGACGATTTTTCCGGGGAAATCTCCAGTGAAACGGAGGATAATTTTGACCTCTCGCACCTGGATATCGAGATCGGTGAGAACGAGTCTTCTATTGCCATTGATGAGGAGGAGGATGACGAGGTCGCGGACATTCTCGCGGCACACCAGGATATGCTCTCGGAGGAAGAAGGTTCGGGAGTGGACCCCTTCACCTCCGGCCTGGATGGCCTAGGGGATATCGACCTTGGCGAGGTGGATCTCGATCAGGACATCGGCCAGGCGGGGACAGGGCAGGCCGGGGGAGATCGCCCCGCTCCGGCAGCTTCACCGGCAGTGGTGAGTGCGGTTGCTTCGCCGTCCCCTGCGCCCTCCCCGATGCCGGTGGTAAGCGGAGGAGGACCGGGTGGAAGAAGCGATTCGAACGAGTACGACATGGTCTCGTTCGGCACCGGCCACAGGGAAGACGATGACCTTATGGCCTCCCTTAAATCCGACGCGAAAGGAGTAAAGAGGCAAAATAATCTCAGCCTTCTTCGCGACCTGAAAGATGTGCGGGTCCCGGCCTCGGATCTCGAAAAGGAACTTGAGGGGATAGTCAGGTCGAAAAAACAAAGAGATTGATGCACGAATGTTGACGTATCAGCGAGGGATGAGTGAATCATGACCGAGGTCCCGGTAAAGATTGAGAAGGACGGGCAATGGGTGGTGACGAAGGTCGACGTCCAGCAGGATGCGATGCAGATCAGCGAGCCCGTGAACCGGAAGATCCCGTATAAGTCGATCGTGGACCTTGTAGAAAAGAAGAACGTTCTCCTGATTACGCTGAAAGGCGAACCTGGCGAGGTCATCCGGGTCGCGAGCGTAGAAAAGGTGCTGCAGGCATTAAAGCGGGTCATCATCATGTCCTGCAGCGCCTACCGCCTGACCGCGTACTTCATGTCGCCTGCGGTGAGGGGCGGGGTGATGGTCACGAATGCCCAGTGGGAAAAAGGTGCGATCGCGGTCCTCAAATCGAGCATCTGGTTTGTCAGCCAGAATAAGCAGGTCTCGGTCCCCCTCCGTGAGGTTGCCGGGATTGAACTGACGAAGCGTGAGGTGCAGAACAAGCAGGTCGATGTGGTAAAGATAGACCACCTTGAGAATACCGAGGTGGTCACGAGTTTCGTGCTCTGCCCGCTTTCCACCCTCAATGTGCTGTTCAATTTCTTAAAAGACGCCACCAAGGACATGGACATGGCAGGAAACGAGCTCGATGCGCTCGGTGCCCAGGTCGGGATGCTCATCTACAGCGGAATGGACTCACATGCCATAGAGAACATGTTAAACGTCTCTCACAAGGACCTTGACACCATCTATGACAAGTTGATCCAGCTGGGACTCGCCGAGGTGATGTTCGTCAGGAAAGAGGTCCAGCTGACCCCGAAAGGGGTGCGTTACATCGCTGAAGCGGTGAAACCCCCGCAGTGATTTCCATTTTTGCGCCGGAAACATGATTTTGTAATCTTTCATTCCCCGGTTGTCCGGACCCTCACGAGAAAGGATCCCCGCAAACGATGCCGTGGTAAAATCCCGCGAGAGTTCCTCACGTGACAGCATGGCGTATTGTGGCTAAAGGTTACCTACATATAATTCTCTTGCGAAATTCTATTTGATCTGTTATGGGCAGAATTTTGATCGTCGATGACACCCTCTTCATGAGGACCCTCCTTAAAAATATCCTGTTTTCCGGGGGGCACGATATCGTCGGAGAAGCCGCGGACGGCGATGAGGCAGTGGCCAAATACAGGGATCTGAAACCCGATCTGGTGACAATGGATGTAGTGATGCCGAAAGTAAACGGTATCGAGGCCCTCAAACAGATCCGGGCGATGGATCCCGGTGCACGAGTGGTGATGTGCACCGCGGTCGGGCAGGAGCAGATGGTGAAGCTCGCCATCAAGACCGGTGCCAGGGGATATATCGTGAAACCATTCCAGGCCCCGAAAGTGCTGGAAGAGATAAAGAACGTGCTGGGTTCATAGGATGATCAGGGTCCTCGTGGTGGATGATTCGCTCTTCATGCGTACCCTCATCAGGGATATGCTGGAGAAGGATCCCGAATTCCAGGTGGTAGGGACCGCCATCGACGGCCAGGACGCGCTTTCGAAGATCCGGGACCTCTCTCCGGATATCATGACCCTCGATATCGAGATGCCCAGGATGGACGGACTGACCGTCCTCCAGAAACGATCCGAATGCCCCCGTTTTCCAAAAACCCTTATGCTTTCCTCCCTGACCACCGCGGGGGGCGAAATGACCAGGAAAGCAATGGAACTCGGCGCCGATGATTTCATGCTCAAACCAAGGGACGTGCGCGGGGTCCGGGGAATTGACAGGGAACTCCGGGACAAACTTAAAAACCTCATCAATATTTCCTATCCTGGAAAGAAGCTGATTCAACGCCAGAAAATCGCGAACCGCGCGGTGTTCGTCGGCTCTTCGGCAGGAGGGCCACCCATGCTTGACGTGCTCCTCTCGAAAATCCCCGCCCCCCTGGAAGCAGCGCTGGTCATCACCCAGCATATGCCGGAAGGAGGTTTTACCGCATCCCTCGCGACGCGCCTGAACCGTGTCTCCTGCATGCCGGTGAAAGAATCCGAGAACGGGGAGCACCTCATGGAAGGAACGGTATACGTATCGAAGGCAGGGTACCACTCCATTATCACGGGCCTTCTGAACGAACGAGGACGCCGGGGAGGAATGATCGTCCACGCCCGTTCGGCCCCCGTGCACAGCGTGCGACCGGCGGTCGACAAGACCTTTTCAACCGGTGCGACGGTCTTTGGTGACCGGTGTATCGGGGCGATACTCTCCGGGATGGGAAACGACGGCGGAGAAGGGATGGCCGCGATACGGAACGGCGGGGGAAAGACCCTGGTGTGCAGGGAAGAGGACTGCCTGGTCTGGGGTATGGCCCGATCGGCCATTACACGGAACAGTGTCGATATGGTGCTCCCCCTGGGGGAGATTGGAGGCCAGATCGTAAAAATGCTCGAGGAGATGGAGAACAATGTCCGATCTTGAGAGTTATCGTGCGCTCTATATTGCGGAGTCCAGGGAAAACCATGAGACGATCGTGAAAAATCTTCTCATCCTGGAGAATGAAGCGGATGAACAGGCCATTGCCGAGATCTTCCGGGCCGCACATTCCCTGAAGGGGATGTCCGCATCCATGGGCTTTGCCGGGATGGAGCGACTCTGCCACGCAATGGAAGACATTTTCCAGGAGGTCCGGAGCGGGACCCTGGAAGTGCACCCCGACCTTATCGACCTGCTCCTCGCCGCCGCCGACGACATGGAGTCCCTGCTCGATGAGATCGAGGGAGGCGGGGAAGGATCGCCGGAGACGGTGGATCAGCGGATCAGGCAGCTGAAGGAATGGGACCGGCGGCCGGATAAGGGGGGTGCCGGGGACGCCGCTGCGATACAGGACATTTACGAGCAGGAACTCTCAGATACCACGCAGGTATCCGGTACACAAGAAGGCCTCCATACCTACCTTTTACAGGTCCAGCTCAAAAGTTCGTGCGACAATAAAAACCTGCGGGGAATGATCGTCCTTTCAAACCTCGATGAACTGGGAAAAGTCGTCGCAACAAACCCTTCCCGGGAGATTATCGAGGATGGCGTGTTCGACGGGTTCTTTGAAGTCTCAATCGCCAGCGATGCAGGGAAGGAGGCGCTTGAGGCGATCACCTCAGGCAGCGAGGTCGAGAGTGTCGTCATCATCGGGCAGGAAGTCCAAAAACCTGCGCCTCCAGATGCAGGGACTGAAACCGCGGAACTGCGGTCGGTTCAGGAACGAGGCGAGGTCGCGGTCGAAAAAGGAGAGAAAACCCGCGAGATCAGGAATATCAGGGTCGATATCGCCAGGCTTGACCAGATGATGAACCTGGTGGAAGACCTGGTGATCAACCGGGGCAGGATAACCCAGATCGCGAGGAAACACCAGATCAAGGAGCTCGACGAGACGCTGAATATGGTAGGGCGATCCGTCTCGGATCTCCAGAACCTGATGATGAATATCAGGATGATCCCGCTCAACCACATCTTCAACAGGTTTCCCCGGGTGGTCAGGGACGTGGCCCACCGGGAAGGCAAGGAGGTGGAGTTCGTGATCGAGGGGGGAGAGACCGAACTTGACCGGAGCGTGATGGACGGACTGAACGACCCGCTCCTGCATCTGATCAGGAACGGCATAGACCATGGCATAGAAACCCCCGAACAGAGGGTGTCGGAAGGGAAACAAAAGAAAGGGCTTCTCCGGCTCTCCGCGCGGAGGGACAAAGACAACGTGATCATCACCGTCGAGGACGACGGCAGGGGGATCGATACCACCCGGGTCCTGCAAAAGGCGGTGCATAAAGGACTCATCGATCCCGAATCCGCGGCCACGCTCTCCAGGGAGGAGATATTTGACCTGCTCCTGCTCCCCGGATTCTCCACCGCCGAGAAGATCACGGATATCAGCGGCCGGGGCGTCGGCCTTGACGTAGTCAAAAACGCCATTGAATCGCTCAAAGGGACCATAAAAATTGAATCCGAGATCCACAGGGGAACGAAGTTCGAACTCCTCCTTCCTCCCACCATGGCGATCGTGAACGTGATGATGGTCCGGATAAACGACCACCGGTGCGCCATCCCGGTCAACAACGTGGTAGAAGTCGCGAGCCTTAACAACCTCAAGATCCATCACATCGGGACACAGGAGACCATCATGCTCAGAAACGAAGTGCTGCCTCTCGACAGGCTCGACGATATGTTCGGTGCTTCCCGGAGGTCAGAGATCCTCGTGGTGCTCCAGTACCAGAACAGGAAGCGGTCGATCGCGGTGGACCTTATCGAAGGCCAGCAGGAAGTGGTAATCAAACCGCTCTCCACGGTCATCGGGATGTGTAAAGGGGTGAGCGGAGTGACCATACCGGGGGATGGGGAGGTCGTCCCGGTCCTTGACGTGAATTCAATCCTGAAAGAGGCGTGAAAATATGTTATTGAACAGCCAGCAATGTGATGCACTGAGGGAACTTGGAAATATCGGGGCGGCCCATGCCGCAACAACCCTCTCGACCATGCTCATGACCAATATCGAGATGGATGTACCGGATATCAAGGTGATCGATATCTCGCAGGTTCACCAGTATGTCAGCGACGAGCTCGCCGCACTGGTCCTCTTCGAGATCACAGGAGAGGTTTCGGGCGGAGGATACGTACTTCTGCACATCCCCAAGAATTCGGTCATCCGGCTCACCAATGCGATGCTTGGCATGACGGAGCAGGACCGTGAACTGACTGAGATGGACGAGAGTGCGCTCCTCGAGATCGGCAATATCATGGTCTCTGCGTTCCTGGACGCGACGGCAGGGCTGCTCAATATCATCATGCTCCCCTCCCCTCCGTCTCTCACCATCGATATGCCGCATGCCGCAGTTCAAAGTATCCTGGCGTCGGAAGGATTTATGGATATCAACGAAGTAGTCCTCTTCCGGACGGAACTGCGGAGCGATCAGCACAAGATCATCAATAACCTGTTCCTCCTGCCGAACGAGCCTATGCTCGACGAGATCGTGACAATGCTCGAAAACCTCTTAACCACCGCATCGGAGTCCCCGGGTACTTCATGAGTAAAGAACAGCCTGATCCCCAGACGGTAATAATCGGCATCGGTGAGTTCCTGGTAGGAAAATTACCGATGTCGTCCATAGGCCTCGGATCCTGCATAGGCCTTGTGTTGCATTCCCGTACCGGAGGCATCGGGGGGATGGCACACGTGATGCTGCCCGATTCCCAGGGGAGGGAGGACCGGCCGGGTAAATTCGCCGATACCGCGGTTGAGATCCTGGTAAGCGAACTCTCCGCTGCCGGGTGCAGGCCCTCACAGATGGTGGCCAAGATCGCAGGCGGCGCCTCGATGTTCAAGGGTTTTTCGGGGAATCTCAACATCGGAGAGCGGAATACCGAAGCTGTTCTCGTGGCCCTGAAAGGGAAAAATATCGAAGTGGCCGGAAAAGACGTGGGCGGGACGATGGGAAGAACGGTCACATACTATCCGGCACTCGGGGGAAGAATGGTAGTCCGCTCTGCCGATGGAACGTTAAAAGAGTTGTAGAATATTCAGGGCAGGGTTCCCTTCAGATACCACAGATCGGCGTATGCTTGAAAATCACGAATTTACGGATACCCCGAAAAAATCGCAGATCCGTGTCCACGAGAAAATATCCCAATCCATGGACACTTACTAATTGCAGGTCCGCTCATACCTTGAAAAATACCGATCTGCCGGAACCCTAAAAATCAAGGAATAAATACCGCGGCCGCTATCACCGTGGTCCATAACCCGCTTTTATCGCCCTGTGCCGTCTGGCATACCTGCTGGGTTTTGATAATCTTCCCGCTCGCTTTATAGATCTGCTCCCGCTCCTGCCATGCCATGTCGATATCGAACTCGATACCCAGCGTGGTGGCGAGCATTGTTGCCGCAAGATCCTCCGCGTAATCGCCGGTTCTCTCGGCGGTCTCTCCGAATGCATGATGTTCCGAGAGATACCCGTATGAGTTGGGTTCTTTTGGAAGTGCGAGACCGACTGCGGCTGAAATCAGCCTGTTCGGTTCGTTCGTTTCGTTCTTTGCCATGACGCAATAGGTTATCTCGCCCGCTTCCAGCAGGTTTGTTCCTTCTTCGACTGATACCTGCCGGCAATTGGGCGGAAAGATACTCGAGACATATACCAGGTTGTACTTCTCGATATTCGCCTTCCGCAGGGCAAGTTCAAAAGAGGCGAGACGGTCTTTATGGACACCCATCCCCTTGGTGAAAAAGACCTTAGTCGGCACTGCCATGCAATATCTTTATCTTTTTTTCTTCTTTAACTTTGCTGATTCTGAAAATGAGGGTTTTAATTGAATTTCCGGTGCCGGATATCCCCCGGTGGCCGCCGGGGATTTTTATGAACTCCGGGGTTATACCAATGAACTTTGCGGTTCAATGACCCTCTCCAGGGGAATGGAAGGTATTTATTAAACGGATTCTATAGTACACTTGCTGACACCTGATCAGCACCGAGATAGAGGAGGAATCAAAGATTAGATTTTCAGCGTTCCCGATCATCCTGGGAGCTCTCGTGGTATGCCTCGCGTTATGCAGCCCGGTTGTTGCAGACCGCCCGGTCAACCAGACACCCGAGACCCAGGGGATCGTGACCAGCACCGCGATCGAATGCGTCGGCACGGTGACCAACACCGCCTCGATGGTCTGGACCGTAAGCAGCGAAGCAGTCAATGGTGCCCCGCTCAGTGCGTCGGAAAACATCGCGACCACTTCCTACAGCGAGAACACCATGGCGGTCGACGGCTACGTCCGGTACGTTAAGGAATTCGGCCTCGATACCTCGAACCAGGTGGCAAACACCAACAACGTGGAGTCAACCCGGATCATCGAGTTCGATGCCGCAGCCGATGGCAATCCCATGGGAAGGATGATCTCTTCCGAGGACATCCTGATCGATACCGCGGGCAACCCGGCATCTACGGCGGCAAATATGATCTGCCCCTTCGGATCCTCCAGCAGCAGCTCCATTCCGGCCTATTGCAACATCATCCAGGCAGGAAGCGACATTGACGTGACATCGGTCTCGGTGGCCACTGAGGCCTCCTCGAGGACCGTTGCAGCGTCCGCCGATATACCGGCAGCGCTCTCCTACCATATCAGGGCAACGGGCCTGGGCGGAGAACCTGCACAGGGATCTATCAGTGCCTACATACGGTCTCACATCCAGGAAGGCCGTGGCGACAGCACTGACAAGGCGGAAGACATGATGTTCGAGGAGCGAACAACCGCCAGCGGTGAGATCACGCTCTTTGACAAACTGATGGAATATCAGTCCGGCATGCGCCGAGTCTAAGAGCTCCACACACTCCTTTTTTATTCCTCGTGAGCACCGGGCGATGTGCATTTCCGGGATTTGGTCCCATGGCGTCACACCCTGATACCGGTGTGGAAATAATCCCTTCTTCATCCTGTTTGCACATCCGTCACCTATTATAACTGATTGCACCAATTTAATATGGAAATCATGAAGGCGGTTCTGGGTCTGGAAGACGGGACCTATGTAGTCGGTGAAGGGTTCGGTGCGGAGGGGGAGCGTTCCGGGGAACTGGTCTTTTCCACCCAGATGACGGGGTACATGGAAGCGCTCACCGATCCGAGTTACCACGGGCAGATCCTGATGTTCACGTTCCCCACCATTGGCAATTACGGGGTTGACAGGAAAAATTTCCAGCACCCCCGTGTCTGGGCCATGGGGTGTGTGGCCAGGGAGATCTGCGAGAAACCTGCAGCACTGCCGAATATGAGAGATTTTTTCGAGGAGAACGGCCTTCCGGGCATTATGGGCGTGGATACCAGGATGCTCACCATTAAGACCAGGGTAAAGGGGACCATGAGGGCGACCCTTGTCGTAGGGAACGACGACGGGGAGTACGCCGTCGCATCAGCACGGGAAGCCCCGTCCATCTCGCTCGAGGAACTGATCCCCGAGGTCTCCTGCCGGGCACCCTACCGGGTGGAAGGAAAGGGAAAGAAAATTGCGGTCATCGACCTTGGAATTAAAAAGAACATGGTTATATCGCTCAGGAAAAGGGATGCGGACGTCTACGTATTCCCCCATGACGTGAAAGCAGACCAGGTCATGGACTGCCGCCCCGATGCCCTTTTCATCAGTAACGGGCCGGGCGACCCTGTCCATGCCCGGCATGCCATCGAATGCGTGAAGGAACTGGCAGGGACGCTCCCCGTATTCGGCATATGCATGGGAAACCAGGTGTGCGGGCTCGCCCTCGGCGCGGAGACCTATAAGATGAAGTTCGGCCACCGGGGAACGAACCAGCCCGTCCGGTACAAGGACGGGAGCATTTACATCACCACCCAGAACCACGGGTTCGCGGTCGCCGCCGATACCCTTCCCGAAGGCAGCGCGCTCCTCTATTCGAACGTGAACGACGGGACCCTCGAAGGGTTCGAGGACCCCTATCTTGACATCACCTGTGTCCAGTTCCACCCTGAAGCGCATGGAGGACCACGGGATACAGAGATGCCGTTCTTCGACACCATGTTCCGGAGGCTGGACTGAATATGCCCAGGCTTCCGCACATTAAAAAAGTCCTCCTTATAGGGTCGGGACCGATCCAGATCGGCCAGGCGGCGGAATTCGACTTCTCCGGCTCGCAGGCTTGCAGGGCGCTCCGGGAAGAAGGAGTGAAGGTAATCCTGGTCAACTCCAACCCGGCCACCATCCAGACCGACCCCGAGATGGCGGATGAGATCTATATTGAACCCATTAAAGCCGACATCATCGCCGAGATCATCAAAAAAGAACGGCCGGACGGGATCCTGAGCGGCATGGGCGGCCAGACCGGCCTGAACATGACCGCGGAGCTCGCCGAACGCGGTGCGCTTGAGGGCGTGGAGATCCTCGGCACCCCCCTCGAGGCCATCTACCAGGGGGAAGACCGGGAGAAGTTCAGGGCACTGATGCACAGGATCGGGGAACCCGTACCCACCAGCATGATCCTGAACAGGCTGGACCAGCTCGGGGAGGCGCTCTCGGTCGTAGGGCTTCCCGCTATCATCCGGCCGGCATACACCCTTGGGGGCGCCGGAGGCGGAATTGCCCACACCCCTGATGAACTCGCCCGTATCGTCGAGATAGGGCTTTCACGGTCGCGTATTCATCAGGTGCTCATCGAGGAGAGTGTCGTAGGCTGGAAGGAAGTGGAGTTCGAGGTGATGAGGGATGCCTCGGATACCTGCATCATCGTCTGCGGTATGGAGAACGTGGATCCCATGGGGGTCCACACCGGGGAGAGCGTGGTGGTGGCACCGATCCTGACCCTGCGCGACGACGAGTTCCAGCTCCTCCGCAGTGCGGCGATCAAGATAATCCGGGCGCTCGACGTGCAGGGAGGATGCAACATCCAGTTCGCCTTCAAAGACGGGGATTACAGGATCATCGAGGTGAATCCCCGGGTATCGCGTTCGTCCGCGCTCGCTTCCAAAGCCACGGGATACCCCATCGCCCGTGTGGCGGCGAAGATCGCCATCGGGCTCCGGCTGGACGAGATCACCAACAGCGTCACGGGATGCACACCGGCGTCCTTCGAACCGTCCATCGACTACGTGGTGGTAAAGGTACCCCGCTGGCCGTTCGACAAGTTCAAGAGCGCCGATCGTACTCTGACCACCGCGATGAAGAGTACCGGCGAAGTGATGGCCATCGGAAGGTCCCTCGAAGAAGCGTTTAAAAAAGCGCTCCGGTCGCTCGATACCGACGTGACCCGCCATACCAACCCGAGTGAGATTCGGATGATCCTCTCCCGGCCGACGGACGAACGGTTCCATACCCTCTTCGACGCGTTCAGGTCGGGGTTCACCCTGGAGGAGATCGCCGGACTCACCAATATCACCCCCTTCTTCCTGGAGAAGATGCGGAATATCGTCGACCTGGAAACGCGCCTCGCCACGTTCCCGACAAGGAATGATATCGCGCTCGCAAAGAAATTCGGCTTTACCGACGCGGAGCTGGCGAAACTGACCACCAGGAGCTGGGAGGAGATCGAAGGCGTGGCGGGCAACCCCACCTACAAGATGGTGGACACCTGTGCCGCGGAATTCCCCGCGACCACCCCGTACTTTTACTCCACCTGGGAGAGCGAGTGCGAAATTGTTCCCTCCGACCGGCAGAAGATCCTGATCCTGGGGTCCGGCCCGATCCGGATCGGGCAGGGTATCGAGTTCGACTATTGCACGGTCCACGCGGTGCAGGCGCTCAGGGAAGAGCATGTCGAGGTGCATATCGTCAACAATAACCCCGAGACCGTATCCACGGACTTCGATACCTCGGATCGGCTCTTCTTCGAGCCGATGACTCTCGAGGATATCGTCAACATCCTGCTCAAGGACAATTATTACGGAGTAATGGTCCAGTTCGGGGGTCAGAACGCGGTGAACCTTGCGGTTCCTATCTACGACGAGATCCACCGCCTCGGCCTGCAGACCAGAATTCTCGGGACCACCCCCGATTCCATGGATATCGCAGAAGACCGGGACAGGTTCAGCCTGCTCCTGAAGAAACTCGAGATCCCCAGTCCACCCAACAGCAGCGCGTATTCGCTCGAGGAGGCCAGGGTCAAGGCTGCAGCCATCGGGTACCCGGTCCTCGTCCGCCCGTCCTACGTCCTCGGGGGGAGGGCCATGGAGATCGTGCACGACGAGGTGGAGCTGGAGAGCTACATGAAAGAGGCGGTCCGGGTGAGCCGCCATCACCCGGTGCTGATCGACTCGTTCCTCCAGAACGCGGTCGAACTTGACGTGGACGCGGTCTGCGACGGTGAAGAGGTCCTGATCGGGGGGATCATGGAGCACATCGAGGAGGCGGGAGTCCACAGCGGGGACTCGGCGTGCGTGATCCCCACGCAGTCCCTCTCTCCCTCGATCCTGGAACGCGTTCGCGACTATACCCGGAGGATGGCCCTCGAACTCGGAGTGGTCGGCCTGGTCAACATCCAGCTTGCGATCAAGGACGACGTGGTCTACGTGCTGGAAGCAAACCCCCGTGCGAGCAGGACTGTACCCTTCGTGAGCAAGGCCACCGGACTCCCCCTCGCTAAGATCGCGGCGAAGGTGATGATCGGGAAGAAACTAAAAGACCTTGGCTACGCGGAACGCCCCATCTGCCACGTCGCGGTCAAGGAGGTGCTCCTCCCGTTCAACAAGCTGCCCGGTGTGGACACGGTGCTCGGCCCTGAAATGAAGAGCACCGGCGAGGTCATGGGGATCGATTACGACTTCGGGCGGGCGTATTACAAGGCATCCGTCTCAGCGGACAACGAGCTCCCGGTCGAAGGGAACGTCTTCATCTCGGTATCCAGCGACCAGAAGGATGAGGTGATCGATATCGCCAGGAAACTGAAGAACCTGGGACTTTCCCTGTATGGAACGTCGGGTACCGTCGAGTACCTGACCCAGGCCGGGATCGAGGCGCACCTGGTGCGAAAAGTCCAGGAAGGTTCGCCGAACGTGATCGATATGCTCCGGAACGGGGAGATCCGCCTTATTGTGAATACCCCGATGGACAAGCAGTCCCGCCAGGATCACTACCAGATCATGCGGGTCGCAGTCGATTATGGCGTACCGTACATTACCACGGTCCAGGCCGCAAGGGCCGCGGCGCTCGCAATCGAAGCCATCAAAAAATCGAAGATCACCATCGAACCCCTGAGCCACTATAATCCTTCGCGATAGCGCCTGGGACTTTTTTTCCCCTTTCCGCTCATGGGGATGGCCTTATAATCAATCGCCCCGAAAAAGTACCTGGAGAATCGGAATCGATAATACCGCGGGACGGGCCGGCAGGTAATGCTTAAAAGTCCGGTATTTCCGCCTGTCCCGAACAAGGAGCACGACAATGGGTAAAGGAACCATAGTAATGGCATACTCCGGAGGGCTCGATACCTCCATTTGCATCCCTCTTTTAAAAGAGCGATACGGGTTTGACAGGGTGATCACCGTAGCGGTCAACGTGGGCCAGAGGGATGAGGAGATCGCAATGGCCACCGAGAAGGGGAAGAAACTCGCCGATAAGCACTATACCATCGATGCAAGGGAACAATTCGTCAACGAGTACGTGTTCCCCGCCATCCGGGCGAACGGGTCCTACGAGGGATATCCCATGGGGACTGCGCTTGCCCGCCCCCTGATTGCGGAGGAGGTCGTCCGGGTGGCAATGGAAGAAGGCTCCCACAGTGTGGCACATGGGTGCACGGGGAAGGGAAACGACCAGTTGCGGTTCGATTTCATCTTCCGGATGGCCGGACTCGAGGTTATTGCACCCATCCGTGAGCTGAACCTCACCCGCGACTGGGAGATTACCTATGCGCAGGAGCACAACATCCCGGTGACCGTGGCAAAGGAAAAACCGTGGAGCATCGATGAAAATATCTGGAGCAGGAGTATCGAGGGCGGAAAACTCGAGGACCCCGCATATCACCCCCCCGAAGAGATCTATGGCTGGACCGCGGCGCAGGAGAAAGCCCCCGACACCCCGGAGATCATCTCCCTGCAGTTCCTGAAAGGTGTCCCGGTCGCCCTGAACGGCCAGGCAATGTCCGGGCTCGACCTGATCCGGACCCTGAACGTCATCGCGGGGAAGCACGGCATCGGCCGGAGCAACATGATCGAGGACCGGATCCTCGGTCTCAAGGCCAGGGAGATCTACGAACACCCCGCGGCAACCGTCCTCCTTACAGCTCACGCCGACCTTGAACTGCTCACCCTCACCCGGCAGGAGCTCTCGTTCAAGCGGATGGTGGACGACCGCTGGTCGGAACTCGCCTACATGGGCCTGGTGCACGAGCCGCTCTTTTTGGACCTGAACGCGTTCATCACCCGCTCACAGGAGAATGTCAGCGGACGCGTGGACGTGAAGCTGTACAAGGGATCCTGCAGGGTGCTCGGACGCTCCGCGCCGGAAGGGCTCTATTCCGAGGAGCTTGTGTCCTTCGACAGCGGGGCCCTGGACCAGTGCCACGCCATCGGGGTCTCCGCCTATTACGGTATACAGGCACGGATGAACAAAAAGAAATAATTTTTTTAAAGGATCTTTTTCCCGGCGTTCGGCCCGGGAGCACAATCGAAAATTTCCTCGATATGCATGACAATCAGCGATTTCGCAGGGAGCTCGGGCTTTTTATCGTGCACCATCTTCCGCATCTTCTCGTAATCGGGACCCGACGTCTTGATCTCGACCTTCCCCTTCAGCTGGAGACATTTCTTGCTCTCCGGCTCCCAGGCGTACACCGCGATCTTCGGGTTCTCCTTGAGGTTTGCGAGGGTCTTGTTCATGAAATTGTCCGCGAGCCAGAGGGTATCGTCGCTTACCATGACCACGAATGCTATCGGAGCGACGTTCGGCACTCCCGCTTTCGAGGCGGTCGCAACCGGGAAAAGTTTCACCTTGGAGAACGCCTCTTTCATCTCTGCCGTCATTTTGACCATTTTTTCACCATCCGGATATCCGGCACGGCGCTGCCGTAGTAGTGCCATCAACCTGCAAGACTTTATTTTTTTGGTTTCCAGGGGATGAGGCGGATGCCCGGGTTCACGAGGCTGATCTGTAGGGGAGGAGGACCGGATTTTCAACGAGTATCAGGTCCCGAATGAATTTCCGGGTTCAGAGTTGAGCATGTCGCTATTATTACCAGGTTCACGTGGAAGGAGGGTTATAAGAATGAATTAGTAACAGGATTGATGGTGCCCTAAGAGTAAGGGTTCACGAGGAAGGCCGGTTATGAGGAGGAAAGGGCCTTGGGGGGGTCAGGAAGCTAAAAGCCAAGGTTCACGAGGAAGGCCGGTTCTGATGAGGAAGGGGCTTTGGGGGGGGGATCAGGATCCTAAAAGCCAAGGTTCACGAGGAAGGCCGGTTCTGATGAGGAAAGGGCTTTGGGGGATCAGGATCCTAAAAGCCAAGGTTCACGAGGAAGACCGGTTATGAGGAGGAAGGGTGACGTATGAGCGTTCCTGCATACCTTGAAACATGGAAAAGCGGGGAACTGGCCGGAAAGGTAGAGCGGGCCCTCTCGCAGCTCGATTCATGCACCGTCTGCCCAAGGGACTGCGCCGTTGACAGGGCCGCCGGCGAGCACGGCTATTGCGGGATCGGCCAACATGCACGTATTGCCAGTTACGGCCCTCATTTCGGAGAGGAGCGACCGCTCGTCGGGCGTTTCGGATCGGGGACAATCTTCTTCTCGGGATGCCATATGCGGTGCAGGTTCTGTCAGAATTACCAGATAAGCCAGCTCCGCTATGGAAGCGAGGTCTCCGCTCCTGAACTCGCCAGGATCATGCTGGAACTACAGGACCGGGGATGCATCAACATCAACCTGGTCTCGCCCTCTCACGTCGTCCCCCAGATCCTCGAATCGCTCCCGATTGCCGTCGAAGGAGGTCTCTCCATCCCCCTGGTGTATAATACAGGAACCTTCGACCGCATTGGGACGCTCGAACTGCTGCACGGCGTCGTAGACATCTACATGCCGGACGCGAAATACGGGAGCGACGAAATTGCCCGCGATCTCTCTGATGCCCCCGGTTACACGGAGATAATGCACGCGGCACTAAAGGAGATGTACCGCCAGGTCGGGAACCTGAAGACAGAGAACGGCATCGCGACACGGGGAATGATTATCCGCCACCTGGTCCTTCCGGGAGACCTCGCGGGGAGCGGGGAGGTGATGCGGTTCATCGCCCGGGAGATTTCAACGGATGCATACGTGAATATTATGGACCAGTATTACCCTTCCTGGAAGGCCAAGGAGACCGGTTATTCAGGAACCCCGCATGAATCGCTTCTCGGAAGACGTATTACTGACGACGAGTACCGGATTGCACTCGAAATTGCAAAAAAAGAGGGGCTTCACCGGGGATTTCCCGGGGCGGACGAGTAATTCTTATGGACTGGATCCTGCCAGGTTGAATTCATGGGAACCATATGCTCAATAAATGAATTTTCGAAAAAAAATGGCTAATGAACAAGATATTTCCTATTCCGCTTCGCTAGGTCGGTATGATGCCTGCACCTGGTCTCAATTGAGTCGACAACTGATCACTTAATCATCGTTATGTGATAGGAGATCGAAGGATCCAATCTCTCCGGGAAACGTATAAGATCCGCCGCCGGGGCGCCCTCCGGGGGCGGCGGAATCATCCTATGAGGTTTGGGGGCGATAGCCCCCAGTAAGCATCTTCAGAGAAGTCGCACAACTATCAGCACAATTTTATTTTATGAGAAATATACAAGAAATTTCGCCAATTACCTCACAAATACCAACAGAGAGGGTCGTCCCCGCCTATCTGCCCCGTCTCGTGATATGCCCTTACCCTGCACCCTCCTCCACAGGTGTCGACCGAGGGACAGCCCCTGCATTTTCCGGTAAGGATATTCGCATTGTTCCTGAATATACCGAGAACGGGATTCTCCTCGTCCCGCCACAAGGTGCTGAACGGTCGTTCGCGGACGTTCCCGATCAGAAAACCCTCCTCCTGGGCAAACTGGCAGGGATAGACATTCCCCAGGTGATCGATGTTGGCCACCCGCCGGCCCGCACTGCACCCGGCCCCCATGCACCTGGCGAGAGTCCGGGCATGTCCACTCTCACCTTCATTGTCCTCATCCATTCTTTGCAGGATATGGACCAGATCCTGGGGAGCGTCGACGGTGAGAATCTCCATCTCGCCCGGCTCGAGCATCCTGGCCCATAGGTACAGCAGCTCGAGCGCCGACTTCGCCTCGCCGGGGGTGAGTTGCGAGCCGTTCGCAAGTTCCCTTCCCCTTCCGCTGGGGACGAGCCAATAGAGGCAGAACCGCGGGACACCAAGGTCCCTGGCCATGCGGAGTACTTCCTCGAGCCCGGAAACGTTCTCCCTTGTCGCGGTGAACCGTATCCCGCACTTCAGGTCCGCGTCCAGGCAGTTCCGGATCCCCTGCACGGCCCGGTCGAAACTTCCCGGGACATTCCTCTGCCGGTCGTGGACCTCCGGCCCGGGCCCGTCGATGGATACGCCCGCATACTCGATACCGGTCTCTTTCAGCCGGGCCGCCACCCGGGGAGTGATCAGGGTGCCGTTGGTGCTCAGGGCCAGTTTGATCCCCTTCGCTCTGGCATGTCCGGCAAGCTCCCAGAAATCGTCCCGCAGGAGAGGTTCGCCCCCCGAGAGGAGGATGAGGGGGACCCCCATACCGGCGAGGTCGTCGATCACGTGCATCGCCTCATTTGTCCCAAGTTCGAGCGCGGTGCCCGCCCTCGGACCAGAGGAGTTGTAACAGTGGAGGCAGGAGAGATTGCACCGGGTGGTGAGGTTCCAGAACACCACCGGGGCATCCACCTTCGAAAATGCGAGATACCGGGAGGGGATCTCCCCGAAGGGTGCCGAACGGTGTTTGATCACCTCGCTCACTGTACCGCTCCCGTGGATCATCTGCGTTATCCGGTTCATTCCTGCTCCTTTCTGTTCCGGAGACTCCCGGTAGGCGATCTCTTGTACTCAGCCCCGCTGAACAGCACCAGGTAGGTATCTATTCCCGTGTCGGCCGCGATTTCCGCGACCTCGTTGCAGAGATCCTCTCTTCGCCGCGAATGATGGACGGTATAGAGCTCATAATCCCAGCGACCCGGGACGGGTCTCCGGCGGTAGCAGTGAGTAACTCCGGGAAACTCCGCCACCCTTGCACCGAGCGACGACACGTCTGCCTGGTGAACATCCCATGCAACCAGCGCATTTGCAGTGATCCCGGCCTTTCGCTGGTCGATCCTCGCCCGGAACCTCCGGATCACTCCCTGTGTGCGAAGGATCTGCAGTCTCCGGATGACCTCCGATTCCGGGATACCCGTTCTCCTTCCGATCTCCCTGTAGGGATGATCCGAGAGCGGGATCCCCCCCTCGATCTCCATCAATAGCATCCTGTCCGTGTTATCCATGTTGCTCGTCTCCGTCGAACCTGAACCGCACATCTACCTTGTACCGGTCGAGAGTGACCAGGTTGAGCACCTTTTCGTCGGGTAGCCCGGTCTTCGCGATGATCTCCCCCACCAGCCTGACGCATTCGTCCTCGTCCCGGGTGCTGAGCGTGAACCATACGTTGTAGTCGTGCTCCCGCTGGTAATTATGGGAGACCTGGGGATATTCGTTGATTATCGTCACCACCCGGGGAATATCGCATGCAGGCACCTGCATTGCCACGAGGGTCGAATACCGGAGTCCAATCTTCCCGGTCTCGAGAATGGGGGAGATGCTCCGGATTATTCCGCGGGACTGGAGATCCCGGACCCTGGAGAGCACTTCGCTGCCGGGCAGTCCGAGTCTCCCGCCGAGCGCATCCCATGGTGACGGGATAAGGGGGAATTCCTCCTGGAGCAGGTCGAGAACCTTCAGGTCGACCGGATCAGGGAATTGTTTCATGATATCGGCCCCTTTTCGTCACCCGGAATATACGGGCACCAGGGCTCCTCGTCGAGATAGTGATCCCCGGAAAGGGATGATCCATGTGGGGTGATCCGGCCGCTATTATTCCACAAGCCGTAGGCCCGTGCCCTGCATCCCCCGCAAAGACGCCTGTACTCGCACCTTCCACATTTCCCCCGGAGCCTCGTGAAATCCCTGAGATCCCGGAGTATCTCTGACCGGTACCATATCTCCCTGAAAGGCGTCGAAAGGATATTGCCGCAGCTGATCGGAAGATACGGGCATGGAGTGACGTCTCCGGTCGGCGTGATCCGGCAATAACTCTTCCCGGCGATGCATCCTCTCCCCCATTCTTCAAGCGGAAGTCCCATCTTCCGCGCGATCCGGATGAACTGCGGGGCACACGTGGGTCGGATGTGCACACCTGGCGCATTGATCGCGAGCACCTCGCGGATCATCGTTTCATACATTGCGGGAGTAACGTCCGTCATGGTCCCCCCCCTTCCGGTCGGCACCAGGAAGAAGACCTGGAAATCAGTGACTCCGAGGTTCCTCCCCATAGATATGATATCATGGATCTCCCGGAAGTTCTCCCAGGTGACGGTAGTATGGATCTGGACTCCAAGCCCCGCTCTGACCGAACCCCTGACTGCCTCGACCGCTTTCCCGAAGGCGCCCTCAACCCCGCGGAACCCGTCGTGAACTTCGGGCGAGCAGGAATCCAGGCTGATTGCTATCTTTTTCAACCCGGCCCGACGAAGCTTGGCTGCCATATCTTCGTCGACGAGGTACCCGCAGCTGCCCATTACCATTCGAAGACCTCGTCCGGTTCCGAACCTTATGATCTCGAAGATATCTTCTCTCATCGTAGGTTCCCCCCCGCTCAGGATTACCACAGGACGCGAGAGAGATATTATCCGTTCAATCACCTCTTCCGCTTCGGTCGTGGAGAGTTCTCCCTGAACGGGGTCTCCTGCAGAGATATAACAATGCGGGCATTTCAGCATGCACCTCGTGGTAAGATTCCATGAAATTATGCGGGGCGCTTCAGGGGGTTGTCCTAATTCCACGGGACCATCATAACCGGGATGCATACATCACCACTCCCAGGTATGCTATCCCTACAACTACAAACGGGATAATCCCTGTCACGGTTAATTCGGCGGCTCCTATCACATACCCCATCGGGAAAAGCGCTCCTACCGGGTTCTGGGTTATCCCAAGGAGGACCAGAGGGAGCGTAACGAGTATTGCGAAGAGATGGACGCTCCCCAGGGTCCTGGCGACAAGCCCGACTAATGTGCCACTAATCGCCGCGAGAATAAGGGAGAGTTCGGCGAAGGGAATGATCAGCGCGCCTTCGAAGAATGCACCGGCAAGCATCGCAGGCAGAAACTGGGCAGTATAGAGCAGCACGTAATTTGCAGTATATGCCGAAAAAATCTCATTCTTCGGTCGCTCGCTTACCACAAGACGGCGGAACATCCCGCTTAGTCTCAGTTTCACAAGATTGATCGCCGTTCCGGCGACCACTACGAAGATGAGCAGCACTGTGAGAACCAGCCCGGAATATCCCCATAACCCTGCCACCAGGACCGCGGCTGCCGGGACGATCATCCTCCCCGCCAATCGCAGGGGATGGCCAGTGTACTCTTTCATCAGCGGGGTCCACATCATCGCTTTTCGAACCTCGTTCTGGCTTCATCTACTACCGATACGGTGATCCGCGAATAGCCTTTATCCCGGGCATATTTTTCCACAAGTTTCCTTACCATCGGCCGGACGAATGCCGGAGCCCGGGAGACCTTTTCCTCTGCATCGCGGGTCCAGAACTCGTCTGTTGCCCCGGGATCACCGAATACCTCGATGGTGCGTGGTACGCCGAACGGGAGCATCTTGGCAATAAGCGGGGGAAGATCCTCGATCCGTTCCAGGTGCTCGGTGAAAACCTGATCCCCGGTCGAGATCGTGACCGGGATGAGATCCTGCTCAAGCTCGGTGACGGAGCCGACCTCCTTCAGTCCTTCCCCGGTCAGGTGAAAAATCCGGTCTCCGTGGCGGATTTCACTTATCCTGTTCGTCCCGTAGAGAACCGCGGCCCCCTCCCGGGCCCGTTCCCCGGCAAGCGAGAAGAAACGGGTTCTTGTATCGGAATCAAGTCCCAGTGACGGTTCGTCATACAGGAGGACCGGCTTTCCGCTTACAAGGGATTCGGCGAGCATGAGCTTGCGCTTCATCCCCAGGGAATAGCTCCCGGCAGGACCCGAGGGGTCCAGGTCAAGGATCTTGAAAATCCGGTCGGAATCGTCCAGTTTCGTCAGGGCGTATATTTTTTTGAAAAATTCGAGATTGTCCCATCCGTTCACGTTCTCGAAATGGGAATTTTCATCGAAAACCGGAAAAATCCTGGCCCTGACGGTCTCCCGTTCGCGGTCCCCGTCGGCTCCGAGGATCAGGAAACGTCCGCCCGAGGGGCGGCAGGTCGTTGAAAGGACGTTGAATAATGTCGATTTTCCCGTACCATTCTTTCCATAGATACAGCAGATCTCCCCGGGGTCAACGGTGAAGGTGAGATCCCTGACTCCCTTCCCGCCGGGATACGTGTAAGCCAGGCTTTCCACGGCCACCGCAGGGATCATATCCCGAATTTCTCCCTCGCGCCGTCCATTATCTCGGGAGTGATGATAAAAACCCCAAGCTCGCGTGCGTACCGTTCTATCGCAAGCACCGCCATACTCCGGGCGAAGGGAGGTACATTCTCGATACGGGCACTGGCCTCCTCGGTCCACTCGAGTGACCCGCCTGCGGGGCAGGGAACGGAAGCAGGCTCACCTGAGGGGATCTTCCCCGGGATTTGTGCCCATCCACCGACTACCAGGACGTTCGCACCGGTATTCCTCACCACCCTTTCAGCTGTTGATCCGATATCGGAATAGCTGCCCTTGTGCATACCGGAACGGCTCACTACCACAAGGTCATACCCGCCCTGCTCCGCTTCACGGCAGATCTCGTTCCAGGGCACGCCTTCTTTCCGCACCGGATTCACCCGCGAACATCCCGAGTCGCGAGCGACCTCACACCCCCGGTCCAGATATTTCCGGTAAAGTTCGGCGAGGCTCCGATCGATTATGGTGTTGTGGAGCGTTTCCTGCTCGTTGAACCTGAACACCTTGCCCGCCTCCTCGGAAAGGACCCGGGAGAGGAGGGAGAATACCGTGCGGTGCAACTGGGGGTTGAAGACCGATATGAGCGTGACCTCCCCGTTCATCATCGATGCGAGTCCTGAGCCTGTCTTCACGGCTCCGAAGGACTCCTCGCTCCCGTCAATCCCGACAAGAACCTTCCGGGGTATCCTGTCGTTCCTGATTATCAGGAGGTCGCACCCCGCGTGGCGGAGCACGGATGAAGCGGTTCCGCCGAGCGTGCGCGTCCCCTCTACCGTGCCAAGCCCTTGTGCACCCATGATGAAGAGGTCATGACTTCTGGTCGCTTCGATCAGGATATCCGCGTTTTTTCCGTCTTTCAGGACCTCTCTCAACGGTATCTTCTCACCGGCACACTTCTCCGAGAGTCCCTTCATGTATTCAAGAGAGATTATCTCCAGCCCCCGTTCGATCAGGACCGAATGGATCCTTCTCTGGTAGTCCAGCTGGTCCTCATCCTGGTAGCGGGGGGGGAGGTAGGGCTCCAGTGCCCCGAATCTCGCGCGATGAAATCTTCCCGAATAGACATGATATCCCGAAACAGCCGCATGGAACTGTTTTGCAATCTCCACCCCGATCGTTTCGGAAGCATGAGAGCACGGGGATTTGTCCACTGCGATCGCGATATCACTGTACATATAACACCGGATAAAGATGGATTCGCCGGAATTCCCTGGCGTTAGTTCATTCTGGTAATAATGAGTGTTCTGTAATAAAAGCTCTGCTCCTACATTCCCCGGCAAGGCTGCGATTCAGGAACAGGACTAATTTTAATACACTTCCCGGGAAGAGTGAGGGATACCATGCCGGGCGCGAGGCGAAGTAAGGGGCTGAGTATCGCCGCTGCAATAGCATTTGCTGTGGGAAACATGGTCGGTGCGGGGGTGTTCGTGCTAAGTGGCCTCGTCGTAGGGGTCGCGGGGCCCTCGGCGATCCTCTCATACCTTTTTTGCGGAATAATCGTAGCCTTTTCAGGCATTTCCTATGCAGCCCTGGCATCGATATTCCCCGAAGACGGCGGGGGATATTTGTTCGCACGGAGGATGCTCGGAGCATTCCCCGGATTCATCGCCGGGTGGGCGATGTACATCAGTCTCACCATCGCATCCGCCTTTGTCCTGCTGGGCTTTGGCATTTATTTCAACCTGCTCCTGGGGACGTCAGTCGACCCCAGGCTCTTCGCTCTCGGCGGCATCGTGGTCCTCGCGGGCCTGAACCTCCGCGGCTTGTCGGAAGCCGGAAAATTCGAGATAGGTCTTGTGGCCTCGAAGATCGCCATCCTGTCCGGGCTCATCGCAGTGGGACTCTTTCACATCACTCGCACGGATTTCGTGCCCTTCTTCGATTCGGGAATAGGAGGGATGATTCAGGGGATGACCATGGTTTTTTTTGCCTATATCGGGTTCCAGGTCGTTGCCCTCATGGGGGGAGAGGTGAAGGAATCCTCCCGGAACGTCCCTCTGGCCACGCTAATCTCGATCGGCATCGTCGCGATCATTTACATAGGGGTAATCGTGGCCCTTCTTTCTGCACATCTACCCTCTTACGGCAGCCAGAGCGTGTTCGATGCGTCGGTCGTGCTCTTTGGGGGGGCCGGTGCAGCAGTGGTCGCGCTTGGTGCGGTGTTCTCCACGCTTTCGTCCGCGAACGCAAACGTTATAGGGGCATCCAGAATCATCATGGAAATGGCAAGCGAACGGCAGGTCCCCGGAAGGTTTGCACGTCTTTCCGCCGGGGGGCAGCCGGCGAATTCCATTATTATCGGCGCGATCCTGGCAACTGCCCTGATCCTGTATGGAAACCTCAATTTCGTGGTGGACCTGACAAACGTAACCACCCTGGTGACCATGGCCCTGGTGAATATCAGTGCGTTCCTGCTGGTTCGCAGGGAAAATCTTGTACCACCTGAAAGGACATACTTCAGGATACCCCTGGGAGTAGTCATCCCTGCTGCAGGTGCGATCTCCTGTGTCCTGTTTATGGTGACGCTCGCCCCACTCACCATACTGGTGGGGTTCATCGTTCTTTTCGCAGGTTCTGCGATATATCTGATGGAGGATACACCCCGGGGAGAGAGGATCGTGAGAGAGATACGGGACCGGCTGGGAAGGCGGGACGGGTCGGAACTGCCACAAAAATCTCCCTGATAATTGCCAACGGGTGACACCCCCGGTTCGGAAAACATTCCGGGCGGTAATTATATCGTCATTTAATTTATCTATACCTCGTAAACGTGGATTCATGGGAGGCGTTGAAGGGTCATGAAACAGATATACGGCTATCTCATCGCATTGGCCATATTCCTTATAATACTCGTGTTCTTTATCGTTCCCCAGCAGGGGGGACTGATATCGTCCACTCAGTTGAATGCCGATGCGCTGGGGCAGGTACCTTCGCAATACAACGAGACATTGCCTATCCAGGAGGTGGATATTTCAAGTTCCGGACGGTCAATCTTCATCGCGTTCGTGATGCTTGCCCACGTCCTGTTTGCCAACCTTCACCTGGGAGGGGCCTGGGTGGCTGCCGGGACCGAATCGATCTACCTTAAAACCAAAAAAACCAGATATAAACGACTGGCGCGTTCGATTACGCTGTTCAACGTAATCCTCTTCTCTGCGGGAGCGACCTTCGCCGTCGGAGGGGTCTTATTCTTCATCTCGCTCTTTCCCACGTTCGCCTCGGAGGCATTCCACATCTACTGGTGGCCACTGCTCGCGGAGGCCATCACCTTCGGGCTGGAAATTTTTTTCCTTTATACCTACTGGTTCGCGTGGGATAAGATAAGCAACAAATGGCACCAGTTCCTTGGTTACGCATATGCGGTAGACGTATTCGCCCAGACCCTTCTGATCAACACGCTTGCGTCCGGGATGCTCACCCCCGGCGGGACCGCCATCGACTGGAACACCTCCGCGGGTCTTTTTACCATGCCCTTAAGTGTTCTCTCCGGCTGGTGGTTCAATGCCACGACCTGGATATTACAGTTCCATCGGCTTGCGGCGGCGGTGTCATACTTCGGGTTCCTGCTCGCGATGCTCGCGATGTTCCATTACCTTGACCGGAAGGACAAACCATCAAAGACCTATTGGGATCTTGTGGGGTCATACGGGCTCAGTTTCGGATTGCTGGGATTGATCTTCCAGCCATTGCTCGGGTTGATCTACATGAGCACGATCTTTCACGCGCAGCCCGGTGCCTTCGCAAGCATCATGCTTGCAAATCGTGCGTGGGAGATGGTCCTGATGGTGGGACTGCTCTCGTTCCTCTTTATCGCGTCGATCCTCTACCTCTACGACCGAAAGGAACGGATACTCACCGAAGTCGGCAACGAGCGCCTTCACCGGTTGTTCAAGCTCTTCATCGTGATCGCGTCCGTGGCCGGGTTTATCCTCGTCCAGCCCTATACCATGGATTTCGGGGTGAATCCTCTGGGATACATGAGCTACAAGCTCGTAGCGCTCTTCGTCCTCATCGTAATCGGGGCAATCGTCCTGGTTATTGACCTGGTGATGCTTCGGGAACCTACCAAAATGGAATGGGGCAACCTCTCGTCGGTTTCACGCAGCTATGCACTGATTGCCGGCGTCCTGGGCATGTGGATCGTGATTGTCATGGGCTTTGTCCGCGAATCGGCACGGTCTCCATGGACGATATATGGGATTGTCCCGGTCCCGGGAGGGCAGGCATACCCTACCCCAATCCCCGTGGCGCAGATATTCGGGGTCTGGTTCATCATCACCGTGATGACCATCGCCATATTCTGGTTCACCTCGAGGGTCACCGCCGAACATCCTGAAGAAGCGGAGAAGATCTAGGAGGAAATGGTTATGGAAGTGAAGAAAGGAGAAGAAGAGATCAAGGAGATCGTCAAGGAGATGCCCCGTTGGGAGAAGATCACCTGGGCCCTTCTGGTCGTGTACCTGATCATCGTGTTCGCGGTGTACTGGTACCTGGGATGGCGGGTCCTCCCGTTCCCTCTCTAATCCCGGAATTTTTTTTGATCCCGGAAGTCATTGAACAGGGAATGGTCTACTCAGGGAGGGTTTCTTTAAGGCGGGCTTTAAGCTAATATAGAGGGGTTTGAGCCCATCTGGAAGGAGCGCTTAATTTTTTGGAAATAATCCCGGGGAGAGCTGGAAAATTTTCAGGGAGGGGGTACATTCCGCCCAAAAACCCCCCTCCATCCCCTGCAACATTCCTGAATTATTCTACTCTCATGGGGTATACCCCCGGACTGCAGGTGTCCGGAAGGTCTACCTCGTTCAGGCGGTTCGAGAGGTCATTGAGGTCGGTCATGATGATCGAACCTGAAGAGACCGTATAAAGCACGTTCCCGATATACAACGACCTCTTCACCGTATCAGGGGAATACCAGTAGGAATATGCATCTGCGTTCATCTGGTGCGTGATTGTACCTTTTTTGATGAAGCCGATGTCCGGGTCCACCCCAAAGACATATGCCCCCTGCCAGAGCCCGTGACCATACGGGCTCCCCTTCAGGTCGGATACGTAGGTCTTTTGTATCTCCGAAACCGGGATTACCAGCAGGTCTTTTCCTTTGTCGAAGAGGAAGGCCTTATGGTCCTGAAGGGCCGCGGAATCGGTCCCTGAATCGCCGATCTCCACCTTATCCACCATCACCGGATTATTCACGTCGGAGACGTCGAAAAGAGCCAGTTTCAGTCCGCCGACAGACACCCCGCCCCAATCGTTCGATTCCGTCTCTTTTCCGAGACCGATGATATGATTTTCGTCATAGGGATGCAGGTAGTCGGAATATCCGGGGATCTTCAGTTTTCCAAGGATGCCCGGATGTGCCGGGTCGGAGAGATCGATAACGAAGAACGGGTCGATTCTCTTGAATGTCACCATATAGAGCCGATCGCCGAGGAACCGGGTGGAGTAGATCTTTTCATCTAGTGCGATATATTCAAGGCTTCCTACCGTGTGCATGGCACCGTCCAGGATGTAGACGCTGTTGTACTGCAGGGACCTGGAGGAGCTCCATTCGTTCACCGTGGTGGCGACCCGCAGGTTCCCGCCGTATTCGTCGAGGGAGAACTGGTTAAGGAGGTGGCCCGGTACATCCCCGGTAGATTGGTACTTGACGATTCCATCCATGATTGAGAAACGGTGGATGATGGTCTCTTCCCTCGGGGGTTCGTACATGGGACTTGTACTTCCCAGGGGTTCTGCCATAACCTGCCGCGGTGCGTAGTTCTGGTTTACATAGGCGACGTACAGGTTATCCGGCGAGCAGTAAAGCGTGGAGGAATAACCTGAGAGATAGGTCTCTGCCCTGACCGGTGAATCGTCGTTCACCTTGAAGGAAGAGATGGTATTGTACACGAAATTCCCAGGAATGGTCCGGAACCGGTAGAGATCCGGAACCATGACCGGTTCGTCTCCCACCTTCACCTCGGGGTACAGGGGTTCGTCCAGCACCCAGGGGACCGACTCGCTGGTAATCGCGTACACGTAATCCCCGACCATGCGCGAATCGTAGTAGTTCCCACTTATTGCAATATCCCGGGCCAGACGGGGGTGCGAGCGGTCGGATATATCGTAGACATACGCATGGGTGATCTCCCTTCCGTAGGGAACGGGTGCAACGCTTGCGGCAGGTTTGATATAGGTCTGTTCCCAGCCGGAGGCAAAGATAGTAAGCCTGTTACCCTCCAGGAACATCTCCCCCGGATTTCCCTCGATACGGGTTGTAGAGAGGGTCTTTGCGCTCTCAGCCGGATATGCGTCGATGATGGCCAGTTCCCCGCAGGAGAGAATATAAATATATCTCCCGTCGTTCTTCACGAAATCCGCTTCGTCCACGCCTGCAACCTGGATGTTCGTTGTGGAATAATCGGAAGACACCACCGGGTAGGCTGCCGGAACAGCCATCTTCTCCATACCGGTTCCTGCCATCCCGATACTGCCGTCCAGCGTCGAAGACTGGACGTACATCGGACTCCCTCCGGTTCCCCGGTCACGGTCTGACTGGAGATATAGCTTCAGGTCCTTTGGGTCTGTAATTCTGATGATTTCACTGGTATTCGTACCTTCGATATCGCCTCCGGTGACAAGTGCGGCACCGATTACGGCAGCAATGACGGCCACACCTACGAGAATTATCGAGATAATATAACGGTCGGACATTTCCACTCCCATCTCTATGAGAGGCTGGGACCGGAGAAGTTAATTATTTTGTCTTAACTGCGAGAATTTTTGTAATTATGAATTGAACAGCCTTGTCGTTAATGAGTTCAGGCGAGGGGCTTGATATTTTGTAATAAATTGTACCAGCGCTGATTTTGCAGAAAAATGTAACGCCCCGGCCGGGATTTGAACCCGGGTCAAAAGCTCCGCAGGCTTCTAGGATATCCACTACCCTACCGGGACAGAGAGTTGCCTATAACCTTCGAACTACAAAGATAAATAGATGTGCCTTTTTCATTCACCTCTTTCGGGCATATCGTTCGATATCGGCCTTCATCATCATTTTTACAAGATCCTCGAATTTTACTTCCGGTTGCCAGCCAAGTATATTCCTCGCCTTTGACGAATCTCCCATCAGGAAATTGACCTCGGCTGGCCGGAAAAATTTCGGATCCACCAGGACATAGTCCTCGTAGTCCAGACCGACCTCCTTGAATGCAAGGTCGACGAACTCCCTGACGGAGTGGGCCTCACCTGTAGCGATTACAAAATCATCCGAACTGTCATGTTGGAGCATCTTCCACATGGCTTTGACATAATCTCCGGCATATCCCCAATCCCTCTCGGCATCCAGATTGCCAAGCCTTAGGTCTTTTTGGAGCCCTGCATCGATACGTGCAACCGCATCGGTTATCTTCCTGGTAACGAATTCGATTCCCCTGCGCGGCGACTCATGGTTGAATAAAATACCATTTGCACAGAACATTTCGTAACTCTCGCGATAATTGATCGTAGCCCAGTATGCGTAGACTTTGGCCACACCATAGGGAGACCTGGGATAAAACGGTGTTTTTTCATTTTGTGGCGTTTCCTGGACCTTCCCGAACATTTCACTCGAAGAGGCCTGATAATAGCGGCAATCCTTTTTATTCCTTCTGATTGCTTCCAGGACCCGGAGCGCCCCAAGTGCGTCGACTTCGCCGGTCAGAACCGGTTGCTGCCAGGAGGTTGCAACAAATGACTGGGCCGCCAGATTGTATACTTCATCGGGTCTGCATTGCTGGATCGCAGTGTCTAGGGAGCTCTGGTCCATCAGGTCTCCCTCAACAAGATGAATGTTATCGACGATATGTGTGATATTTGTCGTATTCGGGGTACTGAGCCTTCGGACAAGCCCATATACGTCATATTTTTGTTCCAGGAGTAATTCCGCGAGATACGATCCATCCTGCCCTGTAATTCCGGTGATTAAAGCTGTTTTAGTCATGGTTTCAGCATCAGATCCTGTTGTATATTGGTAATCACAGTATTTTTACTTAATATCTTTTTATAGAGGAGCATTCAGATATTTAGTCAGATGGTCTCGCAGGAGAATACAGAAGTCCCTACAATTATCATCCGACCCCCGAGAAAATGGGTACCAATGGACTTCGGGGAGCTCTGGCAGTATCATGAACTTCTCTATTTTTTTACCTGGCGTGACGTTAAGGTGCGTTATAAGCAGACGGGGCTCGGTTTCACATGGGCAATAATTCAGCCTTTGTTTATGATGGTGGTCTTCTCGATATTCTTCGGTGGACTGGCCCATATCCCCTCGGAGGGCCTTCCCTATCCTTTGTTCAATCTTGCAGGGCTACTTCCATGGACGTTATTTGCCGAAGGGTTAACCAGGTCCACAACGAGTATGGTCACTAATGCAAATATTCTGACGAAAGTTTATTTCCCCCGCCTGATCATGCCATTATCCGGGGTGCTTTCACCTCTTGTGGACTTTGCGGCGGCGTTCTCAATTCTCGTTGTCATGATGGCAGTCTACGGATTTATGCCGGGGTGGAACCTGATTTTTCTACCGGTTTTTATCATTTTTGCAGTGATAACCTCACTTGCTGTTGGATTATGGCTATCAGCATTAAACGTTCAATACCGGGATTTCCAGTATACCCTTCCATTTATTATCCAGTTCTGGCTCTTTGCGTCTCCGGTTGTTTATCCCAGCACACTTCTTCCAGAATCAATCAGGTGGCTCTATGGACTGAACCCCATGGCAGGAGTCATAGAGGGGTTCCGATGGGCACTTTTAGGGACAACTCCTCCAGATGCATTGATCGGGGTTTCAGTCGCAATGGTGATTGTCCTTTTATTCGGGGGATTTTTCTATTTCAGGAAGATGGAACAATACTTTGCAGATATTGTGTAGGGGCGGAGAGAATTAATGGATACAGCAATAATTAAAGTGAAAAAAGTAGGGAAGAAATTTCGCCTTGGACAGAGAGCGTCGTACAGTACGTTTCGTGATGCAATTTCTGATACATTGAAAGCGCCTTTCAAAAAATTTACCAATAATCCAACTGTTGTGAATGAGTTCTGGGCGCTCAAAAACATCTCCTTTGAGATTGAAAAAGGCCAGGTTATCGGAATAATTGGAAGGAATGGTGCGGGAAAAAGTACCTTGTTGAAGATTTTATCCCGAATAACATTTCCCACCGAAGGAGAAATTGAAATCCATGGCCGTGTAGGTTCTTTGCTCGAGGTGGGGACGGGTTTTCACCCAGAGTTAACAGGCAGGGAAAACGTATACTTGAGTGGTTCAATTTTAGGAATGAAAAGAAAAGAAATTGATGCGAAATTTGAGCAAATAGTTCGTTTCGCAGAAATTGAAAAATTTATCGATACTCCTGTGAAAAGATATTCAAGCGGAATGTATGTAAGACTGGCATTCGCAGTTGCTGCACACCTCGATCCTGAAATTCTTCTAATCGATGAGGTTTTAGCAGTAGGGGACAACGAATTTCAGAAAAAATGTCTAAATAAAATGAAGGATGTGTCCAGGAGTGGTCGAACAATACTATTTATCAGCCACAATATGAGAGCAATAGCCGGATTGTGTGATAAATGCATTATGTTGGAAAATGGAATTTTAAAAAAATTTGGTGAGACAAATGAAGTCATTGAGGAATATCTATCGAGCCAGGATACTATCGACAGTGGAATTGCAGATCTCACAAGCACCGATTTACGCGTAAATTCCATCGAATCGAGTAAATTTAAGTGGGTTAAAATTGAAATATTGAATTCCAACAATATACAAACATCATATATCAGATTAAATGAACCCTTTTGCCTAAAAATCTCAGGAAAATTGACCGAAACAATAAGTGATATCCAATTTGGTTTTAGTATCGATTCTGTTATGGGATTATGTCTGTTCAATTCATATTTATCTGATTCACTCAATGTGACACAGTTCAAAGCTGGAGCGATCGAATTTATAATAAAATTTGAGAATAATATTCTCGGACCTGGTTTTTATACCATTAGTCTCGGAGCAAATGGGCCCGGAATTATTGATTTTATCCCTATTTCAATTCAATTTCAAGTTAGTGACATCGATATTGAAGGGAGGCCGTTACGGAAAAATTTTGTCGGAATGGTCAGTCCGCAGTGCGAATGGTCAATGAATAATTTTTAGAGTGAAATTTTACTCCAATATCGGTTTTTCTTTTATTCCATGGACATGTCCAAAATATTTCATTCACGAAAATCCCACATCAAAATTTAAGCAGTGAATTACCGGCCCTGAGGAAACTTTGTTTTTGCTAATAATAAGACCGGAACACAAATGAAAATGTAAACTCAGGGAACGACCATTGAAAAATATTTACCGTTCTGATCACCTTTCATAGACGCAACGTGAAGAGCTTAATGTCAAGGTCAGATAATAACTTTTCAAATACCTCAAGAATACTGAATTCCTTTTCTCTTCTGATCGTTATTGAGGAATTCTACAGAGCCGGATTTTTTTCTTTTTTGTTGTTAACGAGTAAAAATTAATAGTTTTAAAATCAAATTCTGAAAAAAAGTATTCCGTTTAATCTGAAATAAGTGGTAAAAAATGATTTACTTGAACCCAGAAGTAATAAGCGGTTTGGGAGAAGATACCTTTTGGACGTGGTTTAAAAGGGAATTTCCTTCGTCCAAATTTGGCCTTCCAAATAGAATGTCCTCCGACGATATTCTATTGCAATACTCAACTCTTGGATTTCCAAACCTACCGGGAAAAAGCATCGCTCTTTTATGGGAATTGTATCCGGAAATGAAGGAAGTTTTTAAAAAGGATATTTGGGATCAAAAAATTGAAAGAATTTTTCAGTGTTCAAAATACTGCACTTATAGGACTGTTTCAAGTCCCTTAGCCGCCAGATATTACCAGGAATTTGGTCATGTCGATGTCTTACCGATTGGTGTCGATACAGAATTGTTCAAACCAAAAAGGGATAAGGAATTACTCAGAAAAAAATATGGTCTGCCTCTCGATAAGGAAATCGGCTTTTGGGGAGGCACTACCCATCCTATGAAAGGATATGACAGGGTTCTAGAATATGCAAAAAATCATCCGGATATTTATTGGATTATTGTCTGGAAATGGGATCTTGAATCAGATAATTTTTCCGGAGGCCATAATTTCATTAAGGTAAATCAAGAGACATTAAGTGAATTGATGAATTGTGCGAATTTCATACTTTTTACGGGATTATTAAGGTCTTATTTTATGCTCGAATGGGAAGCGATGGCCTGTGATCTTCCTGTACGTCTATACGATTCTTCATTAGAAAGAGACTTTATCCCCTCTAATTCTCCAAGGGAAGACGTCTTTAGGCAGAAATGGGATAGAATAAATACTAAAGCATTGTGGACTCAATATTTGGAAAACAAGGGGATAACATGGTAAAAATATCAATTATATCACTAATATATAAATCTAAAAAATATGCTGATTTCATATATGAATCAGTAAATAAATATACTCCTATGATTCGTACGGGCCATGCAGAATTTTTTTTTGTTGCAAATGATGCAACCGAAGAATTGATCGAACATCTCGTAAAACGAGGATATAAATTTATAATCAATAATAATGAAAAAAGAACCCCTGAAGAACTTTTTAATTCGGGCTATGGAGAACCCGAATATATGCAATATGTCTATAAAGGGTATAATAAAGGGATTACTTCAGCAAGCGGGGATATTGTTGTCCTTGTCAATAGCGATAACTGTTTTTCTCCTGACTGGCTTGAAAATTTATTGAAATATTTAGGCCCAGACTCTATTATCACATCTCATTTGGTTGAGAGAAATCATCCGGAACATGGCATATTCCCTGATGCATCTTATTGTGACTTTGGAAATAGCCCAAAAAACTTTGATGAAACGGGCTTTTTAAAGTTCGTTGAACAAAAAAAGGTGACGGGTTTGACCAAAGGAGGTGCATATATGCCCTGCGCCGTTTTTAAGAAAAATGCAATAAAAGTGGGCCTGTATCCAGAAGGAAATCTTGCAGGTAAATCATTTAAGGATGTTGTAGAATTCGGCGACCAAAATTTTTATAGGAAATTATCAAATATTGGCGTTCAACATTTTACCTCACTGGATTCGATTGTGTATCATTTCAAGGAGGGTGAGAAAGATGAAGACGTTCCAATTGTAGAAAATTCAATTCCGTTAAAGCGTTACTATAAACAACCTAATTATTTCCCTCTGAAGTCAATTAAAATTCAAAATTTAGACAACTATGAATTTTTAACAGTTGACAATACTCCAATATTTTTTAAGATAATGAAAAATAATTTCATATCATTAAAGAATTTCTTCAACTCAGCAATTATAAAAATGAAAAATTTTTAATTTCCCCCCAATTATTAATATAATAAATTTAATTGAATAATATCCGCATTATTTTTATCTTTAAGGACTGAAGATCACCGAAAACCAACTGTATTCAGGAATTATTTTGAGCTGTTCACCGACCATCATCAAGTAAACTTTTTTATTAAGACTTCAAATAAAATAAATGATTCCGATGAAAATTCTGGTTCTAGGCGCTACGGGGATGCTGGGGCATAAAGTCATTCAAATTCTCTCAAGGGAACATACGGTATATGGAACAGTAAGAAAGAAATTGCCAATAAAAGGTCATCCGGTCTTCGGTAAAATGAACTTAATAGAGAATATCGATGCCCTTCACTTCAATACACTGATTTCTGAAATTCATAAAATTGAGCCAGATGTGATAGTCAACTCAATTGGGATTGTAAAACAGCTTCCAGAAGCACACGATCCAATAAAAAGTATATCAATTAATTCACTTTTTCCACACCAGCTCGCAAGCGTCTGTCGAAATAGCGGGATCAGACTTATTCATTATAGTACGGATTGTGTTTTTTCGGGAAATAAAGGGAATTACTCAGAAGAGGATTTTCCCGATGCGAACGATCTTTATGGAAGGACAAAATTACTTGGAGAACTAAATGAAAAAAATTGTCTCACAATTAGGACCTCAATTATAGGCCGTGAGCTTACGTCATCTCATGGACTTATTGAATGGTTCCTCTCGCAGAATGGAAAATCAGTACAGGGATTCAGAAAAGTCATCTTTTCGGGTTTGACAACAAATGCCCATGCAGAGATTCTTGAGAAGATTATTGTTGAATATCCACATATTTCCGGTCTGTACCATGTATCCTCACAATCAATTAGCAAACTTGATCTCCTTAATTTAGTCAGGGATATTTATGATCTTAAAATTGAGATTTTTCCCAATGATTATGAAATTAGTGATAGAAGCTTGAATTCTCAAAAATTCAAGTCTAAAACAAAAATTTTTATTCCCGGGTGGAGAGAAATGATTGAAGAAATGCATCGTGATTCTACGCCGTACTCCAATTTGAGGGACTAACATGTTAACAGAGAAAACTGTTTTAATAACCGGTGGAACTGGTTCACTTGGAAAAGTACTCGTTCGCAGACTGCTTTCAGGAGAAATGGGGTTACCAGAAAAAATAATTGTTTTTTCACGAGATGAGGCTAAACAACATGCAATGCGTGTCGAGTATCAAAATCTAAAATGTCCAACCGATGAAGTAATCTATAATAATTTTCAACAACTCCTTGAATTCCGGATAGGGGATGTCAGAGATTTTCATAGCATCAGTGCAGTATTGCCAGATGTAGACATCGTTTTTAACGCAGCTGCCTTGAAGCAAGTCCCTTCCTGTGAATATTTTCCCTTCGAAGCAGTCCAGACCAATATCCTGGGACCAGAGAACATTATCAGAGCGATAAGAGAACATAATCTGAAAATTGAAACTGTAGTGGGCATATCTACGGATAAAGCGTGCAAGCCCGTCAATGTCATGGGAATGACCAAAGCAATCCAGGAAAGAGTGTTTATCCACGCAAATATGGATTGTAAAAATACAAGATTTATCTGTGTACGGTATGGTAACGTGCTCGCTTCGCGTGGATCAGTTATTCCCTTGTTCCATGAACAGATTAAGAGCGGGGGACCGGTAACTATCACCACCGAAGATATGACGAGATTCCTTCTCAGTCTTGATCAGGCGGTCGACACCATCTTTGCTGCAATAAAATCTGGCCGACGTGGAGAAACCTTTATTCCAAGAGTGCCGTCTGCGAAGGTTACTGATATCGCAAATATTTTGATTGGGAATAGAGCGATTAATACTATTGTGACCGGGATACGCCCTGGTGAAAAGGTTCATGAAATTCTTGTTTCAGAAGAAGAGGCTCATCGGACTATCTCGAGGGGAAATTACTACGTAATACTCCCAATTCTCCCCGAATTATTGCCAAAAGAAGGGGTTGGAGAAATTATTGGTCATGAATTTAGTTCCGCTGACAATTTAATGAGCATTAGTGAATTGAAAAAACAGATGGAAAAATTCAATCTTTTACTCGAACAGCAGACCCCGGGAGAAGGTGAATTGCTAAGATGAAGGTTCTGACGGTATTGGGGACAAGACCTGAAATTATCCGTCTCAGCCAGGTAATAAGAAAACTGGACCAGTCAGGGGACCATACACTCGTCCACACCGGCCAGAACTATGATGTAAACCTTAGCGATATTTTTTTTCGGGATCTGAACGTAAGAGAACCAGATTATTATTTAGGGGTAAAATCATCCACGTTTGGGGAACAGGTCGGCACCATAATCCAAGAGACCGAAAAGATCCTTGTGCGTGAAAGGCCGGACAGGCTCCTCATCCTTGGCGATACCAACAGTAGTCTTTCGGCATTTGTCGCGAAACGATTGGGGGTCCCGGTATTTCATATGGAAGCCGGCAATAGGTGCTACGACGATCGCGTTCCCGAGGAGATTAACCGGAGAGTAATCGATCATTGCAGCGATATCCTGATGCCCTACACCGAGAGAAGCTGTATGAACCTTTTACGAGAGGGAATCCCCGGTGAAAAGATATTCGTTATCGGAAATCCGATTTACGAAGTATTGCTACAGTATCGAGATAGTATCGAATCGTCATCGATTATGGAAAAACTCGGAATTGAGAGAGGTTCGTATCTTCTCGCAACTTTGCATAGAGCCGAAAATGTGGATGATCCTCAACGCCTGCGTTCGATAGTCAAGGGACTGAATACACTGCATTCTGTTCTCGGTCTGCCGGTAATCGTGAGTGTGCATCCGCGGACAAAGGCACGGTTGGAGTTAGCCGATTTGAGTGGGATTTCCGAAGGTCTCCGATTCTGCGTACCTTTTGGATTCATTGATTTCATAAATCTCGAGAGAAATGCATATTGTGTGATTAGCGATAGTGGAACAGTCCAGGAAGAATGCTGTATTTTTAAAGTACCGAATGTTACAATCAGGGATGTGACGGAAAGACCCGAAACGATAGAATCCGGGAGCAATATGCTCAGCGGCGCGGATGAGGATATGATAGTGCAATGCGTCAGGACCGTCACAGAATTGTCGCCTTCATGGATAGTACCTCGTGAATACCTCGTGGATAATGTGAGTGGAACTGTTCTGAAAATTGTGAAAGGCTATTCTCATTTTTCCTGATGTGGTATTTCCGATGAAGTTTGCAATTATCTCGCCTGTCCTGCCACCTTCTCCCTCGGGCCAGGCCGTAGTCCTGTATAAACTGCTACAGGACATACCCTCCGACGACTTCATTGTAATTTCCACTCGCGATTACCACAAAAAATGCAGGGACTCTTGCACAGAGAGATTTAACTCCGAATATTTTTACATGCCTGGTTTACACATCCTTTTTAAACAATTCATCCTCATTACAAATTTTTTTGGGGTTAAAATTTTTTTAAGGGCATATCTTAATAAGAGAGCCTCGGACTACACGAAAATACTCGCAAAAAACGGGTGCCAGCTGGCAATTGTATGCACTGCAGACCTTTTTGAACCTGACGCAGTCTGTTCCGCATGTAAAAAACTGCAAATCCCCCTTTATTTTTACATTTTTGATGACTACATACTTCAATGGCACAATAGGTCTGAGCTTAAATTCGCGGGAGAAACGGGACCACTCGTCATTAAAAATGCAGAAAAAGTGATTGTTGCGAACGAATGCCTGAAACGGGAATACCATAAGCGGTACGGGATCGAGTCAGATGTAATTCATAACCCGGTAAACATGGACTTTTACAAACGTCCGGGGAATTCAGGGTTTTCAAGTACGAACCTACGGATAGTATACACAGGAGACGTAGGGGAAGCACATTACGATGCGTTCCGGAATATGATCAGTGCCCTTAAATTAATAAATCGCAGGGATGTTAAACTTCATATTTACACGGGACGAAGAAAGGCCAGATTGGTGAAGGAAAGAATAACTGGTCCGTTCGTAGTGATCCATCCGCATCAGAGCATAACGTCCATCCCTGATATCCAAGAGAATGCAGATATCCTGTTCCTTCCATTGGCATTTCGATCCAAATATCCGGATTTTATCATTGATTCGGCTTCTCCCGGTAAAATGGGAGAGTATCTTGCAGCAGGCAGAGCCATTTTGGTTCATGCCCCAGCGGGATCTTTTGTATCCTGGTATTTCAAGAAAAATAACTGCGGAATTGTCGTCGATTCCACCCGTGTGGAAGATCTCGCAGGTGCCATCCGACAGCTGCTTGAAGATAGATCTCTTCGGCAGAATCTCGGAGATGCTGCAAAGAGCGCCGCAGATCGCGATTTCAATCTGGATCGGATTAGATCACAATTCAGACGGATAGTCTATGAGAACCAGACGACCAGATAAATCACCAGTAAGTCTGATGGCAGTGCGAGAGTAGGTGACGTATGCGTATCCTCCTAATCCATTCTAATTATGATGCGTTTGGCGGAGGAGAGATATATGTCAGTTCTTTAATGCGCCTTTTAAAGGCGCATGGGAATGATACATTCCTCTTCTCCTTTTCAAATCGTGAAGAATTCACGGACGAGTCCATGTGCATTGTAAGAGATCATTTTTACGACAGGGATCAATATCCGGGCAGTTACATTCTCCGTTATTTTGCAAGATTTTACATTAACCCGCGCATCATCTTAAAATTACGGCACTGGATTTCCCAAATAAAGCCGGATATTATTCATATAAACGCAAATGACAGATATGGAATTTCGGTGCTGATTGCATTACATGGATTGAGGATCCCGGTTATCCAATCGGTTCACGCATATACTGTAGTTTGCATGAGTGAAACATCTAAAAAACCTTTCGGGGAATTATGCCGCTATTCCTACGGAATAGAATGTTTTAAAAATCGTTGCCTTCCCACCTGGAAATTTTTGGCAATTGCTCCTTCATACGCACTTAAATGGAATTTAACCAAGAGAATCGTTGACAGAATCATCGCACCGAACAACCAGTTAAAACAACGGCTGCTCAATTGCGGAGCTAAAAATATGAGTGTCATCCAGCACTTTGTGGATCGTCCTCTGACATTGCCGGATACATCGGGTGTAGAACCGGGAAACATCCTCTGTGTGGGAAGAATTAGTAAAGAAAAGGGATTTCAGTACGTAATTCTCTCAATGTTGGAGGTTCGCAATGAATTTCCTGCCGCCGTGCTGCATATTTGTGGTGACGGGCCATATCTGGATGAATTAAAATTACTATCCAAATCCCTGAACCTCGACCAGGCGGTTCAATTTCACGGGTACGTCAACCAGAACGATCTAGGGGGATTCTATGAAAGGGCGAACGTTGTAGTTTTTCCCTCAATGTGCCTTGAGATCTGTGGCCTCGTTAACCTAGAAGCTCTTGCATATGCCAGACCACTAATAGTGAGTGATCAATGTGGCGTTGAAGGTCTTTTCATAGATGAGTTGACGGTAAACCCTTCCGATGTCCGTTTATTGTCAGGAAATATTCTTTCTGTGTTGAAGGACCGGGACCGTTTTCAGGAAATGAGCAAAAATTCGTACGATTTATACAATCGCCGATACAGTCCTGAAATCCACTATGAAAGGTTATACAGAGAATATTCCGAACTACAGGCAAAAAGGCGATCTGCGTAGAATAAATTCTTTTCCTTCATCCGTGCTTATCCTTCGTTTTCGTTTCATATTTTTCCCAGTCTCATCCTTCTTATTTTTGAAGGAAGTTATAGAATAGCAGATTATAGAGAACAACTTTGAATATAGAGTTCATTCAAAATTAATCTGAAGTCTTCATGACCATCCTCCTCACGTGCCGCCGCTGCAAAGGGACCGGGGAGATCCCGAACGATCAGTACCGGATCTGCCAGGCCCTTGAATCCCACGAGACCCGGCGATATTTCCATATAAAAACCGAGGATACCATCGCGGAAGACGAGCTCCCGGAATCTGACGGCTGCAATGAAATCTCCAAGACCGTGGAATGCCCTGTCTGCAACGGTACGGGCCAGATCGAATTCGATGAAGAGGAATGGGAATTGCGGATAATATCGGACGAGGAAGAAGACGTAGCCTGATCCGCGAAATTCGGTAATTCTGTTGTAACTTTTCAGGGGTCCGGCGTTTTCGTATTGTTCACCGTTTTTTTGAGCGCGTAGTGATGTTGGGATAAATTTTTAAAAAAACCTAAAAAATTCATAAGAAGAATTTTCACCCCGGATGGCCCACCTCAGGGTGATCTGACAATTATGATTCCGTGGATTGTGATCGGGTCCGTCGCGGCGCTCCTGACGATGTTCGGGTTTGTGCCCCAGATCCTGAAGATGTACAGGACGAAGCTGGTCCACGATGTCAGTGTCCTCACGCTGTTCCAGTTCTCTGCAGGGGTTTTTCTCTGGGCAATCTATGGCTACGCGATCCAGGACCCGGTCGTCGTCGGGGCGAACATCGTCAGTTTCGCAACCCTCGTCGTGGCGCTGATCCTGTATTACCATTATAGGAGAAGAACACCCTGACCCGATTACCAAGAAGGAAGGTCTTCCACGAGTGAGACCCTGCTGAGACTATACGTTCCATCCCAATCCATTGGTCGAACACCCCGTGCGTTATCCTTCGGCCGGCTATGACTGTCGAATACTGCGATATTTTCAATGATTTTACTCATTTCCGAAGATTTACCTAACAAAATTCCTGCGCACTCCTGCCTGCACCCCCGGGATGCCTTTGCTGCCAGGGTGATCTTTTTACCGGCATATCGCGTAGTAATATCAGGTTTTATAAAAGGGAGCAAGGGTATCACACAGGTGGTAGCCCTCCCGGGAGGAGAATTCATGCAGCAGGTATACGTGATCGGGCACCGTCACCCGGATACGGACAGCATCGGAAGTGTGCTCGGGTATGCCGAGTTCCTGAACAGGGAGGAGCCCGGCAAATACGTTCCGGCATATTCCGGGGAACTTAACGCAGAGACGAGGTTCGCCCTTGCCACGTTCGGGCTCGAGCCGCCTCTCCCGATCGAGAGTGTTGAGCCTGCCGTTTCCGATATCCCCTTCTTTTACACGAAGAGCGCTCCGGCAGATATGCCCACCATCGACGTAGCCGGGATGATGGACGAGTTCGAGGTGCGAAACATCCCCATCACCGATTCCCGGGGCGCACTGGTGGGGCTGGTGAGCGAGCACGGACTGGCCAAGGCCTACGTGACCCCTGATACACGAGGGGAGCAGCTCACGATCGGCCCCATCCCCCTCGCCACCCTAGCCAGGATCCTGAGCGGTGAGGTGCTCACCCAGGCAAAAGAGGAACTGCGGGGAAGAGTCACCATCGTCATCGACGCGCTGCACGTGTCCCTTTCCCGCCTTACCCACGAAGATGTAGCTATTGTGGGAGATAACGAGCCCGCACAGCTGGCGCTCATCTCAGCCGGGATTGCAGCGCTGATCGTGGCGGAAGGCGCCCCCGTAGGGAACCGCGCGCTCGCCGCGGCAAAGGATCGGGGCGTTTCCATCATCGGGACCCCGCTCGACGGTTTCTCTGTCGGAAGAATGGTCCATCTCTCGCTTCCCGCGGGAAAAGTGGTTGCCACCGACGTTCCCACAATCCGGCTCGAAGAACCGCTCTCGTACGCCAAGAAGCTGGTCACCGATTCAAAATACCGAACTGCGTGCGTAGTGGACCGCGACGGAAAACTGCTCGGCATGATCTCCCGGAACACCTTCCTCGAGGAGATACAAAAGCAGGTGATACTCCTCGACCACAACGAGTATGCCCAGTCGGTCGAGGGAATAGAGTACGCGGAGATCCTGGAGGTCATTGACCATCACAGGCTCGGGGCGATCTCTACCCTCAAACCGGTCAGGTTCCTGAACGAACCCGTAGGCTCCACCTCTACGATCATCGCTTCCAAGTTCATGGAGTCTTCCGTCGACCCCCGGGATCCCACGGCGGGGATGCTACTGGCCGGGATCCTCTCCGACACGCTCGTACTCCGGATGTCTACCACCACCCAGAAAGACGAGAAGGTGGTGTCTTATCTCTCGGGAATCACCGGACTCGACCCGGTGAAGTTCGGGACAGACCTCATCCGGAAAGGGATGGACCTCGAGAATAAACCTCTGGACGAGCTGCTCACCCAGGATATCAAACGATACCTCCTCTTTGGAAGGGATATCATCATCGCCCAGGTGATGGCCGCTTCCGGAAGTTATGCGGCCGCGCATGGAGGCGAGATCAGGAAACACCTGGAGCAGCTCAGGAAAGGGCACGGGGTCGATCTCTATATGGCGCTTTTCACCGATATTATTGGGAATTCGAGTGATCTTTTCGTTGCCGGCGACCACACGCTCCTCGCCGAGCTCGGTTATGAGGCGCAGCCGGTCCGGCTCGGGGGAGTAATGTCGCGAAAGAAAGATTTCGTGCCGGTTTTCGGGCAAAAACTAAAAAATATCTGAATATTTTTTTCAGATTTCGCGGATCCAACTCTTCATCAGAAAAGTTGATTCGTAAAATTTTTCAAAAAATTCCTTTTTCCTTTTGGTTACAGTATGTAATTGAATAACAATACCCTATGAGAAACTACAGGATGGTTCCGCCGCCCCCGAAGGGCGCCCCGGCGGCGGTTCTGGAACATGAACTGGAATTAGATTTTTTCGATAAGATATGATGAATATCAACACCTGAACTCAGTCAATTCCGCGAGTTCCTCGGCGGGGTGCCGCAGTGGCGGTGCGGCAGCCCTGGGAGCGTCTTCCCGCGTGATTAGCGGAATAGTTCAATTATTCTCATATTCTCCCCACTGTTTCAGCAGAGGGTTCCTTTACGCGCACAAGACACAGGACACACCTCATTATCCGCAAATAATCCTTATCCATTCCCCCCAATTACCCCGAAGATCAGCCCTATATGGATCAGAAGACCACCATAATCACACAATTGAAATGAAAAAGATCATCATAAAGGGAGCGCGGGAGCACAACCTCAAAAATATCAACGTAGAGCTCCCCCGCGACAAATTCATCGTCATCACGGGGCTTTCAGGATCGGGAAAGTCCACCCTTGCATTCGACACCATCTATGCCGAAGGGCAGAGGAGGTACGTGGAGTCCCTCTCTTCGTATGCCCGCCAGTTCCTGGGGCTGATGAACAAGCCCGACGTGGATGCCATCGAAGGCCTGTCCCCCGCGATCTCTATCGAACAGAAGACCACCAGCAGGAACCCTCGCAGTACTGTCGGGACCGTGACCGAGATCTACGATTACCTGCGCCTCCTCTTCGCCCGCGTGGGCGTGCCCTACTGTCCCGAGCACAACACCCGGATAGAATCGCAGACCCCGGAGAAGATCGCGGACCGGATTACCGAAGAGATCCCCGGAATGGTGACGATTCTCGCACCGCTGGTCCGGCAGAAAAAGGGCACCTACCAGCAGCTCATAAAAGACCTCCAGAAGGAAGGGTATTCCCGGGTCCGGGTAAACGGGGAGGTCCACCGCACCGACGAGGAGGTCCTCCTCGAGCGTTATAAAAAACACGATATCGAGGTAGTGATCGACCGCCTGGAGACTTTTGACCGCTCCAGGCTGGTGGAGGCCTGCGAAGCCGCACTTAAAAAATCCGAGGGCCTGATCATCGCCGTTGACAAGGAGGGGAATGACCACCTTTACTCTTCGCTCATGGCCTGCCCCGAGTGCGGGTGCACCTTCGAGGAACTCCAGCCCCGCATGTTCTCCTTCAACAGCCCGTTCGGGGCATGCGAGGAGTGCAATGGCCTGGGTATCCGCATGGACTTCGACCCCGACCTGATCATCCCCGACCAGGACCTCTCCATCGCAGACGGAGCGGTGGCACTTTATCGCAACTACCTCGACGGCTACCGGGGACAATATCTCGGGGCAGTAGCGAAACACTTCGGGTTCTCCATCTTCACCCCGATAAAGGACCTGACCAAACGACAGTACGATGCCCTGATGTACGGTTCGCCGGAGACGATCCGGTTCTCCATGAGCATGAAGAACGGCGACGCCCACTGGGCTCATTCAGGAAGCTGGGAAGGGCTCCTTCCCCAGGCTGAACGGCTCTACCGGCAGACACAGTCAGAATACAGGAAGCGCGAGCTGGAAAAGTTCATGCGGGTCACCGAGTGCCCGAAATGTCATGGGAAAAGATTGAAGGACAAGATCCTCGCGGTCAAGGTCGGGGGCAGGTCGATCATCGACGTGACCGATCTCTCGGTATCGTCCTGCTATAAGTTCTTCTCCGCCCTGGAACTTACCGAGAAGGAGGCCGAGATCGCCCGGCAGATCCTGAAAGAGATCAATGCCCGGCTCGAGTTTCTCGAAAAGGTAGGTCTCGGGTATCTCACCCTCTCCAGGAGTGCAGGAAGTCTTTCCGGAGGTGAGGCCCAGCGAATCCGGCTCGCCACGCAGATCGGGTCCAACCTCATGGGGGTGCTCTACGTGCTTGACGAACCCTCGATCGGGCTCCACCAGAGAGACAACCAGAAACTGATAGACACGCTCCGCCGGCTTCGCGACCTCGGCAATACCCTGGTGGTGGTGGAGCACGACGAGGACACCATCAGGAGCGCAGACCACGTGATCGATATGGGGCCGGGAGCAGGGCTGCACGGGGGGTATGTGGTGGCGAAAGGCACCCCGGCACAGATAGAGAAGAACCCGAAATCCCTCACCGGACAATACCTGGCCCGGACCCTGACTATCGAGACCCCGGAGTCGCGGAGGGGCTCTGATCGTTTTATCCGCATATCGGGATGCCGGGAGAACAACCTGAAAAATATCGACGTACAGATACCCATAGGAGTTTTTACCGTGATCACCGGGGTTTCTGGAAGCGGGAAGTCAACGTTCATGTACGACACCCTCTACCAGGCGCTGGTGAAGAAAATTCATCATTCCAGGGTTAACCCGGGAAAATACGACCGGCTCGATTTCGACTCTCCGATCGACAAGGTCATCGTGATCGACCAGAGCCCGATCGGCAAGACCCCCCGGAGCAACCCCGCCACATATACCAAGGTATTCGACGAGATCCGCCGGGTCTTTGCGGAGACAAAGGAAGCGAAGGTCCGGGGATATAAGCCGGGCCGGTTCTCGTTCAACCTGAAAGGGGGCCGGTGCGAAGCCTGCGAGGGGGACGGCCTGATCAAGATAGAGATGAACTTCCTGCCCGACGTGTACATCGAGTGCGAGGAGTGCAAGGGGACACGGTACAACCGGGAAACCCTGGAAGTCAGGTACAAGGGGAAGTCTATCTCCGACGTGCTGAATATGAGCGTGGAGGAAGCCCTGGAGTTCTTTGCCAATATCCCCTCGATAAGGACCAAGCTCGAGACCCTCTCCGCGGTCGGACTCGACTATGTCAAACTGGGGCAGAGCTCCACCACCCTCTCCGGGGGGGAGGCACAGCGGATCAAGCTCACCCGGGAACTCTCCAAGCGCGGGACGGGGAGAACGATATACCTCCTCGACGAGCCCACGACCGGACTGCATTTCCATGATGTCAAGAAACTGATCGCCGTGCTGAACGAGCTCGTGGACAAGGAGAACACCGTGGTGGTGATCGAGCACAACCTCGATATCATCAAGTCCGCGGACCACATTATCGACCTCGGGCCCGAAGGCGGCGATGCGGGGGGCTACGTGGTGGCCACAGGGACCCCGGAGGAGGTGGCCGCAGATGATAAAAGCCATACCGGTGCATTCCTCAGAAGGATGCTTGCCTGAATATGATAGAATATTCAACCCTGCCCGCCGAGCCCGGCTGTTACCTCTTCAAGGATAAAAACGGTGCCATAATCTACGTAGGGAAGGCAAAAAACCTCAAAAAAAGGGTCGCTTCCTATTTCCAGAAACGGGACCACGACAAAAAGACCCGGAAAATGCTCTCGCTCGCCGAATCGCTCGATTACCTGGTCACCGCCAACGAGGTCGAGGCCCTGATCCTGGAAAACAGCCTGATCAAGACCAACCATCCCAGATTCAACATCAACCTGCGGGATGCGAAGCAGTACGCCTATATCCAGTTCACCGACGATCCATTTCCCCGGGTGTGCATCGCGCGAAGGTCTGAGGGAAAGGGACAGTTCTTCGGGCCCTTCGTCTCCGCCGCAGAACGCGATTACGTCCTTTCCGTGGTAAAACGGATATTCCGTCTGAGGACCTGCAAGAGACTGACCGGGCGCGCCTGCCTCCGGTATCATATCCATACCTGCAGCGCACCCTGCAGAGGGATGATCGACCAGGATGCATATCGCGAGCAGGTGAAAAGGGCCTCGATGGTGCTGAAGGGGAGGAGCAGGGACCTGATCGGAGAACTCCGCCAGGAGATGGCGGCATGCGCGGAGAGCCAGGATTACGAGCGGGCCATGGTACTGAGAGATCAGACCCAGGCAATCGAACGGCTCTCGGGGAAGCAGGACATGGCCCGGCAGGTGCAGGGAGACGAGGACATTATCCATTACCTTGCGCACGCGGGAAACATCTATCTCATGCTTTTCCAGGTGCATCACGGGACTCTGATCAATAAGAAGGAGTACATTTTCGAAGAGACCCCCGATATGCTCGAGGAGTTCCTCGTGCAGTATTACGGGGAAAACCCGGTTCCTTCCGACCTCATCCTTCCCTCCGAGGTGGATGCCACCCTCGAAGAGTACCTTGCCGTCCAGCGCGGTAAGAAGGTCACGATCACGGTACCGAAAATTGGCGCCAAGAAGAGGCTCCTGGACCTGGTCGAGAAGAACATCGAGATCTCGTTCTTCGGGGACCGGATCAAGCTCGAGGAACTCCAGGAGAAACTTGCCCTGGACACCCTGCCGGAGGTCATCGAGTGCTTCGACATCTCCCATATCTCGGGTACCGCGGTAGCGGGATCCATGGTCCAGTTCCGGAACGGCAAACCGGACAAGCGGAATTATCGCAGGTTCCGGATCAAGACCGTGGAAGGGATCGACGACTTCTCCGCAATCGCCGAGGTGGTAAAGCGAAGGTACTCGCGTCTCAAGAAAGAGCACGGCACGCTCCCCGACCTCGTGGTGATCGACGGAGGAAAAGGGCAGCTGTCTGCTGCCCGGAAAGAATTGAAGGCCCTGGATCTCCCCCTCCCGATCATCGGCCTTGCGAAGAAAGAGGAACAGGTCTTCGTGCCCGGTCACTCGCACCCGCTCTCCCTCGAAAAGAAGGAGAAGGCGTCCCTGTTCCTCCAGGAGATCCGGGACGAGGCACACCGGTTCGCCATCTCCTACCACCACCTGCTGCGAAGAAAAGAGGTGCGGCAATGACGGAATTCAACCTGAAATCGGAGTTTTCCCCCAGGGGTTCGCAGCCTGAAGCCATCCGAAAACTTGTCGACGGGGTAAGCGCCGGACTCCGCTGCCAGACCCTGCTGGGGGTGACGGGGTCGGGCAAGACTTTCACCATGGCGAACGTCATCCGGCAGGCCGGGCGCCCTGCCCTGGTAATCGCGCACAACAAGACCCTGGCGGCACAGTTGTACAACGAGTTCCGCGAATTCTTCCCGGACAACCGGGTGGAATATTTCGTCTCGTATTATGATTATTACCAGCCGGAGTCCTATATCCCCCAGAAGGACCAGTACATCGAGAAGGATGCCCAGATCAACCCCAAGATCGAGCAGATGCGGCTCTCTGCCACCGCGTCGCTGCTTTCCAGAAGGGACGTGATCGTGGTTGCGTCCGTTTCCTGCATCTACGGGCTCGGCCGGCCGGAGCATTTCCGGAATATGGGGTTCGAGCTGAAAGAGGGAGACCAATTTTCAAGGAAAGATATCCTGGAACGGCTGATATCGAGCCAGTATGAGCGAAACGACCTGGAGCTCATGCCCGGGAGGTTCCGGGTCCGGGGGGATACCATCGACCTCATCCCCGGGTACTTCAACGACATCATCAGGATCGAACTCTTTGGCGACCGGATCGAACGGATCCTCGAAGTTGAGAAGGCGACCGGGAAGGTGACCGAGAGGATGAGTTACTTCTATGTCTTCCCCGCACGGCACTATGTCATCCCGGTCGAGGTCCAGAAAAAGGCTCTCGAATCAATTCGCGAGGAGCTGGAAGAGCGGCTCCCGCACCTGGGAATGTTGGAGGCCCACCGGCTCGAACAGCGGACACGGTACGACATTGAGATGATCGAGGAGACGGGGAGCTGCAAGGGTATCGAGAACTATTCCCGCCATTTCGATTTCCGGAAACCGGGGGAGAAACCGTACTGTCTCCTGGACTATTTCCCGCCCGATTTCCTGATGTTCATCGACGAGAGCCACCAGACCATCCCCCAGCTCCACGGGATGTACCGCGGGGACCGTTCCCGGAAGAATGCGCTGGTGGAGTATGGGTTCCGCCTTCCCTCTGCCTACGACAACAGGCCCCTGAAGTTCGACGAGTTTGAGAGATACATGCGGCAGGTTATCTTTGTCTCGGCTACTCCCGGTGACTATGAGCTCTCCAGCTCAGGCCAGGCGGTGGAGCAGATCATCAGGCCGACGGGGCTGGTAGATCCCGAGGTCGAAGTGCGAAAGACCGAAGGGCAGACGGAAGATGTAATCCGGGAGATCCGGAGGACGGTTGCCCGCGGGGACCGGGTCCTGCTCACCACGCTTACCAAGAAACTCGCGGAGGAGCTGACCGAGTACCTCGCCGAGCAGGGTATCCGCACCCGTTACCTGCACTCGGAGATCGATACCCTGGAACGGACCGAGATCATCCGTGAACTCCGGTTAGGAAATTTCGACGTCCTTGTGGGGATCAACCTCCTCCGTGAGGGGCTGGATATCCCCGAGGTCGGGTTCATCGGGATCCTCGACGCAGACAAAGAGGGCTTCCTCCGGGACGCCCGCAGCCTCATCCAGATCATCGGTCGGGCAGCCCGGAACGTGAACTCGCTGGTGGTGCTCTATGCGGACAACATCACCGGGTCGATCAGGGACGCGCTTTCGGAAACGAAGAGGAGGAGGGAGCTGCAGTTACAGTATAACCTCGCGCACGAGATCGTTCCCCGGACCATTATAAAACCGGTACGGAAGAAAGAGGTCGAGATCAAGGATACCAGGCATATCCCGAAGAAGGAGATCCCGGATCTCATCATCGAAATGGAGGCAGGGATGCAAAGAGCGGCTGAACGGCTGGACTTTGAAGAAGCGATCCGGCTGCGGGACCAGGTCAGGAGCCTTCGGGAGCGTATCGGACAGTCCCAATAAGAGAGCAGGAGCAGGGATGGAGGAAGGAAAATCTTGGGTCCGCAGGAGAATTTCGATGCTCTGGCACTTTCAAGAATCTTCACATTTCGGGCGTAAGATCTTCCACTTCCCCATATTCACCACACCAGAATGAGAGGAAGTCGCATCATGCCGCACATGTAGCGGTGTTCTTCGTATAGGTTATCCCTTATGTCCAGGATATCCCTTGGCACTTCACACAATCGAAGGAGCACGGGATCTCGACAGAATTAATCAGGTCCGGTTTCGTCTTTCAACCGTAGTGCCAGTTCAACAACTGTTTTTGGAATTACCCGGAGGGATCAACTTTCCGGCCGGATTCGTATCATCCGAAGACTAATTAAAAAATCCGTGAGTAAACGGTAAATTCCGGACCAGGTCAATCAGGTCCCGCAAATTCTAAAAAAATAACTGAAAGGTGAGAGAAAGAGATCAGGGGAAAGAAAGGACCCTGATAAAGTTGGTCTTGGTCGCCATGCTGGAACCGAAATCATCGGTAACCGTGAGGGCGACCGTATAGTTGCCCGGGCTGTTATAGGTGTGGACTACGTTCTTCTCGGCCGGGTTGGTCACTTCCTGGAACTGCCCGTCGCCGAAGGTCCAGAACCAGCGGTTGGGTTCACCGATACTGGTATCCATGAACAGCACCGTGAGGGGTACCGATCCCTGGGTCGGCGTTGCATCGAAGTTTGCCTCGAGCGGGTTTGTGACGACAATGGTCTGCGAGGTCGCACTGGTGCCCGAGAGCCCGGTCACGGTGAGGGTGATGGTGTAATTGCCTGCCACGGGGTAGTTGTGGATCGGGTTCCGGTCGGTGGAGATGTACCCGTCACCGAACTGCCATGTCCAGCGGAGCGGTCTGTCGGTCGAGGTGTCGGTGAATGCAACCGAGAGCGGTGCGGTGTTATCGGGGTTGCTGGTGGTGTAGGTAAACGCCGCCTGCAGCCCTTCCTGCACATTGATATACCTGTTCTTGGTCTCCGTGCTCATCCCCGACGGGTTGGATGCAATCAGCTGGACGCTGTAGGTCCCGGCCTGGGTATAGACGTGGACCGGGTTCTGGTCGGTGGACATTCCTCCGTCGCCGAAGCTCCAGGTCCAGTTGGTCGGGTCACCGGTGGACTGGTCCAGGAACTGAACTGCAAGCGGTGACATTCCCGCGGTGGTGTTGGCGGTGAATGCCGCGACCGGCAGAGACCTGACAGTTATCAGACTGTATTTGGTGAGCGTATCGGCTCCCGCCGGGTTAAGGACGGTCAGGCTGACGTTGTATACGCCGGCTTTGGTGTAGAGGTGATAGGGGTTCTGCTGTATGGAGAAGCTGCCGTCACCGAACTTCCAGGTCCACTTGGTCGGGTTGCCGTCCGATGTGTCGGTGAAGTGGACCAGGAGCGGCGCCGTGCCGTCGGTGGGGGCCGCGGTGAAGTTGGCGATCGGCCGGGTCACCACGGTGATGTAGTCGTACTTCGTCACGGTGTCGGACCCGCCTGCGTTGAACACGGTGAGGGTGACGTTATAGACGCCCGGTGCGTTGTAGGTGTGGACCGGGTTCTGCTCGTAGATCCCGGCGAGCGTGCCGTCGCCGAAGTCCCAGACCCAGACCGTGGGGCCGTTCAGCGAGTCATCCGTAAACTGTACCGTGAGCGGCACTGTTCCCAGCGTGGGGTTCCCGGTGAACGCGGCAACCGGCGGGGGCGGGGTGATGGTGAACCCGTTGGGCAGGGATCCCGATTTGCCGTCGGTGTTGGTCACAACCACGTTCCACAGCCCGGTCATCGCACCGGACAGGTCGACCGTGCAGTTGATCAGGGTCGGGCTCTGGACGGTGACATGCGTGGCGACGATATCAGGCTGCCCGGTCCGGGTCAGTTTCACTGTGGCTCCGGAGAGGAACCCGGTACCCTGCAGGCTGCCGATATCGAGCGAGCGGTCGTTCGGGCCCTTGTTCGGTGAGATCGAGGTCACCGTGGGCGCGGGGTTCTGAACCGTGAACCCGGCCGGCAGCGTGCCGGACTGGCCGTCATCGTTCCTGACCACGACGTCCCACGGACCGGTCACGGCACCGGCGAGGTTGAAGGTGCAGGTGATCTTCCCCCGATGGACCACGGTCACGTTGGTCGCGGTGATATCTGACTGGTTTACCTTCTCCAGGGTAACCGTCGCACCGTTTCTGAACGCGGTTCCCGCGAGGTCGGTGATGAACACCGGGCCGTTATTGATCCCGGTCGCCGGGGTTATCGAGGTCACCGTAGGCGCCGGGTACTTCACAACAAACCCGTTGTTGAGCGTTCCCAGCTGCCCGTCATCATTGGTCACTACCACGGTCCATGGCCCTACAACCGCTCCGGTCAGGTCGAAGTCGCAGGTGATCTGGCTGCCGCTGACCCTGGTCACGTTGGTCGCAACGATCGTAGGTTCACCGGCTTTGGTGAGGTTCACCGTAACGCCCGGCTCGAACCCGCTTCCGGCGAGGTCGGTGATGGACACGGTCTGGAAGGTTATGCCCTGATCAGGGGTTATCGAGGTGATCGAAGGTGCCTGCGGGTAGTATACGATAAATCCGTCGGGCAGCGTTGCTGACTTGCCGTCAATGTTCTCCACTACCACATCCCATGGCCCGACCTTCGCCCCGGTCAGGTCGAAGAAACATATGATCTTGGTGCTGGTTACCACCAGGCCCTGGCCAACAATATCAGATTCGCCTGTTTTGGTCAGCTTCGCCGTGATCCCCGGCAGGAACCCGGTCCCGGAGAGGTTAAGGATCGGTACCAGTCCGTTATTTGTCCCATAGGTGGGGTCGATACCCGTAAGGGTGGGCGCCGGGTTGGTCACGTTGAACCCGTTCGTCAGTGTCCCGGTGAGACCGTCGGGGTTCTCCACCGTCACGTCCCAGGAGCCGGTCGCGACGCCAGTGATGTCAAAGGTGCAGGTGATCGAGGTCGGGTTGACCACGGTCAGGCCGGTGGCCACAATATCGGGCTGTCCGGTCATGGAGAGCTTCGCGGTTGCACCAGGTAAAAATCCGGTCCCTGCGAGATCGCTGATGTATGCCGGTGCGGTGTTCACACCCTCGGACGGGGTGAGCATGGTGACCGTAGGCGCGGGGTTGGTGATATTGAACCCGTCGACGAGCGTGGCCGACTGGGCATCGGTATTCTCCACGGTCACGTTCCAGAGACCGGCAGCCGCATTGGTGATATCGAGGGTGCAGGTAATGGTCGTCGAATTCACCACGGTCACGCCGGTGGCGACGATGTCCGGCTCTCCCGTGCGGGTGAGCGTAACGGTCGCTCCGGTTACGAACCCGGTCCCTTCAAGGTCAGTAACCGCCACGGGCCCGGTGTTTACCCCGGTATCAGGTGTTATTGAAACGAGCGTCGGCGGAGGATTGGTCACGGTAAAAGCCGCCGGTAGGGTTCCGGACTGGCCGTCGTTATTGGTAACCACCACATCCCACGCACCGGTCGCCACACCGGTCAGGTCGAAGGTCGCATTGACCTGCGTTCCGCTCACCCGTATAACGTTCGTTCCCGGGATGTCCGGCTGTCCGGACATGGTGAGGTTAACCGTGAGGTTGTTCTCAAAGCCCGTACCGCTGATGTCCGGAATGACGATAGGCCCGTCATTCACGCCGGTCGCCGGCGTAATCCCGGTCACCATAGGGGCCTGCGGATAGTATATGGTAAATGCACCCGCGAGCGTCCCATTCTGGCCGTCGGGGTTGTCCACTACCACGTTCCAGACACCCACCGGCTTGCCGGTAAGGTCAAAGAAACAGAGAATTTTGTTCGGTTGGACGATCGGGCCATTTATAGTCGCAATCGGGGTCTCTCCGGTCTTGACCAGGGTGACGATCGCTCCGTTCATGAAGTTCGCACCCGCAAGATCGGTGATCCCTATCACGCCGTTGTTGATCCCGCTCGAGGGGGTAATACTGGTGATCACCGGCGGTGGATACGTTACCCTGAACGCATTCGGCAGTGTCACGCTCTGGCCGTCGCCATTGGTCAGGACCAGGTCGTAAAGGCCTTCATTCCGGCCATTGAGATCGAACGTGCAGGCGATATCGGACGCGTTTCCAGTCACGCCGGTCCCCACTATGGTCCCATAGGTAACGTTCGTCAGGTTCACCGACGGCGAATAGAAGTTCGCTCCTGATATGGAGACTCCCACGCTGCCCGTGTTGATCCCCGAGGCGGGAACTATCCCGTAGAGATAGGGCGGCGGGTTCATGATCGTGAACCCGTTCGGCAGTACCGCACTGGTCACGTTCGTGGGGTCATTTACCACCACGTTCCAGGGGCCGTACTGCTTCCCGGTGAGGTCCATCACGCAGGTTATCCTGGTGGGATCGGCCACGGTCACATACATACCCGGAATGTCCGGGTATCCGGTACGGTTCAGAAGTACCGTCGCATCCATCGGAAAATCGGTACCTGATAAATTCGTTATGAACACGGTCCCGTTGTTAAGTCCCGTTGCGGGAGTGATGCCGTTCAGGCTGAGCGCAGCCGATACCGGCACCCCTACCAGCACCAGGAGCAATAAAGGAACCGCGTACTTCACTACTCTTGAATGGTTCATGGGTCACCTCAGTTGCAACTTACATTTCCATGGTTTGATTGCGAAATAAGATTGAATTCAAACCTCATTTCGCCATTATAAATATATTCAACAATACGTCTATTGTAACCTATTTAAATCTTTCCCAAAAATACAACAATTTTAATGGGTTATTTCAGGGTATCACCTCTCCATTCGCGACCAATTACAGTACCAGACCCCTCCTCATCTCCTCCCGCAGGATGATGACCCCATCTCCTGATGTTTGAAATAAACACCCCGGTAAATTGTTTTTGGTTTATATTTTGGAATAGCTTAACATGATAAACGGGAAAAATTACCCCTTGCGGTGGGTATACTAAGATCCAAATGCAAAAAGACCGATTGTCCGGAAAAAAACTTCATAACGGATGTTTATATATTCAATAGTACTGCGCTCCCCAAAGAGCATCTTAAGCCCCTAAAGGTTTATATTCCTGGACCTCTTCATTTCGAACCTGATATATAGAAGCTTAACCTTTGAAAAAAGTATCTTGCAGTCGTACCCTGAACGTCAAAATAACTCATCAATCGATATTTACTCGTTCACACTGGCATAAAAACTCACTTTCTTAATATATGATCTGCTTAACACTTCCCGCGGGTTATTGGAGCTAAAGGTTCCTTTACCCCCGGTGTCCACGGCACGATACATCAGGTTCCGGATGGTGGTCTTCCTGCACGGAAAAAATGAATCGATTAGGACCGTGACGGAGAATTCACGACCCTCCTGTCCCGGAACAGTTCCGTGAATACGTTACAGCCGGTTTGCGGGTCTCTTCTTTATAACCCTGCAAATTCCGGATTTCCCGGATCAGCCCGAAAAAAGGTTAGAGTTTGGGCTTGACCTTCAGTGCCTGGACCAGGAGCCGGACACCCGCCTCGATGTCTTTCACGTCCAGCACTTCCACCGGAGAATGAATGTAACGGGTCGGGATAGAGAGGGTGGTGCTCGGGATCCCTCCTTTTTCGAGATGGATCGCAGTCGCATCGGTGGTCCCTCCGCTCCCCACCTCGAGCTGAACGGGGATGTCATGATCCGCCGCCGTCTTACGGAGCCAGTCCACCATGCTCCGGCTCGCGATCAGTCCTCTCCCGCTTGCATCCATTATGGTGATAATCGGGCCCTTTCCCATCTCCACCGGTACGTCATTTTTATCTATACCCGGATGATCCCCGGGAAATGTCACATCGGTCGCCACCGCGCAGTCCGGCGAGATGGAAAAGGCGCTTGTTTTCGCCCCCTTCAACCCGACTTCTTCCTGCACGGTGAAGACGCCGAAGATGGTATACGGTGATTTCACCTCCTGCAGGGTCCGGATCAACATCGCCACTCCAGCCCGGTTGTCGAAGGCCTTTCCGGTAATCCTCCCGTTCGCAAGATCCGCGACCTGGCGGTCGATGGTGACGGGCGTCCCGATCTCGACTCCCAGGGCGAGCGCATCCTCTTTGCTGGTCGCACCCGCGTCGATGAAGAGATCTTCTATCTTCGGCATCTTTTTCCGCTCTTCTTCATCCATTTTGTGAGGAGGTTTCCCCCCCAGCACACCGGAAACAGGTCCCTTCGTGCCGTGAAGTATTACCCTCTGATTATAGAGGGTGGGGTTATACCATCCCCCCAGGGCGACGAACCTGATGAAGCCCTTGTCATCTATGGATTTTACCGCCAGTCCGATCTCGTCTGCATGGGCGGCGAGCATGATCCGGAAGTCGTTTCCTTTCTTTACGGTGATCAGGTTGCCGAGCGGGTCGGTGTACATCTCATCAACATGTTTTTTCAACTCTTTTTTTACGATGTTGAGAACACTTCCCTCGCTGCCGGAAACCCCGTGCGCATTGGAGAGCATGCGTAGTAGTTCATGAACCATCGATTACTCCTCCATAACACTGCCGATTCTGTCCACGGCCTGTTGCAGCACCTGTCGCGACGCCGCATAACTGAAACGTGCATAATCCGGTGCATTACATCCGAATGCTGTGCCGGGCACGATGACGACACCCGCTGCGAGAACCCTTTCCAGGAGTGCAGGGGACATAGGCGAGAAGATATAGAATGCTCCCTCGGGGAGGGGGAAGTCTATACCGAGGCCCTTTAACCCGGAATACAGCAGGTCCCTCCTGGCCTGGTATTCGGTCCGCATCTCCTCCACGCATCCCTGGTTTCCCGTATAAGCGGCCAGGGCGGCATATTGTGAGATCGATGTGGCGCAGGCCTGGCAATACTGGTGAACCTTGAGGCACTGGTCGGTATACTCTTTCGGGCCCGCGAGGTAACCGATTCGCCAGCCTGTCATAGCATAGGTCTTGCTGGTTGCATTGACCGTGATGACGTCCTCCCCGAAGCGTGCCGCGCTCGTGTGGTGTGCACCGTAAATAAAATGTTCATATACCTCGTCGCTGACCACGGTCACTCCCGCGTCGTTGGCATACTCCACGATCGCCCTTATAGAATCTTCCGGTTCGACCGCACCGGTGGGATTTGCAGGGGAGTTTAATACAAAGATTCTCGCCCCGTCCATCAGCTCCTTTGCTGCTTCCACGTTGATGTGGAACTTACCGTCAAGGGGAACACCCACCGGGCACCCTCCCGCAAGCGTCGCAAGGGATGCGTAGGACACGAAACCCGGGTCCTGGAATAACACCCTGTCTCCCTCTTCCACCAGTGCATGCATGATGATATGCAGCGCCTCGCTCGCACCTGCGGTGACGATAATCTGATCGGGGGCGTATGCGAGCCCGTTCTCCCGGGCAAACTTGGCGCTGATAGCCTCGCGCAGTTCCGGGATCCCGGTATTCGGGGTATACCCGGTTTTCCCTTCCCTTATCGCGGCAATAGCCGCCTGTTTGATATGTTCCGGGGTGTCGAAGTCCGGCTGCCCGAGACCTAGGTTGATGGACCATGGCCCGGCCGCTTCGAACAGTTTTCTTATCCCGGAGATCTCTATTCCACGGCATCTTTTGGTACACCTGTATGGCTCCATTCATTCCACCTCATTCGATATTGGCATGCCTTGTCTTCAGGTCCTTCTCTTCCATCCGGGTGATCTCCATCAGCCGCGAGATGATGGCATCGGCAAAGACCATTGAGGCGGTCTCGAAGATTGTCCCGAGCGGCGCGAACGACTTGTGTTCTCCCATCATCTGCCGGATCTCGAACTCCGCCGTGTCGTCCTTCACCGCGTCCCTCTGGGACTCGATGATCACCACCGAGTCGGATATCTGTGCGATTTTCGAGGACTTGTCGGAAGAGATCAACGCGAGCCTGCCTCCGATGTCCTTTGCCGTCTCTGCGATATCCGCCACGGTCTTGGTCTTCCCCGAACCCGAGAAGACCACCATGAGGTCTCCCTGTTTCATTGCCGGGGTGATTGTCTCTCCCACCACATACGCCTGGAACCCAAGGTGCATCAGGCGCATTGCAAATGCCTTCGCCACCAGTCCCGAGCGTCCGGCACCCATCACATAGATCCTTCTGGCTTTCAGAATTTCGTCAAGAAACCGCGTTATTTCCTCGTCAGAGAGAGAATCTGCGATTTTTTTAATCTTGGACGACATCAGCCGCATCATATCCTGAACCCGGTGATCCACCATACTCTGCTCCCACTCATTCTTCAATCCGCCAGCACATAAATCTACCAAGAGTCGTGAACGAAAGTCCGTTATCCTCCCGTGTGACTCCAAACTGCTATTAATGACCGCGGATAGAGTTGTAATAGAGACCCATGACCCCCGGGCGGGAAAAATGAACACCATGCCTGTCTGTCGGGTCTTAACAGGACCGAGTTCCCGGAAACGATCATGACCCTCCCTGTCCCCTACTTCTCCCGCGACGGATTCACCCTCTATCACGGTGATTGCATCGATATCCTCGGCCACCTCCCCGCGGGATCGGTGGATCTCATCTTTGCCGATCCGCCGTATAATCTTTCGAACGGGGGGTTCACCTGCAAAAGCGGGAAGAGAGCGTCGGTGGACAAGGGACCCTGGGATGTGAGTGCAGGGATTAAGGAAGACTTCTCATTCCACCTCGCCTGGATCGGCGCCTGTCGCAGGGTGCTGAAGGACCATGGAACCATCTGGATAAGCGGGACCTACCATTCGGCCTACGCATGCGGATTTGCTCTTCAGATGCTCGGGTTTCACATCCTGAACGATATCTGCTGGTTCAAGCCCAACGCGCCGCCGAACCTGAGCGGACGATTCTTCACGGCCAGCCATGAATCTCTCATATGGGCAAGGAAATCGAAAGATTCTCCGCATTACTTCAATTACAGTCTGATGAAATCGGGAGAGTGGGAGGAGGACAGCATGAAACGCCCGGGGAAACAGATGCGAAGCGTATGGAGCATCCCTTCGCCCAAGGGAGAGGAGAAAAGGCAGGGTAAACACCCGACACAGAAACCCTGCGCCCTTCTCCGAAGAGTACTCCTCGCCTGCTCCCGGGAAGGGGACGTTGTCCTTGACCCCTTTACCGGAAGCTCCACCACGGGCATCGCGGCGGCCGTGCTCGGGAGGACCTTTATCGGGATAGACTCTTCCGTGGAATACCTGGATCTCTCGATCCGCAGATACTCTGATCTGGGCGTTTTGGAATGATTCAGGCGCGGTGAACCATTTTAAGGTCGCACGCGTACAGTATTGCGGTGTTGGCCTGATGCCGCCTGATCCCGGACCCCGCGAGAGGACATGCCTGCTGATAGATGCAGAGCTGCCGTACCTTCTGGAACTGTACCGTCATCTGCACCGGAACCCCGAACTTTCCGGGATGGAGGAAAAGACCGCAGCGACCCTGGCCCGGGAACTGGAATCGGTGGGGGTCGAGGTGATTTCAAACCTGGGAGGGCATGGCGTGGCGGGGATTCTCCGCAACGGTACCGGTCCGGTCGTTCTTGTCAGGGCGGATATGGATGCACTCCCCATCGAAGAGGAGACCGGCCTCCCGTATGCAAGTGTTGTTCGGACCACGGATAGCACAGGGGCGCCCGTGGGAGTGATGCATGCCTGCGGGCATGACATCCATATGGCGGTACTGGTAGGAATCGCAAGGATCTTTTCCAGGATGCGGGACCGGTGGGGGGGAACCCTGGTCTTCGTGGGGCAGCCCTCGGAGGAAATGGTCTCCGGTGCAAAAAAAATGGTGGATGAAGGTCTTTACACCCGGGTCCCCCATCCCGACGCAGCCCTCGCTCTCCACGTGGGCCCGGACCTCCCCCCAGGCGTTATTGGGTACCGGGAGGGGATCTTCTCGGCCGGGGCGGATTCGATCGATATCGAGGTACGGGGCATCGGAGGGCATGCCGCGCATCCCGACCAGACCCGCGACCCTGTCGTGATCTCCGCCACGATGATCCTTGCATTCCAGACGATCATCACCAGGGAAATTCCCCCGAACGAGTTTGCCATCCTGACCGTGGCATCGGTCCACGGGGGGACGAAACACAATGCAATCCCCGACCAGGTGGACCTTCAGGCAAATATTCGTTACTTCAAGCCCGAAATCAGGGAACTTCTTCTCGAGGCAATCCGAAGGGTGGCGAATGGCGTGGCCCTGGCGGCAGGGGTTCCCGCGGACAGGATGCCGGTTGTCCGGGTAGAGACCGAATCGGTCCTCCCACTGGTCAACGACCCCGGGCTCTCGGAGAGGATCGCCCTTGCGTTCATCAGGAATCTTGGGAAAGACAGGGTGAAAAAGATCGAACCTCTCTCGGGGAGCGAGGATTTCGGATTTTTCGGGATGGTCCGGCCGCCCGTCCCCTTGTGCTATTTCCGGATCGGGACGGGAAGCAGTCCGGTCGAAGGCCAGGGGCAGGCATACCTGCACAGCAGCCGTTTTGCCCCGGACCCGGGCCCGGCCATCGTGTCCGGTCTTGAGGCGATGTGCATCGCGCTGCTGGAACTTACGGGAATACCCGATCAGCAGACATCCGAACCCTGATAGTGCTCGATCTCCCCCCAGGGGACAAGCTTCTTTCCTGATATCACCGATACCGGGCCGTGCCCGCCGCAGATCAGGCAGGGGCGATCCGATCCCGGTACTTCCTGGCTGGTGGCTTCTGCGAGCTCGAGGAGCGCCCGCCGCTCCTTCTTTGCAAGATCGCTGTCCACGTTCACCGAGGTTACCAGAAACACCGCGAGGGAATTATAGGTCGCCCGTTCGGGGGTAAGATATTCGAAGTTGATCACGGTATCGGAAGTGAAAAGGAGGCCGACACGGGGAGAATAGACGAATATCATGCCATGGGTATGGCCTCCCATACCTTCGAGTATCTCGAATTCAACACCGGCAAGCGTGAACGTGGAGACTACAGGGAAGATCCCCCGCATGGAAAGCGGGACGGTGGGGACGACCTGGATCTCCTCCGACGGCGCAAACCCTGAGAACAGGTTGATCATGGTGGTGTATACCTCTTCGAGGATCGATTCCTCGCTCCTTGAACCATACGCACGATTCGCAACCCTGATGATGTCCAGCGTACCGGGGTGCATCAATGCAGGGACCCGGTAGTGCGACCCTGCCCCGCAGTGGTCCGCATCTGCATGAGTAATAATGATCCGGGAGAGATGCTTCAGTGCATCAGGGGCATACTGGCGGATCATCGCGGAAATTTCCGGATAGTAAATACCATACCCTGTGTCTATCATCACCGCTTCCCCGGCGGCTTCAAGTATGAACACGTTCCCTCCGCAGGGCGGCTGGAAACAGGATACGGTGATCCCCCCGCCCGCCGGAATTATCTGAACGTCGGCATAAAATTTCGACCCTGTCGTCGCTTTTAATGACCTGCCCGTGACCAGGACGCTCTCGAACGCTTTCTTCGGGTCCTGCCCCAGGTTCATCAGCTCCTGGGCGATATGATTGATATCCCCAAGCAGCTGCATCAGGAAACGGTCCTCGGAATCCCCGATAATCTCCCGGATATTCTGTGCGAAGCGGAGGTAAAAGACCGTGTCATCGAGGTGCAGCCCCGAGTTGTCGTATTCGATGATCTCGATCCGGTAGCGGGATTTCAGTTGATCGAGGAGCCGGTCCGCACCGGCATTGTCTTCAAGATTGAGACTTATGGTAAGCCTGTCCGGGTGCCGGCCTTTATCATCGAAATCGATGAACGCGATATTTGCCTTGCAGGCGGTCGTATAGTGGAGGAAGTCGGAGAGTGCTCCGGGCCGGTGAGAGATATACACATAGAACTTGAGAAAACTCAGCGGTTTTAAAGAAGACTGCAGGTATCCTATTGCGTTCAGTTCTTCGGTCATCCGCTGGTAGGAGTCTTGGTCTGCCGTCACCTCAAAAAATACGGTGTAGGGGTCTATTCTCCGATCAAACTGTATCCGATTGATATTTCCGGAGTAACGGGTGATTATTTCCGCTGCCCTGTGCAACGATCCGGGCTGATCCGGTACTCTGGCAATGAACGAGCGTTTTTCCATTCTGGCACCCTGTAAATTGGTCAGGGGGTACTATTGGGGGTGTCGTTCCATCAAAGTTCCCCATCCGGGAGAGAGTTTATATTCAGTGGTGTGAATTGTTTTTACTATACGGTTCCCTTCGGGGGGGGAATTCCAAAATACCAGGATTTCTATGCAGCATCAGCAGGTATTTGTGGTGGATGACGATCCCATAGTGGCAAATCTCATTGAATTACGGCTGAAAAAGATGGGGTACGGGGTCTCGGGAGTCTCCCACAATGGTACGGATGCGCTGGAGAAGATCCGCGGGTGCCACACGGATGTAGTGATCATGGACATCAACCTTCCCGGGTCGCTTGACGGTATCCAGACTGCAGGCAAGATCGCGGCATCCCATGATATCCCGGTTGTGTATCTCACCGGAGACCAGAATCCGACTACGTTCGAACGGGCGAAGTCCGGTTCGGAATGCCAGTACCTGGTAAAACCGTTCAAGGACTCCGACCTTCACATTGCGATCCAGCTCGCGATATCGCGGCACGACATATTCAAGGAGGTGAGCAGGCAGAACCGGTTCTGCCAGAGTATCCTCTCGAGCGTGAGTGACGGGATCATCGCCACCGATACGGAAGGCTTCGTATCCTTCATGAACCCGGCTGCCCAGGTGCTTACGGGAGTCCAGAGTATATCGGGGAGAAAAACACATGTCCGGGAGCTGGTCTCCATCATCAGCAACGGGAACGGGCAGGCCATGGAGAACCCGGTCGATCTTGTAACAAGGACCGCGGATATCGCCGGGTTCCCGCAGGATGCAGTCCTTATCAACCACAACCGCGAGAAGATCCATGTCGACGGCTGGGCAGGTCCCTTGTACGACGAGAAAGGAAATCCCAAAGGGATTCTCCTCTATATCTCCCCGAAACCAAGAAAAAACCTGTTAAAATTTACCGGGAAGGTGCTCTATTAAGTGTACCCGACCGATCGCTTTTTCGGTCGGGAAGGTCTTTCGGCGAAACGCCGGCAGAATACCTGGACATTTCTTTGGAGTCCCGGGTTGATTCCCAAGGGGGTCCTTCTTACCGGGCCCTGCGGACATCCCGATGCCATATGTCGTGAAAAACAGACTACAGTGGCTAAAAATGGAAAATACGAGTATTTTTCAATAAAAAAGATTGAGGCTATTCCGAGTCAGTTTCGTGCACGATCATCAGCGAACCATAGATGATCTTCTCCAGCACCTGTGCAACGTACTTAATCTGCTGAGCCCGTTCCAGGTCCTCGTTCCTGTGGATATCCGCATGGATCTGGATCCTTACAAGGGCAAAACGCAGCCGGTCGAGGGTCTCATCGTCCATCCGGGACGCCTCCCGGTACACGGGCTCAACAATATCCGGCAGGATGCGGACATTTTCGAGCGCAGGGCCTATTATCTTGTAAATTTCCAGAGGCTCTTCGCGCCCGGCAAGAACCGCGGTGTAGTCCATCTACTCCTCGACGACCCTGATCAGCGACTCCATTACCTTGTCCACGCTCTTCCAGGTGGGACTCGCCATGCTCCGGAGGATAAACGGCCTCCCCTCGTCTCCTGCTTTCCTGATCTCGGGGTCGAGGGGAATGCTGCCAAGGTACGGCACGTCCAGTTCCTTGGCGATCCTCTCTCCTCCGCCCTGGCCGAAAAGGTCGATCTCTTCCTTGCAGTGCGGGCAGATCATCACGCTCATATTCTCGACGATCCCAATCACCGGGACTTCAAGCCTCTCTACGAACTTTGCAGCCTTGAGCGCGTCCATGGTAGCGACATCCTGTGGTGTGGTGACGATCACCGCACCCCGAACATTGGGGGCGAGCTGGACCACGGTCAGGGCTTCGTCACCGGTGCCCGGGGGCAGATCAACGACCAGGAAATCAAGGGCCCCCCAGTCGACGTCCTCCAGGAACTGCTGGATCGCACTCATCTTCATCGGGCCCCTCCAGATCACCGGGGTGCTGGTATCAGGCAGGAGGAATGCCATCGAGATGACACTCAGATTCCCTGTTACCCTCACCGGCTCTATCTTGTTACCCACTGTGGTCAACCGGTGGCTCTCGATTCCCAGCATCTTGGGAATGTTGGGGCCGTGAATATCGAGGTCAAGGAGGCCGACCTTGAACCCATGGGTCGAAAGTGCATAAGCAAGGTTTACCGAGACCGTAGACTTCCCTACACCTCCCTTTCCGGAGAGCACCATGATCACGTGCTTCACATCGATCTTTGCTTTCGGGGGAAGACTCATCGACTTTGCCTGGGGATTTCCTGCGCTCGGACAGGATTCGGCGGACTTGCAGCCCTCGCACGTACCCGGGCATTCCTCTTCGTTTGCGTTACCGGCCATAAAAAATCACATCCTATCGGTTAGTACCGATATATATTCGATCAAAAAACTTAAAGAGTATACCGATGCTGCAATAAAACGTAGTACCGTCGATCCGAGTGACCGCGGGTTTCAGCGTTTCACCGCATCGTCAAGGATCCGGTTGCAGAGCGCGTCCATCCTTCGTATCAGGGGATTTTCCCTGGGGACAGAACGATACTCCACATTCTGGAACATTCCTTCACGCTCTTTGACCCTCCGGTACAGTGGGAGGAGATGAGCGGCCCTGACCGCGTAGCGACCGTTAAGTTGCCGGATGACGAGCTCGCTGTCGGAAAAGACCGTAACCGATCCGTGAGAGAATCGTGCCCCGGCGTCGAGCGCCGCTATGACCGCCTGGTATTCCGCCTCGTTGTTCGTTGCCTTTCCCAGGAATTTTCCCGTTTCATCAAGTATCCTGTCCCGATCGCAGACGAGGTAGGCATACGCGGAGGGGCCGGGGTTCCCCCTGGACGCTCCGTCGGTATAACAGGTCAGCCCCGGATCTTCGTTCGTCAGGTTCATCTACAACATGAGGGAATTGAACCGTTTTTAGGGTTCCGGAACCCTGCCGGAGGGACACGGGTGAACGACCGATGCATTTTAGAACAGGGACACGGTACTGATGGGTATGAAACCACTCGTGGTGCGGCTTCCTTTTCTCGAGTTTCCTCCGGATCACACCTGCGACGGAGGGGATCGTTCTCCTGAGATCCGCCTTTCGGGACTCGACGCCCAATCGATCGCGATAATGGCTGTAAATCCTTTTCAGCCGTCATGCTGCTCGTTTTCCCCCTGGATCATCTGGAATATCGAACCCATGGAAGAGATCCCCGCGGGCATCCCGAAGGAGATGGTGGTGACCCACCCCATCAATGCAGTGCAGGGAATGAACGACTTCGGAAAGATGGGGTACTCAGGCCCGTGTCCCCCGCACGGGGCGACTCACCGTTATGCGTTCAAGGTATACGGGCTGGACAGCATGCTGGACCTGGAACCGGGCTCCCCGAAGAATGCCCTGATCGAGGCCATGCAGGGCCATGTCCTCCAGTACGGAGAAACAATGGCGCTGTACACCCGGTGAACTGTCCGGGAGAGGAGATACGGTGACAGTCATCCCCAAAAACGAGCCGGTCCCGTAATGCCTGTCAGGTTCTCTTGAGGATCCGGGAATTGAAAATAAAAGGAAACATTCATTTCGACTGAATTTGAACCGAAGTGCAGAGTGAAATGATATGGAAAATCTCTCCATAAAATTCCAGGCAGTGAATCTCCCGGTACTGCACACCTGCGACGGGGAGGATCTCTCCCCTCCGTTCGAGGTGTCGGGTATCGATACGAATCGGGTGGTCACCATCGCAGTAGTGATGAGTGATCCCGACGCATCCGGAGGCTTTACTCACTGGGTGATCTGGAACCTGAAACCCCACGGAAAGGTCCCCGCCGCGATCCCCCCGGAACCCGTGGTCATGACACCCGTGGAAGCGATCCAGGGGAAAAATTCCTACGGGCTTATCGGGTACAGCGGGCCCTGTCCACCGCAGGGTCAGACCCACCGTTATGATTTCAAGGTCTACGGCCTGGACACCACTCTGGGACTGGCCCCCGGGGCGACGAAACCCGAACTGCTGAAGGCAATCGAAGGACACGTCGTCCAGTACGGGGAAGGATTCGTCGTGTACGGTAAATAAGAACCACACGCGACGGTTTCAACGAATCCGGGTTTGCCTGAATGGAGCATTGGTCGTCACGAACCGGGTTCATCCTCGCGGCCATCGGTTCGGCGGTAGGTATAGGAAATATCTGGCGTTTTTCTTCTGTAGTCGGCCAGAACGGGGGTGGGGCATATCTCATCCCGTATATCGCCGCGTGTTTTCTCGTTGCTGCACCACTGATGATCCTCGAGATCACTGTCGGTCGTTATTACCTCGCCGATGTGGTAACCTGTTTCCGGAAGATCGATGAACGGTTCAAGATAGCCGGCTGGCTGGTTGTGGGAATCGTATTTCTTGTTCTCTCCTACTACCTGGTCATTACCGGGTGGACACTGGGGTTTGTCATGCTTTCCGTTGCCCACACCGGCGAAAATTTCGGCGACTTCATCTCGGGAGCAACCCCGGTATATCTTTTCCTGGCCTGTGCCGTGATCGCAGGTGTCGTGGTGGCAGGAGGAGTGAGGAAAGGGATCGAACGCGTATCCATCCTTCTTGTCCCCTTCATCTTCATTATACTGGCCGGGCTTCTGGTATACTCCGCGAGCCTGCCGGGCTTCGGACAGGGATTGACATACTTTCTTTCTCCGGATTTCTCGGTGCTCTCTAACCCGCTCCTCTGGAGTGCCGCGTTCGGGCAGGCGTTCTTCTCGCTCTCGGTCGGCCAGGGGATTCTGATCACCTACGGGGCGTATCTTTCTAGAAGTGTCGATGTGGCCCGCTCATCGATCATCATCGTCCTCGCCGATCTCTGCGTCTCGCTTATGGCGGGAATCACTATCTTCTCCCTGGTGTTCACCTTCGGGCTCGAACCAGGGATGGGAGCGACACTTGCGTTTTCCACAATTCCAAAAGCGTTCGCGTCCATCCCTTTCGGAAATATACTTTCTTTCGGGTTCTTTGTGCTCCTGTTCTTCGCAGCCCTCACCTCCGCCATCTCCATGCTCGAGGTGAGCGTGGCCGCATTTACCCGGAGTTTCGGACTTTCACGGGTCAGAGCCGCCGGGTTGCTCGTGACCATGCTTGTCATCGTGGGCCTTCCTTCCGCCGCAAGTTACAGTTCCCTCGGTTTCTCCCTGAACGGAATCCGGTTCCTGGATTTTATGGACGAAACCGTGGGGACGCTGGGAATCCCGGTCGCCGCGATGATCACTTCGATAGCATTTTCATGGTTCATGGACCGGAAGGTGCTCGAAGGGGAACTGATGACGTACCGTGGCCTGAGAAGAATTATAATTCCGGCGTGCAGGTATGTCATACCTGTCGTGCTGGCGGGATCGATTGGTGCTCGTCTCGTGCTCAACCGGGATTATCCCGCGTGGCATGTGATCCCGGGGGCTCCTTTCCCCGGGAATCTCATTCAGGGGGCCGGTACATTCCTGATACTGGGGGGCATTCTTCTCGTAATTTTCATAAGCTGCAGGCTCTCCGGGTGCAGCTGGGTCCGGAAATTACCGTTCTTTGGAGAGAAAAAGGCCCCCTGATGTCCCGATTAACTCCTCCACGCCGGTTCCTGCGCTATTCCACATCTTCATATACTGCCAGCAGAAAAATTATGCACTATGGAAAAGCGGGATCTGGCGATCGTAATAGCAGCCCTTGCGATAGTCATCGTCCTGGCGCTGGTCGTCAAACCCGCACTCACCGGGAAACCACCGGACCTGAGCATCCCGATTCCGGGCACCGAACCTACGCCGAGCCCTACGCCCACGCTCCCGGACTGGGCGAAAGATTACTATGCATCGTCAACCACATCGGCTACGCCCGTCCCTACCCCCTCGCCGACCTGGAGCGGGCAGTCGCAGACCCTGGGGATTGTGGGACCCGGCAGCACCCCCGAACCCACCCTCTCCCATAGCCGGCTGCCGGAAGAGCCCACGCCTGTGCCCGAAAAAATGCTTGTCTACGCTACCATAGACGGGAATTACGGCGGAATGACCGAGAATATCTCTATGCCCTTCCCGTATTGGGAACTCCAGTACACAGTTGAGCCCTGGGACCGTTTTGTCGGGGTTACGGAGTCCAAAGCAGGGGGGATTGCCAGCTCTATGGGAACCCAGGTGTTCCCGTCCTTTTCCATCGAGGTCCGGGATGCTTCAGATCCCGATCGGGTCATCCGGACCATCGAACCCGCGGGAGGGCTCGACCCTGATCTCTGGGGGAGGGGGGATGATTACGATCCGCGTCCCTGGGTCGAGAAGTTCTATGAAGGGACCTCGAGGGGGTCCTATTACTTCGTCATTAAGCCGCATATGATCCGGTCATATCACATAGAAATCCTGGTACCCGAACGATACCTTGGAAATTACTAGCCTGTATCCCACCTGGGGAGATCAGACCGGGAAAAAAAGAATTTGTATTCTGTATCCCGGGGACGGCTTGATATCCCGTCCCCTTCGCCGCGGGTTCTTTAACGGTTATTCGAGGTCCAGTTTCCTCTTGCCCATCGATTCGATGTAGGGAATCTCTTTTCCGACCTCTACGGCAGCAGTCTTGTCTGCGGGAATCTCGATCTCGAAATTGGTGAACTCTTTCATGTCCATCAACGTCGCAGTCGTCCCTGCCACCGTGATCACCTGCCCGCTTTTCCTTTCTACCACCGGGATGTAGGTCTTTGCCGAGACTGGCTGGACGATGGAGCGCTTGACTCCGTCAAAGATCCCCACCGCATCTATACGCGCCTTTGCCGCGCCATGCTTGCCGGGCTTCGAGACCGAGATGGACAGTATCTTGCAGGGCTCTTCTTCAATGACCATGTAGCGGCCTTCCTTGAGTTTGCCTATTTCTGTTTGTTCTTTCATTGTATTCACGCTCGCTCACAAACGCAGTAGTAATTTATCATAACCAGATTACATAAATACACCGTAGGAACGCACCGGTTTGATACCATGGAATTCCTCTCCTCGTGTGAAGAAATGGCGGCATTGGTGCAGGATGCGATAGAGGATCTTGCCGGGAGGCCTGCAGGCGGGGAAGTCGTGGGGATGGGTGCTGACGGCACGCCGACCAAGAAGATCGACCTGGTTGCGGAAGACTGCATTGTATCCTACCTGGAAGATCATCCCCTGTGCAGGACCCTGATTAGCGAAGAAGCAGGGATCGTGTCCATGAAGGGGGATGCCGGGACCATCTTCCTCGACCCGGTGGACGGGACGTTCAACGCAGTTGCGGGGATTCCCTTCTATGCGCTTTCCCTTGCATATGCCGAACACGGCAGGGTCGAGAAAGCATTCGTGAAAAACCTTGCAATCGGGGAGACTTTCACAGCGGTAAGGGGAAAGGGGTCTTTTATGGACGGGTCCCCGATCAGGGTCTCCGCGACCTCCCACCTGGACCGCAGTGCCATGAGCATCTACGGGAGGAAGTTTGATCCCCGGAGGATGACACCACTTGGCCAGAAGATACGGAGGTGGCGTCTCCTGGGAGCGTCCGCACTCGAGTTATGCTACCTTGGATGCGGAAGGATAGACGGGTTCATCGATCTTCGCGGAACCCTCCGGGTAACCGACGCCGCGGGAGGTATGCTGGTATGTACGGAAGCGGGAGGGGTTGTCAGCGATCTCGAGGGGTCGCCCCTGTTCTTCCCCGACGAGGTGACCATTGGAAAATGCATGGTGGCGACCAACGGCACCCTGCACGGCAAAGTAATCGAGTACCTGAGGTAACACCCATGCGATTTCTGCTTGTCTCACGGATAGACACTACGGACGCACTCAGATATACCCTGGAACTCGGCGATCTCCTCTCCGGAGCAGGCCACGAGGTTCAGTATGAGCAGAACACCGCCAGAACAGCAGGTCTCCCCTCCGGAATGGCATTTCCGGATGCCGATGCCGATATTATCGCCACGGTAGGAGGAGACGGTACCATTCTTCTCGCGGTCCAGAGCCTGCGCCGGCAGATCCCCGTCATAGGGATAAACTGGGGCGAGGTAGGCTTCCTGGCAGACCTTGAACCCGAAGAGGCGAGTCCTTTTTTGCTCTCATTGCAACCGGATTTTCCTGTGGAAAAGAGGATGCGTATCTCGCTCTCCATGGACGGGAAGGAACTCGGAGAAGCACTGAACGAGGCCCTCATCGTCACCAGTCGTCCGGCCAAGATGCTTCGGTTTCTCGTAATGGTAGATGGAAACCCCGCAGAAAGGTTCCGCGCGGACGGCCTTCTGATCAGCACCCCTACGGGCTCGACGGCATATGCGATGAGTGCCGGGGGGCCGATTGTCGACCCCCGTATCGAAGGAATCCTGCTCGTGCCCCTGGCACCCTACCTTCTTTCCTCCCGTCCCCACCTTATCAGCAGCGGCCGTTCCCTCGAGATCCGGTTGGAGAGTGCGAAACCCGCCAACCTTGTGATCGACGGTCAGTCCACCATCGTTGTGGGCGAGAATGCATCCATATCCGTCACGAAATCCGTGAACCCGGCATTATTCGTCACGACCGGGAAGAACTTCTTTGAAAAGGTGGACCGGAAGCTCAGGCGACTTTGAGCCTGGGGTCTTATGCGCATATGAGAGTTATTATCACTCCTGCCGGGTATACCGTGCAGTGGTGACAAGTGATGGATCAGACTATCCGGACCGATTTTAATTATGCGGAGGCATCCGCCGCGCTGAAAACGGCACTAGGATTGAAGACTTCTCCGGTCGCGATAAAGCTCGCCACAAGCAGGGCCGATATCCCCGAGGGCATGGAAAAATTCGAGGGAACAGTGAGGCACTGCCAGATGGTGAGTATCGCCCGGAAAGAAGGCAGGGCATTCTATGCAACCGTGGACAACCACGAATGCATGGGCGGTGCCTGGGCGCTCGGCCTCCGGGAGATCACCGAGACCCTGAAAACCGGACATTTTTACTTCAAACTGGGCAAATACGAGAGCACTGCGGCATGTAAAAGGACCATCGACAAAATTCCCCACGTTGAATCGGGTGCAACATTCGCAACACTCTACGCCCCCCTTGAAAAAACCAGTTTCTCGCCTCACATCGTACTAATCGTCGCCCCCCCCCGGACCATGCTCAAACTCGCACAGGCAAGCCTGTTCAAATACGGTGGAAGGATAGTCTCGGAATTTTCGGGTATCCAGTCCGTCTGCTCCGATACCACCGCCCAGACCTACCTGACCGGGAAACCGAATTACAGCCTGGGGTGCGACGGTTCCAGAAAATTCTCGGGAATCGAGGATGACGAGATGGTGATGGGGTTCCCGATCGAGATGCTCACGGATATGGTGGATGCCGTCCGGGTGGTCACCGCTGCTCCAGGCTCAAAAAAATAATTTTTTTTTTCGTCGAATTTTTCCCGCCCCGTAATTCGAGACGGGCCAACGATAAACATTTTTTTGTTTTGCCCGCATAGAGCCAGGAAAGATAATTCGCATGATATGACGCTCCCTGGGCTGCGCCCCGCCGCGGGCGTCCCAAAAGGATAGGCTGTGACTGTCGTATGCTCACGATCCAGTACGATTGATAGCGGGAGTACACTGCCCGTTCTCTATTGAATCATTCCGGCGCTCCGGAGCGGATTTAACCTTTTTCCCGGGATATCGCGACGGGGGCTGCCGGAGACGCGGGGGTGGAGCCCCGGGAACATCAAACAGTAAGAATGTAGAAAAAGCCAGTTTTTCGTTACCGTTTTTCCCTTTTAATGCGTTTCCCGTTTTGCCGCCGCAACGGTCACGTTGTCCCTGCTTGTCCGCAGCGCATCATGGACGAGTGCCTCGCAGAGATGGGAGAACGGGACAGTTCCTGAAATTTGCGCTATCTCAGCGTCGGAGAGCCCGTCGATCAAGCCGTCGGAGCAGAGCATTAAAAGATCTTCATCGTTCATCCGGAGGTCGTAGAGATCAGGGGAATCCCCCGGACGCCCCGCGATACGGGTGACGATATTTTTCATCGGATGACGGTTCGCCTCCTCGAGCGTGAGAATGCCCCGTGAGACCATCTCCATGACCCTCGAATGATCGACGGAGAGCCGGACCGCTCCTTCAGGTCCGATGGAATATGCCCTGCTGTCACCCAGGTTTCCAAGTATCCCGTGCCCTTCCTCGCGGATAAGGGCGGCCACCAGGGTGGTCCCCATGCCCTGCCATGCGGGTGTCGCGATGCCGCGGGAAAACACTTCATTGTCGGCGGAAGAGAACCCCTTCTTCATTATAATCCGTAAAACACCGTGATCCGGGTCCGGGGAGTCCGCGAGACCCCGCCCGACTGCACGATGAAGCTCCTCCAACGCCAATGCACTCGCGATATCACCCGCGGGATGACCTCCAAGACCGTCTGCGACCGCGATGAGGGTGAGGCCCTGAGGAAACTTCCATACCCCGCACGCATCCTCGTTCCTGGGACGGATGCCACGGTCGGTCAAAAAACAGGTCTTCATATGATTCACCCCGGCGAGGACATATGCCTCATTCGACGGTCAGGGGTATTGATGTATTCGAAATTATAAATTTATGCCCGGGAAGACCGGAAAAACGGGCGCTCAGTTCTTTTCGAGGACAAGGATCCTTCTCGTCAGGCTCTTATGGACGCGCTGTCCGTATGAGTCCACGATCCTGAATTTTCCCATGGCAAGGTCGCGAATGTCCCGGTGAGTCACCAACACCACCCTCTTTCCTGGTTTTAGCACTCTCCTCATCTCGGTGAGCGAATCATTATAGAGGGACTCAATGCTCGAGGCTGCGATGCAGACCGACTGCCCGTACGGCAGGTCTGTAACGATCGCATCGAATGTACCGTCCCGAAACGGCAGGTCTGTGGAATCAGCGATAACCAGTTCCGCCGAAGGAACGTTCATCCTGCTCCCCTTCACCATCAGGGGATCGATATCGCTTCCCACTGACGATGCCCCGATCATCACTCCTTCCAGGACGATCCCCCCGGTTCCGCTGAAAGGGTCGAGCATCAGTTCGCCGGGCAGGACCCCGGAAATATTCACCAGGGCCCGTGCCGTCAGGGGCATCATAACCCCGGGATGGAAGAAAGGACGATCTCCGGGGCGCCTCCTAGAGAACGAACCACGGTCGATGGCGAAGAGCACACGACCGAAGTAGCAGGTGTCGCCCGAGAGGACCGCCCGGTATTCTTCCTCCGGGTGATCGAGAGAAACCTTCCCGTGTATCTGGGAACCTATCTCACGTTCCAGTTCCTGGCGGGAATCTTCCATCAGGCTTCCCTCTATCTTCTTGACCCTCCCTGAAAACGAGCGGGATGTTGCGATATCCAGTTCCCCGAGCATTTTCCGGAACGCCTTCCTGTTTGCGGGGCATTGCCCGAGATATTCGATCACCACGTGGGTCAACGCCAGCCTTCTCGCCCTGTCCGTGTCGGCACAATCCCCTACCACCACCTGGGGCCTCCGCTCGAGGATACGGGCGCAGGAGGCCACCTCGGCCGCCGGAAGTTCGGGGTGTTCCCCGGAGAGCTCGAAGATCAGCTTCATTCCATCTCAATTGGGGTCAAATATTCAAATATCTGTGTTTCGTGCAGCATCAGTGACGAAGGATTTATTCATGGACGGGATATAGGGGGTGCCGTAGAGAAAAGGAGGTACCAGGATGAGTAAGATCGCGGTGCTGATCGCCGATATGTTCGAAGACGTTGAGTATGCAGAACCCGCGGAAGGCTTTAAAAAGGCCGGGCATACCCTGATCCACGTGGGTCTCAAACCGGGGGCTGTCGTCCGGGGAAAACACAACAGGGAAAAGGTGCTCATCGACCGCTCGGCGGATGACGTACACGTCGCCGAGTTCGACGCCCTGTTCATCCCCGGGGGGTACTCTCCCGACGGGCTTCGCGCCCATCCCGGGCCTGTGAAATTCGTGAAGGACTTTGTCGAATCGGGGAAACCTGTTATGGGGATATGCCACGCGGCCCAACTCCTGATTACTGCGCAGGTCCTCGGGGGTAGGAGAGTTACCGGATGGGTCTCAATTGTCCAGGACATAAAAAATGCAGGGGCTGATTACGTGGACCAGGCGGTAGTTGAGGACGGCAACCTCCTCTTCTCCCGTAACCCCGGGGATATCCCCCGTTTCATCGAGGCCTCGCTCAGGAAAATGAAGGAAGCGGGATGATCTACGGGAGACCTACTTCTTCCCTTTCAGCCCGCTGAAAAATCCCTTTTTATGCTCCAGGGGACGGTTCCCTTCCAACTCCATGATCCGTTCATAGAGTTCCTTCTGTTCCCCCGAAACGTTCTTCGGGGTAACGATCTTCACCCTCACCAGCAGGTCACCCGGTTTGGCCCGCCTCCTGACCCCTTCACCCGGGATCTTGAGGGCCGTGTTGTGCTGGATCCCTGCCGGGATATTCAGCTCCACCTGGCGTTTATCGATGGTCTCGACCTCGGTTACCGATCCGAGCACCGCCTGCGCAGGGGAGACCGCGACGATGGTCTCCAGGTTGTCCCCGTGACGGGTGAACCTGTCGTGCGGCCTCACATAGACCTCGATGAAGAGGTCCCCGTTCGGTGCCCCGTAATCCCCGGCTTCACCGTAACCTTCCATACGGAGCCTCATCCCGCTCTCGATACCGGCCGGGACATGGACCGAGACCTTTCGCTTCACCTGGGTATGGCCGGTTCCCTTGCACTCGGGGCACCTCTTCTCCGGGACCCTGCCCCGCCCGTGGCACTCGGTACAGGTGCTCATCCTCACGAACTGGCCGAAGATGGTCTGGCTCATCTGGCGCATCTGTCCGGTCCCCCCGCACCGGGTACACGTGATCAGCTTCTTGGTCTCGCTCCCGGTCCCGTTGCAGGCAGGACACGCCTCGGAATGGGTGACCTCGATCTCACGGTCCGTCCCGAAGACCGCATCGTCCAGGTTGATCTGGATCTTCATGAGCAGGTCATGGCCCGGTTGCGGGCCGCTCTGCTGGCGCCCTCCGAAACCCCCGCCGAAGAAGTCGAAGATATCCCCGAAGCCGCTGAAATCTGCGGAGAAGCCTCCTCCTCCGAAGCCGCCGCCCCCGGTGTAAGACCCCCTCGAGGCGTTGGTATAGGTGTCGTGGCCCATATGGTCGTACTGGGCCCGTTTCTGCGAATCTGAGAGCACCTGGTAGGCCTCGTTGATCTGCTTGAACTTTTCTTCCGCACCCGGTTCCTTGCACACATCGGGGTGATACTTCCTCGCCAGGTTGCGGTACGCCTTTTTTATCTCTTTCTCGTCAGCGTTCCGCGGAACTCCGAGGGTCTCGTAGTAGTCTCCCGATGGCATGGAGTTCACTCATCTTTTACCTTGAAGTCGGCGTCCACCACATTGTCCTGGTTCCCGGTATCGCCCCCGGGGCCGCCCGCCCCGCCCGTCGCCTGGGCCTGCTGCGCCTGCTGTTCGGCCTGGACTTTCTGGTAGATTTTGGTGGTGACGGCATAGATCGCCTCGGTCAGCGCTTCCATCTGCTTTTTTATCTCGTCGCTGTTATCGGACTCGAGCGCTTTTTTGACCTCCGCAACCCCGCTCTCTATCTTCTCCCGGTCGGCGGGCTCGATCTTGTCCCCGCTCTCCTTGAGCATCTTTTCTGCGGAGAAGACCGCGGTGTCGGCCATGTTGCGCAGTTCTATCTCTTCTTTCTTCTTCGCGTCTTCCTGCTCGAACTGTTTCGAGTTCTCAACCATCCTCTTGATCTCGTCTTCGGAGAGTTTCCGGTCGCCCTTGATGGTGATTGCCTGCTGGTTCCCGGTTCCCAGGTCTTTTGCAGATACGTGCAGGATACCGTTGGCATCGATATCGAAGGTCACCTCGATCTGGGGAATGCCCCGTGGAGCCGGGGGTATCCCGGTAAGCTGGAACTTGCCCAGGGTGAAATTATCTTTGGCAAGTGCCCGCTCGCCCTGTACCACATGGATCTCCACACTGGTCTGGCCGTCGGCTGCAGTGCTGAAGATCTGACTCTTCCTCGTGGGAATGGTGGTGTTTCTCTCGATAAGCTTTGTCGCGATACCGCCCAGGGTCTCGATCCCCAGGGTGAGCGGGGTTACATCGAGGAGCACAATATCCTTCGTCTCGCCGGTGAGCACTGCGCCCTGGATTGCTGCCCCGAGCGCCACGCATTCGTCCGGATTGATCCCTTTGTCCGGCTCCTTGCCCATGATCTTCTTCACGGTCTCCTGGACCAGAGGGACCCGGGTCGACCCGCCGACCAGCAGTACGTGGTCTATCTTCTCGGGGGTAAGCTTTGAATCGGAGAGGGCCTGTTTCACGGGCCCTACCGTGGATTCCACCAGGTCACCGATCAACTGTTCGAGTTTCGCCCTGGTGAGGTCGATATCGAGGAACTTGGGTCCCGTGGGACCGGTCGTGATATAGGGGAGGTTGATGTTGGTTTTGCTCTTCTGGGAGAGCTCGATCTTCGCGTTCTCGGACGCGTCTCTTAACCGCTGCATCGCGATGGGATCGGTCTTGAGGTCGATGCCTTCCTTTTTCCTGAATTCTTCGACCAGGTAGTCCATCACCCGCTTGTCGAAATCGTCTCCGCCCAGGAAATTGTTGCCCGAGGTAGCCTTTACCTCGAAGACGCCGTCGCCGAGGGTCAGGATGGAGACGTCGAAGGTCCCGCCGCCGAGGTCGTACACCAGGACCGTGACGTCGTGCTCCTTATCTATGCCGTACGCGAGTGCGCTCGCGGTGGGTTCGTTGATGATCCGCAATACCTCGAGACCCGCGATCTCCCCGGCGTCCTTGGTCGCCTGCCGCTGGGCGTCGTTGAAGTAAGCGGGAACGGTGATGACCGCCTTTTTGATCTTCTCCCCGAGATACGCCTCGGCATCTATCTTCATCTTCTGGAGGATCATTGCCGAGATCTCCTGGGGGGTATACTGTTTCTCGTCGATCTTCACCTTCTCGCCCGAACCCATCTTCCTCTTGATGGACTGTATGGTACGTCCGGGGTTGGTGATGGCCTGCCGCCTGGCCAGGCTCCCGACGAGACGCTCGCCGTCCTTGGTGAAGGCGACCACCGAGGGAGTGGTCCGCTGTCCTTCCGCGTTGGGGATCACCGTGGGTTTTCCTGCCTCCATTATCGCCATGCAGGAGAAGGTGGTCCCCAGATCGATTCCGAGCACTTTTTCCGTTGCCATATCACTCACACTCTTTTCCTTTCGAGACTGCAACCTTCGCACATCTGATGACCTTATCGTGCATCCTGTAGCCCTGGCAGACCTGGTCGATCACCACGCCCTCGTCATGATCCGAGGGCACGTATGCGATCGCCTCATGTTCGGCAGGATTGAACTTCCTGCCCCTGGACTCTATCCTGGTAATGCCGTGGCGCTCGAGCACCGCGTCGAAGAGCTTGCTGATCTGCTCCAGCCCTTCCCGTACGGCGCCGTTCTCGGCAGATAAGGCACGTTCGAAATTATCCGCCACTTCAAGGAGTTCGATCGCGAATTCCTCGATGGCAAACCTTACACGCTGGTCGAGATCCCGGGAGACCCGCCTCTGGTAATTTTCAAAATCCGCGGCGAGCCGGAGAAATCGATCGTTAAGGTCATCGTATCTCTTCTGCATCTCATCCGGTGCGGGAGAGCTCTCCGGCGATTCTTCCCTGGAAACCGATTCTTTTTTCGTTTCAGGGTTCACTGGAGCCCCCTCTTCTGATTGCGTCATACGATGATCAGTATCTATTGCATTGTGGTTCTATAAATAATTTCTGATATTTCGAAAAAGGGAAATCAAACCAAATGTGAGTTTATTATCAAAATGAAGGCTGAAAATAACCTATTTGCGGCGGTATGATCTCTTTTTTGACACCGCGGGAGCCGCTTCACGCATCTTGGGGGGGAGGACGTCCCACCGCCAGAGCCCGCAGGAGAAGAACTGCTCGGGATGATGTTTTCCCTTGTAGTACTCCTTCAGAAACTCGATCCAAAGAGAGTACAGCTCGGGATGAATCGATTTCACATGCTCCGATTCGCTCTCAAGCATCGCGGGACACATCCAGCACCCTACCCGCTCGAACCCCATCTCATACAGGGGATTTACCGGGAGTTCCCGCCACCATATGTAGAGAAATACCTCGAGCGCACGCCAGTTCCGTATCGGGGAGATGTTCACCTGTGCCGGGTTGAACGGGTTGACCGCAACCGGGGGGAGGTTCGCCCGGGCAAACGATTCGTACCACCGGTTACCCTGGACCGTTACGCACGGACCGGTTTTTTTCCGCCATTCCTTGACCGGTTCGAGCTTGAGGCATTCGCAGCACCAGCGCTTGTCCTTCTTCGGGGGGCCCGCTTTCCGCACTTCCTTCCAGAAATCACCCCCGAAAAGCCGGACCTGGAGGTCATGACGGGACACGAACTCAAGGGTTTCCGGAAATTCAAGACCCGTATTGACGAAATATGCAGTGGTGATCCCGGCCCGCCGGGCGAGCTCGAGGGCCACCGTACTGTCCTTCCCTCCTGAGAACGAGACATTTGCCTCCGGCCGGTCATGCATGTGCTGCCTGATGAACCGTACCGCGTTCCGCTCGAGGTTATGGAGGTGATACCGGTTGCGTTCGACCACGAGATCCCATCCGGGATCTGCCTCCTCGCGAGGCTGAATGACGCCGATCTGTTTGATCCGGACGAAACCTCCGGATAATTGTCCCACGCCGTGGAGTTTTCCGGATCTGACGACCACACTGCCGTCTGCAAGCGACGTTCCTACGGCGACTTTCTTCCCCCCGATTCGCTTACCGGGATGCGTTCCCGGTTCACCGATATCCACGATTCCTTTCGTTATCCAGGGGAGGATCGCCGGAAGTCCCTCGAATGCGAGGTCAAAGGAGTAGGTCCTGCCGAAGGGATCGAATGAGAGCCAGCCGAGACGGGTCCCGTTGGCGATTACCAGGTCTTTCCTGTCGGTCCCGCCGGTCTTGTTCAGCAGGATGATCCTCGGGATTCTGGCGACCCCGAACCTTTTCGCGATCAGGGAGCGGATGATCTCCATGTCCGCGGAAAGCGCAGGCCGTACGTCGTACGGCTGGAGGAGCTCGAGCGGGATCCCCTCCGCTCCGCACCCGCAGGTCCTCCCGATCAGCGGGACGTTGCATTCCCTGCACCAGTACAACAGCTTCTTTACCGGCGGCTCTCTCATTTCCATACTACCTTGCGCAGGTGAGCGGATAAGAATTCACCATGGGGACCATCAATCACACGGGACAGGGTCAGGCTCATTATCTCCCGCTGCCCATTACACCTCATGAAGTGGGCACTGCTTTCTGTCTGGGACAAGACAGGAATTATCGAACTCGCCGGCTCCCTGGCATCCCGCGGGGTGGGGATCCTCAGTTCGGGCGGCACAGGAAGAGCCCTCCAGACCGCAGGGATTCCCTACACTGAGGTATCCGAATATACCGGGTTTCCGGAGATGATGGACGGGAGGGTGAAGACCCTCCACCCCCGCGTCCATGGAGGACTCCTCGGCCGGCGGGGAATCGACGACTCGGTCATGGAACAACACGGCATCCGCCCCATCGACCTTCTGGTGGTGAACCTCTACCCCTTCGAGGAGATGGCGAAGAGCGGAAAAGGGCTGGATGAACTGGTCGAGTACATCGATATCGGTGGACCGGCCATGATCCGCGCCGGAGCAAAGAATTTCCGGGACGTGGCGGTGCTGGTCGACCCGAACGATTACGGCATGGTAGGGGAGGCGCTCGATTCCGGAGGGTTCCTTCCCGAACAGAAACTCGCCCTCGCAAGGAAGGCGTTCGCCAGGACCGCCGCGTACGACGCGGCTATCAGCAATTACCTCTATGGCCTCGACGATATGTTCCCGGCGGTCTACACGGTGCAGCTCACCCACGGGAGGAGACTCCGCTACGGAGAGAACCCCCACCAGCAGGCTGCGGTCTACGGCTCAGGCGGGGTGGCCCTCCAGACCCCCCTCCAGGGAAAGGAGATGTCGTACAACAATTATCTCGACCTCCACGCCGCCTGCGGACTCCTGAGGGAGTTCGATCAGCCCGCGGCGGTAATCGTGAAACATAACAACCCCTGCGGCGTCTCCACCGGGGAGTTCATCTACGACGCGTATGTAGACGCCAGGGAGGTGGACCCTGTCTCGGCGTACGGGTCGGTGGTCGCGTTGAACAGGGAGGTCGGCGCGAAACTCGCCGAAGAGATCTGCGGGACGTTCGTCGAGGTGATCTGCGCCGAATCGTTCACCCCCGAAGCACTCCGGATAATGTCCCGGAAGGAAAACATGCGAGTGCTCGCGCTCCCACCACCGGTCGGCGGAAACGAGATCAGGACCATCGACGGCGGGGCGCTGGTCCAGCACACTCCCCCGTACCAGGAGCACTGGAAGGTCATCACCGACAGGGATGCGACCGAGGAGGAGATGAAAGCGCTCCGTCTCGCCTGGAAGGTCTGCAAGCACACGCGGAGCAACACCATCATATTCGCCAACGCGAAGAAAGTCCTCGGGATCGGCGCCGGGCAGATGAGCCGGGTGGACGCGGCGAAAATTGCCATTGACAAGGCGCTCTATCCCCTTAAAGGCTCTGCGGTGGCCTCGGACGCATTTCTCCCGTTCCCGGATACGCTCGAAATTGCCGCCGCTGCCGGGGCAACAGCCCTTGTGCAGCCGGGCGGATCGATCCGGGACCAGGAAGTCATTGCCGCGGCTAACAGGCTTAATATGGCAATGATCTTCACCGGAATCCGCTATTTCCGTCACTGACGGGAAAGATCAGACCTCACATTTTTTATTTTCCTACACTGAATTCTCCCGGGAAGGTGAATAGTATGGAATACGGTTCGATGATCGGGAGTTCGATGGAGTATGCGAAAGACGCAGTATGGGGAAAATGGACCCGATGGGTTCTGCTGGTAATTTCCACGATAATTTTCCCCCTGATACTGGGGTATATCATGGAGATTTATCGGGGTGCGACACCCGCGCCGGAGATGGAACACTGGGGCAAAAAATTCATTGACGGGCTGAAATTCTTAGTAGCTGCCCTTATATATGCCATACCGGTCCTGATTGTTATCTTCCTTTTCATCGGGATCGCAATCCTGGCCTTTATGCCGTTCTCCTCGACCATGGGATACACGCCCATGAACCCGGCCCTGATCGCCGGTGCCATCGCGGGGGTTATCGTCGGGATCATAATCGCGATCGTCGTGGGGATCCTGGTCACCCTCTTCTCCACCATTGGGCTTGTCAGGATGGCGAGAGAAGACCGGTTCGGAGAAGCGTTCAATTTTGGTGCGATTCTGGCAACAATCCGCCGGATCGGGTGGGGGAATTACATTGTCGCACTCATCGTGCTCTGGATCATTTCGCTCATCCTCGGACTGATCCTGGGCGCTCTCGCCGCCATTCCGTTTATCGGCTGGCTTATCTGGCTGTTCCTGTTCCCGCTCCTCCTGATCTTCGAATCGCGCTATGTTACACAGATATACGATGCAGCGGGACCTGAGACAAAATCAAAAGAGTGACCGGAATTGTAACACTTATCAATCCTTTTTTATTTGATTCCGGGAAGAATCAACTGCCACTCTGAATGGGGATCTCCCGTGATCCCGAAAAAGGAGTTCCTGGAATGTAAATTTTCCTGTATTCACATAACCTGTGAATCCAGGTTTTTTTCCATTTCCTCATTGATCTTCTTGGCAGAGGTGTACGCATCGTACATCCCGAAAATCCAGACGATTATTCCCGGAACGATAAAGAGCGCGAATCCGACCAGCTCGGCAAAAAGCAGGAGAATCCCTTTCAGGTATTGCCCGTTATAGAACTGCCCCAGGCCCGAGAGGATCAATGAAAGGATCAGGGCTACAACCGGGTTCTTTTGTGGTTTTTTATTCTGGATGACATTCTCAGATTCCGCTTCCATATACTGTCCTCAACGCTGAACCATTACTGATAAAAATTAATTAACTTTTGCCACGGTTTTCACACATGCGCCGTGATACTGGTAAAAATATCTGCCGATGTCCTCAAAAAATTGTAAAACACACGAGATTATTTATATTCTCCCTTCCAAACTGAATGACGTGGTGGAATTTCCATGACAGATCGTTTTATTCTCTGAAAAGCTGCGCTTTTTTGACACCACCTTACGGGACGGTGAACAAACTCCCGGAGTATCGTTAAATCCTGCAGAAAAGCTCGAGATCGCAGCCAAGCTGGCTGAAGTCGGGGTCCATGTCATCGAGGTGGGATCTGCTGCGGCATCCGAGGGAGAGCGGGATGCATTGCGTCTCATATCCGATGCAGGCCTGAACGCCGAGATCTGCACGTACGTACGTGCGGTGAACCAGGACATCGACTTTGCCGCGGATTACGGCGCAGATTCCGTTCATCTGGTCATCCCGGTGAGCGACCTGCATATCCAGAAGAAGATGCGGAAGACAAGGGCCCAGATCTGCGAGATGGCGTTCTCCGCGGTGAGTTATGCCCGGGACCGCGGGCTTATCGTGGAGCTCTCCGGGGAGGACGCGTCGCGTGCGGACCCGGCTTTTATCCGCGAGATCTACCGGGGGGGTATCGAACGGGGAGCACAAAGGCTCTGTTTCTGTGATACCGTGGGCCTGATGACCCCGGAGAGGGCGGCTGAGATCATTCCCTCCCTGTGCCTCGCCCCCCTGAGCATTCATTGCCACGACGACCTCGGGGTTGCCATGGCAAACACCCTTGCGGCGTTGAAGGCAGGGGCAAGTGCGGCGCACGTCACGGTCAACGGCCTCGGCGAGCGTGCCGGGAACACGCCTCTTGAAGAACTGGTGATGGCCCTCGAGGTGCTGTACCGCTACCCGACCGGGATCCGGACCGAGGAACTCTATCCCCTCTCCACACTGGTCTCACGCCTTACGGGGGTACCGTTACCCACCAACAAGGCGGTGGTGGGTGAGATGGCCTTTACCCACGAGAGCGGGATCCATGCACACGGGGTATTACGGGAACCGAGTACCTACGAACCGGTCCGCCCGGAGCTTATCGGAAGGAAACGCAGGATCCTGCTCGGAAAACACAGCGGTTCGGCCGCCGTGGAAGCAGCCCTGCACGAGATGAAGTATCGTCCCGAAGAAGGACAGTTAAAAGAGATCCTCAAGCGGATCAAGACTCTCGGCGACCAGGGGAAGCGGGTCACCGACGCCGACCTCATGGCTATCGCGGAGGCGGTCATGGCGATAGAATGCAAACCCCTCCTGAAGGTCCGCCAGTTCACGGTGGTAAGCGGGAGCAACGTGATTCCCACGGCCTCGGTCACCATGGTGGTCAAGGGTGAGGAGATCACCGGGGCCGCCACCGGTACGGGCCCCGTCGACGCGGCCATGGAGGCATTGCGGAAGTCGGTGGCCGCAGTCGCGGACATCAGGCTCGAGGAGTACCACGTGGACGCAATCCGTGGCGGAACCGATGCAATGGTGGACGTTACAGTAAGATTAAGTAAAGACGGCAAGATAATTACCTCCAGAGGCGCACGCACGGACATCATAATGGCCAGTGTTGAAGCAGTGATCGCCGGAATGAACAGATTGTTGAGGGAAGAGGATGAAAACCGGAGCTAAAATCCTGATTGAAAGCCTGCAGCGTGAGGGAGTCGAGACACTCTTCGGGTATCCCGGAGGGGTGGTGCTTCCCATCTACGACGAGCTTTTCGATTCGCCGCTGAACCACATCCTGGTTCGGCATGAACAGGCAGCGGCACACGCTGCCGACGGATATGCAAGGGCGAGCGGAAAGGTAGGCGTATGCCTGGCTACTTCGGGACCCGGCGCCTGCAACCTGGTAACCGGTATCGCCACCGCGTACATGGATTCAATCCCCGTGGTGGCTCTTACCGGACAGGTCCCTACCAGCCTGCTCGGGAACGACGCCTTCCAGGAGTCCGATATCACCGGCATCACCCTGCCGGTCACCAAACATAATTACCTTGTAAAAAGGACCGAGGATCTCGGCCATGTGGTGAAGGAGGCATTCTATATCTCCAATACCGGCAGGAAGGGGCCGGTCCTGATCGACCTCCCGAAGGACGTGAGTACCAAGGAGATCGAGTACGAGTTCCCTGAGAACGACGAACTGGTGCTTCGGGGGTACCAACCGACCTACAGGGGACACGCCCGGCAGATCGAGAAAGCCCTGGAACTTATTGCACTCGCGGAACGACCCCTCATCTATGCGGGAGGCGGAGTAATTAGTTCGGATGCCTCCCGGGAGCTGGTCCAGTTCGCGGAGATGCTCCAGATCCCGGTGACAACGACCCTGATGGGGCTCGGTGCGATACCCTGCGACCATCCCCTGAACCTGGGGATGCTCGGGATGCACGGCACCCAGTACGCCAATTATGCGGTCACCGAGTGCGACCTGTTATTCAGTGTCGGGGTCAGGTTCGACGACCGGGTGACGGGAAAGATCGAGACATTCGCATCCCGTGCACAGGTCATCCACGTCGACATTGATCCTGCGGAGATCGGCAAGAACAAAAAGGTCGACGTGCCCATCGTCGGGGACGCCAAGGGCGTGCTCGCGGATATGTGTGCCAGGATCCAGAAGAAGGCGGGATACCAGAATTGGATCTCCAGGATTAACTCCTGGAAGCAGAAGTATCCCATGCGGTTCCGCGAGGACGGGCACCTTCGGCCCCAGATGATCATACGGGAGCTCTCCGACCTCCTTGCGGGTGAAGGTATCGTGGTGAGCGAAGTGGGCCAGAACCAGATGTGGACCGCCCAGTACTTCTGCTTTAAGAAGCCCCGCACCTGGATCACCTCGGGCGGCCTCGGGACCATGGGTTACGGGTTCCCGGCCGCAATGGGGGCGCATTTTGCGAGGCCCGATCAGCCGGTCTTCGACATCGCCGGCGACGGGAGTTTCCAGATGAACATCCAGGAACTCGGTACCGTCTCCCACAACCGTATCCCGGTCAAAGTCGCGGTCCTCAACAACATGTTCCTCGGGATGGTCCGGCAATGGCAGGAGCTTTTCCACAACCGCCGTTACTCCTTTACCGAGCTCCCCCCGGTTGACTTCGTCAAGATCGCAAACGCCTACGGGGTTGACGGAATGCGGGTCGACTCCCCCGACCAGGTCAGGGAAGCCTTAAAGACCGCGATCGAGACCGAAGGTCCCTTCGTGCTGGATTTCAGGATCGAGCGGGAAGAGAACGTGTTTCCCATGGTGCCCGCAGGGGCGGCGATCAACGAGATGATCGGGGGGTGCCAGGAATGAAACCCCATACCCTGAGCGTGCTGGTGGAAAACAAAGCCGGGGTTTTGTCCCGGGTTACCGGGCTGTTCAGCCGGCGGGGTTTCAATATCGAGAGCCTTGCAGTGGGCACCTGCGAAGAGCCGGGGATGAGCCGGATCACCATCGTGTGCATCGGGGACGATGCCCAGATCGAACAGGTGATGAAACAGCTGAACAAGCTGATCGAGGTGATCAAAGTCTCGGACATCTCCGATATGGACCGGGTGGAGCGCGAACTCGCGCTCATCAAGGTACATGCGGAGCCTGGTTCGGGACGTGCTGAAGTTATGCAGATCGCCACTATCTTCCGGGCCCAGATCATCGACGTGGGAACAAAAACCGTTGTGCTCTCGGTCGCGGGTGATACCGAGAAGATAGACGCACTGGAGACCCTGCTCCGGCAGTACGGGGTGAAGGAGTTCATCCGGACAGGAAAGATCGCGCTGCTCCGGGGTTCGAAGACGGTGAAGAGCAGCAAGTAATGCCTTTCTTATCGGGGGCAGCGCAACGCCCCCGGTTCAATCCTTTCCTTTCAGCAGCAGCCAGTCGTTCTCACCCGCCTTCCTGAACCTGACAAGCACGAAGAGGCCGCTGATCCGTTCTCCTTTCATCACCACCTCGATCTTGTCCTCGTTCCATTCGAGCGGCTCGTAGAAGCCCCGGTCCCATATCCCGACCTCGCCAGCGCCGTACTGTCCCCGGGGAATGGTCCCCTCGAAGTCCGCGTACTCGAGCGGGTGGTCCTCCGTACGTATGGCAAGGTTCCTGATACCTGTTTTTTCAGGGATCCCCTTGGGGACCGCCCAGGATTTGAGCACCCCGTCCCGCTCGAGCCGCAGGTCGAAGTGGTGGGTGGACGCATAGTGCTCCTGCACGACAAAACGCGGGTGTCCGGCCTTCGTCTTTCCGATCTCCCCCCCGGGTTCGGGAGTCTCGTCGAAATTCCTCTTTTTCCGATAGTCATCGAGTTCCATCTGTGCATTCCTCTTTTCCAGTTGATCTAGCCCGCATTCTTCCGGCCTTTTATCCGGCCGCCGCCGTATAAAACGGGGAGCCCGGAGCATTCCTCCCCTGGTAACCGCCGTGTAGGCGACCTCGCAGACCATACCCGCCCCTACCCACCAAACCCCCGGTCCAGCGCCGGGGAGCGGGGAACCCGGACCGTAATCGTTGAGCTCCTGGAGGATCTCTTCGCGTTCCTCAATGGAAAACCCTGTTCCCACCTTCCCTATGTAGACAGGAGAACCGTGATCGTAGAGGCCCAGTATTAGTGCACCGAACGTCGATCTGCGCTCTCCCTGCCCCGGGGTGTAGCCAAGGACCACACAGTCGCAGGTGAGGATATTTTTTATCTTCAGCCAGTTGTCGCTCCTGATTCCGGGTTCGTAGACACTCGTCTTCTTCTTGGCGATGATCCCTTCGATTCCTTCCCCGCTCACCACCTCGAAGTACTCCTTCCCCTTCGTGTCGACGGGACGGGACAGGACCACGTGCGGCCCTTCCCGCACCTCGCGGGCAAGCAGCTCCTTTCGCCTTGTAAGGGGGAGCGCGATAAGGGATTTCCCGCGGCACTCCAGGAGGTCGAATACGATGTAGGTTACCGGCAATACCCGTGAGAGCGCCGCGATATCTTCAGGGGAGGTCTTCTGGGCCCGTTGCAGGAGGGACTGGAAATCGGGCCTGCCTTCCCTCATTGCCACCACCTCACCGTCCAGCACGCTCGATTCCGGGGCAAGTCCGGTGATCTCCCCGATTTCGGGGAACACCCCCGAGAGGTCACGTCCGTTCCTGCTGGAAAGGCCGAACTCTCCGTGAGGGCCGATGAAACAGATCGCCCGGATACCGTCCCACTTTATCTCAAAGAGCCAGTCCGGAGAACTGAAGGGTGCATCCGCATCGCGGGCGAGCATCGGGACGTAACGTTCGCTCATTGGTGTTGAAGCCTGGCGAGCGTCTCCTGCAGGGCATCCATCAGTTCTCTTGCCTCTTCTGCGGCAGGTTTCTCGACAGTCACCGTTTTTCCCTCCATCTTCTTCTGGATCAGGTCCTTCAACCGATCGCGGTAGGTGTCCTGGAAATCCGCAATATCGAACTCACCGGTGAGGTCGCCGATGATCTTCCCCGCTATGCCGAGCTCTTTTTCCGGAGGTTCGGACAGCTTCTGGATCTCTTCGAGATCGGGCGGGTTCACGATCTCGTCCGCGTAGTGTAATGTGGTAAGGATTAGAGCCTCGTGATACTCCCGTACCACCGCGGGGTATTCCTTCGTCCGGAGCGTTATCATTCCCACGCCCGCCCGTCCCATGCTACGGAACGAAGAGAGCAGGAGGGAATACGCTTCATCGTTGCCGTCGGGAACGAGCAGGTAGCTCCTGTTGAAGAATACGGGATCGATAGAGAGGGAATACACGAATTTATCCAGCCTGATCTTTCTGTCCGAATCGGGTTTCACGGCATCGAGTTCTTCGTTCTCGAATACCACGTACTCGTCTTTTCGTACCTCGAACCCTCTCACGATATCTTCCCAGGGGACGACCTGGTTGTCCCTGGTACAGACCCGCTGGTACTGGATCGGCTGGCCGTCGGCCCTGTGCAGAAGCCGGAACGAGACCGAATGGTCCCGGACCATGGTAAGAAGTTTGACCGGGACGTTCACGAGTCCTATGCTTATCGACCCGGTCCATATCGGGCGATGCGGGATCCTGGGGGCTGATTTGTCTGCGGGCATGTCATTTCACCGGAATATCCTGTCGATCGTCGAAGATCCCGTTCCAGGGGTCTATCGTCCTGGAAATCACCGTTGCAATATTAAAATCTTCGGGTTTTAACGAAGCGGACACTTCGTCCCAGGAGATCGGACACGAGACCGAGGCCGCCGGTACCGGGCGGAGAGAATAGGGGCAGGCCATGGTCTTCCAGGAGGTATTCTGGAGGTAGTCCACGAACACCGTACCCGGGTCCCGTGAACGGGGGAACTCCGACACGATCCATTCGTGCTCGCGGGAAAGGAGGATGCCGGTCGCATGGACGAAATTCCGTACCTCGTTGAAATTATAGCCTTCCTTGAGCGGGACCACCACGTGGAGCCCTTTCTTCCCCGACGTCTTCACGTAACCCCGAATCCCGAGACCCTCCAGTACATCCCTGAGTTCAGCGGTGACCCTGACTGCCTCCTGTATCCCGAACGGTGGTTCCGGGTCTATATCGAAGAGTGCAAAGTCGGGCATTTCCGGTTCATTTGCAGGAGAAAGAGTGATGTTAAGCTCGATCGCGGCTAGGTTGGCGAGCCATATCAGGGTATCGAGGCGGTCACATACAATGTAGCGGACAACTTTTCCCGTGTGTCCGGATCGATGGGCGGAAAGGGTCACCCAGTCTGGGGTCTCCCGGGGGGCGTTCTTTTCAAAAAAACCCTGGTGGTCGATCCCGTCGGGAAACCGGTTCAGGATAACGGGCCTGCCGGAAAGAAAGGGAAGCATTTTCGGGGCGATCCTGATGTAATACTCGATGATCTCTTTTTTTGTAAGCGCGAGCTCAGGATAGAGCACCTTTTCAAGGTTGCTGAGTACGACTCTTCCGATCCTGCTCATGGGGCACCCGCTTCCGCGTGTCCGGTCATCCTGCAATGAATAGCCGCTGCCAAACCTGATAAAGATCGGTTCCCGGGGGGCATGGGGTGAGTCCCGCCCCGCATGGAAAGGAAGCGGGGTTTCCGGAAGGACGGTCAATCATATAAGGCGGCGCTGCGAACTAATAAGAAGTGAAAACTGTCATTCTGGGGGGCGGTCTTACCGGGGTTACCCTCTCCCGCCTGCTCACGGAAACGGGTGACGAGGTGACCGTCCTCGAGGCGGCGTCCCGGATCGGGGGACTCTGCCGTTCAAGGACCGAACAAGGGTTCACCTTCGACGCGGGAGGCTCCCATATCATATTTTCCAGGGATTGCGAGGTCCTTTCGTTCATGGTCGACGCCCTCCGGGGTAACCGGAACGAACGCATCCGAAATACCAAAATATTCTACAAAGGGCGCTATGTCAAGTATCCATTCGAGAACGGCCTCGCCGGTCTTCCGAAGGACGATCTGTTCTTCTGCATCAATGAGTTCATAAAAACTCTGATCGCCGAGGAGAAAGGAGAACTTGCCCCCCCCGAAAATTTCAGGGACTGGATCTACTTCACTTTCGGAAAGGGGATCGCCGAGTGTTACATGGTCCCCTATAACGAGAAGATATGGAACTTCCCTGTCGGTAAGATGTCGCACCACTGGGTGGAGGGGCGTGTACCGCGACCACCGGTCGAAGACGTGATCAAGTCGGCGATAGGGATCGAGACCGAAGGGTACACGCACCAGGCGGTCTTTACCTATCCCGTCACCGGGGGGATCGAGGCGGTGATCAGGGCGATCGCAGAGCCGGTCCGCGAGACGATACGCACCAATTTCCCCGTAAGATCGGTAAAGAGAGAGGACGACGAATGGGTTATCGGGGACGGAGATTCAGAAATCCGGGCGGAACGGCTGATCAGCACTATTCCCCTTCAAAATCTCATCCCCGCCCTGAACGATGTACCCCTGACCGTTGCGGAGGCGGTAAAGAACCTGAAGTACAACTCGGTCGCCTGCATATTCATAGGGATCCGGGGCGAAGTCCCTCCCTATTCCTGGGTGTATCTCCCCGACCCCGAGACGGGACTCATGAACAGGATCTCGTTCCCGTCTAATTATTCTCCAGGAGTCGCCCCGGAAGGACACGGTTCGATCCTTGCAGAGATTACCTACAACGAAGGCGATGCGGTCTCCCTCATGTCGGACCAGGATCTGATCTCGCATGTCACGCTGTCGCTGGAAAAGATGGGCGTGATTGATCGCACCCGGGTGGTATACTCCGGGGTCGAGCGGCAGGAATTTGCGTACGTAGTCTACGACCTGGACTATCAGAAAAATATCAGGATAATCAGGGATTATTTCGACCGGGTCGGAATCGACCTGGTGGGACGGTTCTCACAGTTCGAATACCTGAACATGGATGGTTGTATTAGGAGCGCCATGAATTACGCAGGAAACCTGGCATGCAGGTAAATTTTTACGTTGAAGACCTGCTCTTCTTCAAGTACATCGGATGTGCCACGGTTGCCCGCACCCTTTATAAAGAACTCGTCGGATCCAACGAGATCGAGATCACCTGGAAGAAACGGGATACGCACATGGACCTCGTCCACTACCACACGTTCGGCCCGCTCGCCATGTTCAACCGGAGGATCAATAAGGGAAGGAACCTTCTCACCGCACATTCCACTCCCCGGATCAATGAGGGGAATATCGCCCTCGCGAAAGTGATAAACCGACGTTATCCCAAGATTTACCGTAAATTCGACCACATCATCACCATATCGGAACCCTGCCACCGGGAAGTGACCGAGATGGTCCCGGACATGCCGGTAACCATGATCCCGAACGGGGTCAACAGGGAACAATTCCGAAGGGACGATGAGAAAAGGAGGCTCTTTCGGGAGCGCTACAATATCCCGGAAGATGCGGAAGTGGTCCTCTCGGTGGCCCAGCTTACTCCCCGTAAGGGGCTCTACGATTTCCTCGCCCTCTCCAGGGCCTGTCCCGACAAGGTATTCGTGTGGGTCGGCGGATTCCCGTACGGTGCCCTTTCGAAGGACTACCGGAAGATAAAAGTCCTGAAACGGAGATGCGGGATGAATGTCATATTCACGGGATACGTGGACGAGATCGTAAAGGCCTACTCGGCAGCGGACATCTTCATCATGCCGTCCTATGCGGAGACATTCGGGCTGGTCATCCTAGAAGCGCTCTCCTGCGGGCTCCCGGTCATTGCCCGCGATATCCCGGAGTTCCATGACATATTCGACCAGCGGATCCTGTTCTTCGGGGATCGGCAGACCGCAGCGTCGCTCCTCGAAGACAGGTCCTCGCTGCAGGCCTGTGCCTCCCGCGCCCGCGATTACACTACACAGTTCGACATCCGGGATATCGGACAGCGACACCTGAAATTGTATCACGAGCTGATAGAAGAATGATATCGGTAATTATCCCCTCGTTTAACGAAGAGGCGAACATCGCCAGTTGCCTTGAGTCGCTCTCCCGGCAGACCATCCCCCGGGACCAGTATGAGATCATCGTGGTGGACGGGGACTCGCACGACCGTACCAGGGAGATTGCAGAGCAGTACGCGGACCTGGTCTTCATCCAGACCAGCAGGAAGGTGGGAGGGGCCCGGAACGACGGAGTACTCAGGGCAAAGGGCGAGATTGTCGCCACCACCGATGCGGACTGCTTCATCCCTCCCGACTGGATAGAACGGATCGGAAAAGACTTCATGCGTTACCCGGAGGTGGTCCAGCTCTACGGTCCGGTATACCCGAGAGAACCGGGGATAAAAAACTGGATTTCGCTCGCTCTTGCGAACACCTTCTCCCGTCTCGGCTACTATACCAATACCCTTTTCTATACTCTCGGGGCCAACACCGCGTTTCGTAAAGCCGCCTTCATGAAAGCAGGCATGTACAGGACGATCGATGCGGGGGACGACCTGGAGATCGCACGGCGTATGCGAACCCTGGGAAAGGTTCTCTTCGACAACAAACTCAGGGTTGGGTTTTCCATGCGTCGTTACCAGCAGTTCGGGACACTGAAGTCCCTGTGGGAATGGATCTACATCGTTCTCCACGGGGGAGAGGCGGAAGATGTCTCCTATACCCGGCGAGAGTACAAATAACCCTGTGTTCCTCATCCCTCCCGGAGGTGCTTCAGAATGACCCCGGGAACAAACAACGAGCGGGAGCGGAACAGGAAGTCCCTGACAGACGAGTTCAACCGCAGCGAGTTCGCCAGGCTGCTGGGAATGGTGGTGATGGATACCTGGGAAGGGGGAGTTAGGGTGAGGATGGATGTGACCGGAAAGAGAAACTCCCGTGGAAATGTCCATGGAGGTGCAATATTTTCTCTTGCGGATCAGGCGTTCGGGCTCGCCGCAAACCTGGAGGACGACCAGGTGGCCACCTCGGCCCATATCAATTATCTCTCTCCGGCGGGGGACCACCTGGAAGCGGTCGCAGAGCGTGTCGGGGGGAACGCACTCAATACCTTGTACCGGGTAACCGTCTATGAAGGTGAACGGGTTATCGCCACGTTCGAGGGTGTAGGGATACGGATGAAGCGTACGGCGCGGGGCAAGTAACGCGTCATATCCCGGAGTGGATCCCACCCCCGATATCACCGGATCAGCGGATAATTTGTTCGCACCGGAAGAGTGTAATACCCCGGCGTAAAACCGTAGGGGTCAGGCATATCATTCCCGAACATCGGGAAACACGCGGTCGTTCATTAGATTCCGCTCTGTTGACAGCCTCTATCTCCATCATTTATGAGTGTTTTTTCAAGGCTTTGCCAGGGGTAGTACAAATCTATGGCATATGACGCGCCAGGGGCTCTGCCCCGCCGCTGCGGCGCCCCAACGGGATATGCCTGGACTGTCGCAGGGGCAGAATCTTGTTTCAAATTGACATTCAAACGAATTCTGCCGAAGGTAGACATTTGCCAGGATATCGCGCCGGGGGCTGCCGCAGTGGCGGGGGCGCCCCCCCCAAGAACGTCGCGCAGTAAGGATATCAAAAAGCCTTAAATTCGAAAAATACCGGCCTAAAACTGTTTATGGCACTGCCAGACAGACAAAAAAAGGATTTAGCTGTAGGTCCTGAATGCCAGGTCCTGGTCGTAGATCAGGTACCGTTTCCCGTCTGACATCTGTGCAACCACTTTCACGTTGTCGACTCCCCGGGTGCCGAGGATATCGATCTTGTCGTTCACCTGGGGTCGGGTGAGCCTGTCAACCACCACGGTCCCATCGGATCTTGCGACAATTATATCCAGCCATTGCAGGAAATTGATCCCCGCTCCGCCTCGGAAACTGACGGTGATGTACGGCTCGGTCGAGACGGTGTTCCTTGTTACCTGGACCTCGACTTTCTGCCCGGTCGGCATCGGGGTGGTGAGGTAATCAGGTATCTCGATTACCGCAGTCGGCACGGTGGTCGGGGCGGTGGTCGGCACGGTGGTCATCACCGTGGTCTGGGTCGTGGGAGGGACGGTCGTGGCTACCGTCGTGGCCGGCCCGGACGTGGGCGAGGTGCACCCTGCGGCGAGGAGCAGCCCGAAGAGCGCACAACAGACCAGGATAATTCCAATCCTCATCTTCATGCGGTACTATAAGCGCCCCGATTATAAGAGGTTTCTCGGAACCGGCAGGATCCTTTTCCCCGCCGGAACTTCCTGTCCTGATGTGCGCTCACTTTTCCCGCATCCTGTAAATCTGATTCGGAACAGACCTTATTTCGCCATTGAGCGCCATTATTTTCGCCCGAGCTAAGAGTCCTGTAAGGAAGAGAAGGCAGGTGAGCCTGAACCCGCATCGGACTGAAAAGAAATAAACTGACGCCGAGGGGGAGATTTGAACTCCCGAGGCGCAGGGCGCCAATGGTTTTCGAGACCATCGCCTTCCCGGACTAGACTACCTCGGCCCGATGAGAGTAGCTATTTTGCCTCCCGATTCGTATAATGCTATCGAAGCATGCCCTGCTGCAGGTTTGTTCTGATGCCCGGCGGAGAGGTCCTCGACCGTGAGATCCGGCCAGGTGAGACGTACGAGGAGGCCCTCCTCGCCCTTGGGATCATCCCGGACATCGTGCTCATATTTTATCGCGGGAAAAGCCTCCCCCAGGATAAAACCATCGAGGAGGATATGGTGGAGATCGTGGAGACCTGTTCGAGAGGGTGAATTTTTTCAGGTCCCTTTAGGTTGAAAACCGGGGGCGAGGCTGTTGAAGAATTACATTCCCACCCTCGATAATCCGGTCATTTCCGCGGATATCCTCTGCGGATGCATCACAGGGGCTGGGTGTCAGTCTCGAGAGAGCCTGAACTAATTTAATCAAATAGAATATCACTTTCGTCTCGCGAACGCCAGAGGATGGTTCCGCCGCCCCCGAAGGGCGCCCCGGCGGCGGATCAAGAACCTGAGCTAATAATATGGTAAGAAAAATGCCATTCGGTTTGGAAAGATAATTCCGGTACTCGATTGTCCACGGATATCCTCTGCGGGGCGCCGCAGCGGCGGGGCGACAGCCCCGGGAGCGTCCGCATTTCCATTACAAGAAAAAAAATACATTCGTTGATAAGGAACGAAATTTGTCTTGTCAGAATTGTAATTATTTTTCTCAAAAAATAATTTTTATCCGGAGTTATGCACCGGGCATCGGAGGAGCACCCGCGCTGCGGGTGATCATCATGTCGTCCACTCGGAGGAGGAGGGAGGCCGCTTCGGTCGCACTCTGGATTGACTGGCGCTTGGATCGCTGGGGTTCGATTACCCCGTTCTTCAGCATGTCCACGATCTTCCCGGTGTAGACATCCAGACCGGCATACTTCTCGCCTTTCTGGTGGGCATTCTTCAGGTCAACCAGCTTGTCGATGGGGTGGAACCCCGAGTTCTCCGCGAGCGTAACAGGGATAACCTCGAATGCGGAAGCGTAGGCCTCAATGGCGAGCTGCTCCCTTCCACCGACGGCCGCTGCGTAATCCCTGACTCGCATAAGTATCTCGGTCTCCACCGATGCGCCGCCGACCACGAGCTTTCCGTCCTCCATCGAGTCCATGACCACGCTGGTACCGTCGACGACCGCCCGCTCGAGCTCGTCCAGAAGGTATTCGGTCGAGCCGCGAAGGAGAATAGTGACGGCTTTGGGATTATCGCACCCGGAGACCTTGATGATATCCAGGTCTTCCAGCTGCTCCACGGTCTCGGCCTTGCCAAGCGCATCGGGGGTGAGATCCTCGACCTTGTTCACGATCTGTGCGCAGAGTGCCTTTGCCGCGTACTTCATGTCCTTCTCGGGAACGTCCTCGACGGCGAACACCCCGTTTTTCGCAAGGAAAAACTGGACCGGGTCGGCGATCCCCTTCTGGCAGAAGAGCACGTTCGCACCCGCCGCGATGACCGCGTCCGAGAACTTCTTCAGGGTCTCCCGCTCCTGGGCGGAGAATGCTTCCATCTGCTGGCTGGAAGAGATCCGGATCTTTGCCTTGGTCTGGGTCTTCTTGATCTCCATCGGGCTTGCGATGAGGGCGACCTTTGCGTTCTTGACCTTGCGGGGCATGTCCTCGGAGACCCTGCTCTTGTCGATGACCAGTCCCCGGACCAGCTCCGCGTCGTCCATGGTCTCGCCCTTCTGCTTCTTGATCATCACGTTGTCTTCGTCGGCGGTGACCTTCCCGTCCTCTTTCTCGGCGATGGCCATCACGGCGTCCACCACGATACCGTTCAGGCTGCCCTTCACCGACTCGATGGACTTCCCGGTCATGGCCGTGTCGGCGATCATGATCAGTTTCTCACGGTCGAAGGGATCGATCTCGATGGTCAGGTCGTCGAGGATCTCCATGGCCTTCTTCATCCCCAGGCGGTAGCCCTGTGCGATGACAGTCGGATGGATCTTCTTCTCGATCAGCTGTTCGGCCTTCTCCATCATGGACCCGACCAGCACCACGGCGGTAGTGGTGCCGTCTCCCACTTCGTTGTCCTGGGCTTCGGCCACCTCGATGACCATCTTTGCACCCGGGTGCTGGACCGATATCTCGGAGAGAATCGTGGCGCCGTCGTTGGTGACCGTCACGTCACCGGTGCCGGAGACCAGCATCTTGTCCATACCCCGGGGGCCGAGGGTGGTGCGGACCGCACTGGCGATGGCCTTTGCCGCCGCAATATTCGAGCGCTGGGCTTCAAGGCCCCTGTTCCGGTCCACGTTGTCCTTCAGGATAATGATCGGTTGTCCTCCTAGCATAATATCCTCCAATGTTGTAAAAGATGGAATTGAACTTCTATATAAATTAGTCTATTTTGAGGCTTCCCAAAAAAAGCCCTTTCAATCGATACGGGATATTTTGAAGAGCGAATAGACCGGAACTCCCTCGACGTCCTTGATACCGCGCTTATCGAAGATCACCCAGATCGCGAGTGGTACAGCTCCATGCTTGCGAAGATAGCGCACCACCTCCTGCATGGTCTTCCCCGAGGTGATCACGTCATCGACCACGATGCAGCGCTCGCCGGCGATATTCGCAAAATTACCGCTGATCGATCCCAGCGGCGGGTCCGAGGTGCTGTGCTTGGCCGGGTGATAAATCGCGAGCTTCGCGTCCTCTTCCACGGCGATGAGCGTGGCCATGGGTATCCCGGAGATCGCGATCCCCACGATGGTCGACGGGTAATTCTCAACCGGGGTCTCTTCCTTCCCCACGTCCCTGGCTGCGGTATAATACCGCTTCTGCATCATCATCGCCAGATCGTCAAGCAGGGGGCCCTGTCCGCTCACCATGCTCCAGTCGATATGGACATCTTTCGGGATCTGGGCTCCTTTCTGCTGGGTGAGGAGCCAGGTCACCGTCTCCATGGAAAGGGAGAGCTCATCCGCGATCTGCCCCGGGCTGTGGCCCTCAGAAAGAAGCATCTGTGCCTTTTGTATCAGCTCTTCGAGCGATGACATGAGAAAAACAAGGTGTCTCGGCTATTTAAGTTTTCTTTTGATTTGTGCGCCGCAAACCGGACATTCACCCGGTTCCCGGTAATATCTTCCGCATCCTGCGCACCGATACTTCCACTGCACCTTCGCCGCCCTGCGCTGCAGGATCGGATGGACCTCGATTCCCAGTTTCTTTGCCACGTTCTGGACCGCAAAGTCATCGGTGCAGATATCTCCCCCGATCTCCAGCGCCAGGGCCAGCACGGCCTCATCCACGGGAGAGAGCACTCCACGGTCCCCGGTCTTAGTCGCGGCGATCTTCACCTTTTCGATCGATTCGTCTCCCGGCTGGAGTACCCTGAGTCCCTGATGTTCCAGGAGATCAAACCTGCATTTCGCCTGCAGATCCCGCAGTTCTTCCACGACACCCGGGACGGAATAGAGCTCGCCGGAAAATGAGATATCCAGGAAAAATGCTCCCGCATCGAGGACACGTTTCATCTCCGCACCTCGGCAGTACCTTCGGGATCCTCACTGACCCGGAGGGGGAGGCCGAATTGTTCCAATAGCCAGAGCATTGTTCTTGAATGCAGGGTGAGTGGTACGGTGATGAACCGCCCTCCGTACACGGCCACGTACGGCATGAGCTGATCGGCAAGGTGGCGGTCCGCCCCCCCCGGCGGGTCCAGTTCTGCTATCAGTGCATCGGCGGCTGCAGTTCCCACCTGCTCTGCAGGAAGTCCCCGGCGCCCCAGTGCCGTGCCTCCTTTGGAGTCCTGCCAGACCGTGCACGACGTGCCTGTCGAGGGGCCGCTTCTCCGGTCGAAAATGACAGGATACTCGAGTCCGGTATATCGTGCGAGACGCTCCGCCGCGGATACCCCCTGCCGGGCGGCCACGTGTTCCGGAAGATTGGCGGAACAGGAGATCACTCCCCTGGATTCTCCGGAAGGGATTGCCATCGGGGTCAGCGCGGACGGGCGGACCGTGATCCTTACCTTCCCCCCTCCGGCGGGGTAATAGCCCCTCTGCAGGATTTCCACGGTCACCTCGGCCCCGCAGGCTTTGAGGACAGGGAGAAAGACCCGGGTGAAGTAATCGATCGTGGGACTTTTCCGGACCTCAGTCCCCCCGGTTATGGAGAGCGATGCACCCGAACGGAGGGCGACAAAAAGCCAGGCCTGGAGGACCAGGGGAATACTCCCTGCGGTACCGATATCGATATCCTGGTCGCGGCGGACCGGGTTGCCGGGTGTGAACTCAAGCAGGCTGCTCGTCGGACTGCACCCTTTCACCGTCGCACCGCACAGCCCTGCTACAGCGCGGACCGCACTGCAGTGCTGGGGAGCCAGCCCGGGTCGCGCTCTACCGCCGCGGACCCTGTCGATCGTGACCGGTATACCGGTCACCGCGGATAGTGCGACGGACGTGCGGACTATCTGTCCTCCCCCCTCCATCATGGACCCGTCGATTCGGAGCATCAGGCTGTGATCTCCGCGGCAAGGCGTTTTGCCGCAGAATAACAACTGCAACCCCGTTCGATCGTGTCGCTGCACGCCACATCAAGGATCCCGGCAGCCCGAAGGTGGGTATACGCTCCCCCGGACAGCACCCCGTGCACGCACACCGCATGGATGCTTCGTGCACCCTGGTCCGCGAGCATCCCTGCCGCAGTCGCAAGGGTGCCCCCGGTCGATATGATATCGTCCACGATCACCACGGTCCTCCCTTCCGCACAGAGCGATTTGGGCTTCATAGTGACCTCTTCTCCGGAATGCCGGGTTTTTTGCAGGTGATCCGCATCCCAGCGGCCGGACTGGGCTACGGCTTTGCCGAACCGGGCCGCACCCTCATCGGGCGCCAGGACGAGGGGGTCGGCGAGCCCCATGGCTTTCAGGTACTCGCCCACATCCTCCGCGAGGGAAATATTCCGTGCGGGAATGGTGAAATGGTCCAGCACACTCTCTTCATGGATATTTACCGTGATGACCTCTTCAGCGACCGTGGAGAGCGCCCGGGCGATCGCCCGGGCCGAGAGCGGTTCCCCGGGATGGAACTGTTTATCCTGTCGTGCGTAGCCCATGTAGGGAACCGCCAGGGTGCAGGACGACTCCCGGCATGCGTCGAGAAGGAGGAGGAGCTGGACCAGATCGTCATTACTGGTCACGCTGCCCACTACCACCGTCCGTTCGTCCAGTTGCCCTGCCCGGAGGTACAGCTCCCCGTCGGGGAAGCGGGAAAACCGCACGTCCACGAGACTGCATCCCAGCTCTCCTGCAAGCCTTGCAGCCAGGATTTGTGAAGATTCGGTGCTAATAACCCTCATCCAATGCTACCTCATGCTGAAAGTACTTAAACCACCATGGATAAATTATATCACTACCTGTAGCGTCCAGAGAGGTAAAATCAATAATGGAATCAACATTACATCCTGAGATCACGCAGCCCGATCTGCCATCGGATGAGGTCCCCGATTCCTCCTCCCTGATAGAAGTGCCGGCCAGGCTGATCGACCAGGTCATCGGCCAGGAGCACGCAGTGGAGGTCATCGAGAAAGCCGCCATCCAGAGGCGGCACGTGATGATGATCGGGAGCCCGGGTACCGGAAAGTCCATGCTCGCCAAAGCCATGGCAGAACTCCTGCCCAAGGAGGATCTCCAGGATATCCTCGTATATCCCAACTCTGACGACTCGAACAACCCGGTTGTCCGGACCGTGCCTGCAGGGCGGGGAAAACAGATCGTCGCCGCCCACAAGGCAGAAGCCCGGAAGAAGATACAGTTTCGCAATACCCTGATGATGATTCTGATGATCGGGATCATCGGTTATGCGTTCATCACCATGCAGTGGCTGATGGGGATCATCGCCGCGGCATTCGTGTTCATGGCGCTCCGCTACGCGACCCCGCGGGAAGAATCGATGGTCCCGAAGCTCCTGGTATCGAACGATACCCATACGGTCGCACCTTTTATCGATGCCACCGGGTCCCATGCCGGGGCCCTCCTCGGCGACGTCCGGCATGACCCGTTCCAGAGCGGCGGGCTGGAGACCCCCAGCCACGACCGCGTGGAGGCCGGAGCCATCCACAGGGCGCACCAGGGCGTCCTCTTCATCGACGAGATCAACACCCTTACCCCGCACTCCCAGCAGAACCTGCTCACGGCACTCCAGGAAGGAGAGTTCCCCATCACGGGACAGAGCGAACGATCCTCGGGAGCCATGGTGCGTACCGAACCGGTCCCCTGCAGGTTCGTGATGATCGCGGCGGGTAACCTGGATGCAATCCAGGGGATGCACCCCGCGCTCCGTTCGCGTATCCGGGGATACGGATATGAAGTGTACATGAGCGAAAGCATGCTGGACACCCCTGAGAACCGGGAGAAATTCATCCGTTTCATCGCCCAGGAAGTGAAGAACGACGGGAAGATCCCACACTTCGACCGCGGAGCGATGGACGAGGTTATCCGCGAGGCCCGGAGAAGGTCGAACCGGAAAGGCCACCTCACCCTGAAACTTCGTGACATGGGCGGGCTGATCAGGGTGGCCGGCGACCTCGCCCGCCAGGAAGGCGCCGAGGTCACCACCGCCCAGCATGTTATCGCCGCGAAAGGAACCGCACGCTCCATCGAGGACCAGGTTTCGGACGAGTATATCCGCCGCAGCCGGGAGTATGAACTGACCGTCGTCGAGGGAACCCGGGTGGGACGGGTGAACGGACTCGCAGTAATGGGGAGCGATTCGGGCTCGGTGCTGCCGATTATGGCAGAAGTCACTCCCGCCCAGGGTGCGAGCGGCACGGTGATCGCCACGGGGATGCTCAAGGAGATCGCCCAGGAGTCCATCAAGAACGTGAGCGCAATCCTGAAGAAGTTCACCGGAAAGGACATCAAGAACATGGATATCCATATCCAGTTCATCGGGACCTACGGCGGGGTGGAAGGCGATTCGGCGTCCATCAGTGTCGCTACCGCGGTGATCAGCGCCATCGAAGGTATCCCGGTACGCCAGGACATCGGTATGACCGGCTCGCTCTCGGTCCGGGGGGACGTGCTCCCCGTGGGAGGGGTGACCTATAAGATCGAAGCGGCGGCAAAAGCCGGAATCAAGACGGTGCTTATACCCCGCTCAAACGTCGAGGATGTGCTCATCGAGGAACGGTACCAGGAGATGGTGACCATCATTCCGGTCGACTGTATCGAGGATGTCCTCAAAGTCGCCCTGGTTCCCGAGAACAATGAAGGTTTCCTCGCAAAGCTCCGGAAGATGGCATCCTCTGCCTCGGGCAGAGTGGGGACGGTAAGTCCCACCTCGGTTGCGTAGAGTGACATGGCCGGAGAACGTGACGCCCGCTATTATGACATACGTCACGTGACCGGCAGGGTCACCCATATCGACATCGATAACGGCGCGGTCGAGTCGGCGGGCTCGTCTCTTTTCGACCACGCGGTGGTGAGAGTGCTCGGCCCCCGCGGATGGGGCATCCTCACCCTCGATAACTACCGGTGGCCCCGGGGGGAGCAATTCGATGAACTTATCCGTTCCGCGCTCCGTCTCGCCAATCTTACCGGGGAGTACGTTGAGCTCGCTCCTGCGCCTCACAGGATACGGAAAGTCCCGGCGGTAAGAGAGGATCCGTCCGGGGTGAGCATGGAAGAGAAATCGGACCTGCTCGGTTCAATCGCCAGGGCCGCATCGCTTCCCGGGATCGTCAATACCAGGGCAAACTATATCGAAAGGACCGAAAACGTAAGATTTCTCGACAGCAGCGGTCATGAGTACGAATATTCCACCTGCAGGTCGGGTTTTTCGGTGCTCGCGGTAGCCCAGAGAAACGGGACCGTCCAGATGGGATACGAGCGCGAACATACCATCCGCGGGTTCGACCTCCGACACAAGGAAGATGCGGGACACAACGCCGCGACGAGAGCCCTCCTGCTGCTGGACGCCATTCCCGCAAAAGGAGGGAGAATGAATGCGATCCTCGATCCCGAGCTCGCCGGCGTCTTTGCCCATGAGGCGGTCGGGCACGCGAGCGAAGGTGACCTGGTCCAGGAAGGCAACTCGGTGCTGAACGGCATGATAGGGACGCAGATAGGGAGCCCGCTGCTCACCATCGTGGACGACCCCTCACTTCCCGAGTTCGGGTTCGAACCGGTGGATGCCGAGGGAAGCGCGGTGAAGAGGACGGAGATCATAAAATCCGGGGTGATGAACGCATATCTTCATTCCCGGGAAACCCTCAAAGCGGTGGGTTCTGGGATTGCAGGGCATGCGAGGGCGATGCCCGGGGAACCGCCGCTGGTCAGGATGAGCAACACGTTCGTCGAGAACGGGGATAGCTCGTTCGATGAGCTGATGGAGGAATGCAGGGACGGGATCCTGCTCAAAGGTTCCCGGGGAGGCCAGGTAGACCCGGGAAGGGGGGTGTTCCAGTTCAATGCCGAGTACGGATACCTGGTGCAGGCCGGGGAACTTGCGGGGATGGTACGGGACGTATCGCTTTCGGGCGAGATCCTCCACACCCTCCACGCGATCCGCCGACTCGGCAACGACCGGGTCATGCATCAGGGATATTGCGGAAAAGGAGGGCAGAGCGTGCCGGTAAGCGACGGATCGCCCCATCTCCTGCTTGAAGATGCGGTGGTGGGCGGCAGTGGATGACCCGGAGAAGATCCTGAAGTACGGGTCAGGAAAAGCGGACGAGACAGAGGTATACTATGCCCGCGGCAGGACCATCTCCGCAGATCTGAAGCGGGACAAGGTGAGTGCCGCGGTGGAGTCGCAGTCCGCGGTCCTCACGGTCCGGGTGATCCTGCAGGGAAAGATCGGCACCTCGAGCACCAACGACCCGGGCCGGTGGAAGGACTGCTTCCATGCCGCCCTCGACGGCGCACATCTTGTCTCGGCGCAGCCCTGGAAAGGGCTTCCCGACCCCGTTCTCGGCGATCCTGCACCACTGGCCTTCGATCCCGATCTGCCCATGGACCCGCAGACAGTTCAGGATCTCCTGGGCGAGTTGAAAGCGGGGGCTGCTTCCTACAAGGACGTGGAGATCACTTCGGGTTCGGCAGAATTGTCAACGGGTGAGATACTGCTCATGAACAGCAGCGGGATCACATACCGCCGTCCGGTGACTTCTGTCGGGGTATCCCTGGAGACCATCCGGGAACAGTCGACCGGGTACGAGTTCGACCATTCGGTGTATTTCGATATCGATGCCGGATCGGTTGGCGAAAAAGCCGCGGAACTTGCCCACAGGTCACATGGAGGAAAAGACATTCCTTCCGGGGAGTACGAGGTCGTGCTCTCGCCCATCGCACTTGCCCAGGTGCTGGGAGCGGTCGTGGTTCCCGCCCTGAACGGGAGGAATGTCAACGCGGGCAGGTCAAGGCTTGCAGGGCACCTCGGGGAGCAGATCGCGGACTCCTCGCTGAACCTTCTCGACGATCCGTTCCGCCCCAGGGCCCCGGGCAGCACGCGCTGGGATGCCGAGGGAGTACCCACGGAACCCGTTCATTTCATCAGGGACGGGATCCTTGAATCGTTCTGCTACGACCTCAAGACCGCGTACCGGTACGATACCAGGTCGACGGGAAGCGCGGTCCGGGGCGGACCCGGGGGAGCCCCCTCCATCGGCCACCATAACCTGGTCCTCGATGGTCCCCGCGGGCCGTTGCTCGAAGATTCGGTGCTCTACATACGCGATGTGGTGGGTGCCCATACCGCAAACCCGATGAGCGGGGATTTCTCGGTGGAACTTTCGAATCCTTTCATGGCGAAAGACGGTGATTTCGAGCTTCCGGTACGAAAGGCGATGCTCTCCGGCAACGCGTTCGACATGCTGAACGACGTCGTGCGCATCTCCCCCGAGACCCGGAGCGTGGGGTCGATGATTTTACCCTCGATAAGGTTAAAGAATCAGAAAATCATTGTAAATTAGGTATGAATTTCGATCCGGCGCTCCTGATTGTCGCGGTCCTCATCGCCATCGTCCTCTTTCTCCTGCTGAAAGATATCACGAAACTTATCATCAACTCGATCCTCGGCATTCTCCTTCTGTTCATCGTCAATTACTTCGACCTGATGAGTTACCTGGGGCAACCGGACGTGAATATCGACGTCGTAACCGTACTCATGTGTGTTCTGGGTGGAATACCCGGCGCACTGCTGGTGATTATTCTCCAGGCACTCGGATACAGCGTATAATCCGCCCTCCTCTTTTACCGGATGCCTGAACTGTCGCAGAAGGATCTTTTTATTTATTTTATATCACGCGATATCGGCCGGGGGTTACACTTCGCCGATAATATCATACCGGGGGTGCCGCAGTGGCGGTGGTGAAGCCCCTAGGAACGTAAAATGTAAGATTTCAACAGAGCCCTAAACAGGTCTGTTTCAGAAGACGTTCGCCTCGGTGTATACGAGAACCTGGTCCTGCTGAATTTCATACGGTTTGATCTCCCTGGAGTGCGCGGACAACCTCATCTTCACTACTTCGAGGGCGAGGTGCACGTCGGTGAGGTCCGAGGGGCGGACGTAGCGGAGGAGGATCACCGTATCGGCAAGATATTCGATAAGGTTGTGCCTGCTGGAGAAAGGATTGTCCTTGTCGGTCTCGCTGGTGATGACGATGGTGCAGTGCTGCTCCCTGAGGGCCTCGACAAACCGGAACATCTCTCTTCTCCGGTCCGACGCCCGTTCAAAGAGGTCCTCGAAGAGGGAGACCGGATCGATCACCACCCGGGTCGCCCCGAGCTCGCGTACGAGTGTGGGAAGCTCGTTCTTGATCCGGTTTATCGCGAGGTTGAAATCCGAGGGATCCAGCTTGATTACCGTGAGGGCAGAATCTTTGTACGGGGTGATGTCCCAGTTTTTCTGTTTCATATAGAGATAGAGCCGGTCCTCCGCTTCTTCCAGGCTGATGTAGATCGTTTTTTCCCCGTTTTTCAATCCCTCCCAGATGAACTGAAGCGCAAACGTGGTCTTGCCCGTGCCGTACGTCCCGATGATCGCGCAAATCGTTCCGGGAATAAGCCCGCCTCCCATCATCTGGTCCAGCCCTTCGATTCCTATCTTTACCCGGTCCCCGTTCATATGACCACCCTGATATTGCTCACCTCGAACCCGCCGGTGGATGAGATGCGCACGGCAAACTTCACCAGGTCCTTGTCCTCGAGGAACGGCATGAGTCCACGGAATTTATCGATGTGCATCACCCGCTGTCTCCTCGCCCCGGTGGTCTCTTCCCACCGGAACAGGAGGACGGCGTCCACTGCGTCGGCTATCTCGAGCTCCTGCCGGGGGTCGAGGATCCCCCGCGTGAGCAGGAGATACACGGTGCTTTCCCATTGCTTGGATATCCGCTGTATGCCTCGAAGCAGGGCGATAAGGTCGGTCCAATTTCCGGTCCCCGCATAGGATGTGGCAAGGTCGGTGAGCGAATCGAGCACGATGAGACTCCCGGGGGGTATGTCGTTTAAGGAATCCGCAAGGTTTGCAAGCATCCCTTCACTCTCAGCTCTTTTCTGGAGACGGGATACGAGGTCGGTACCCGAATACCAGCCGACGGGGACTACGGTGGCATCGAAATACTGGGACGAGAGATCGAAAAATTCGATGCTGGGCAGGCCGGTTGACATGTCATGCCGGAAGGAGAACGTGATCTCTTCCTGGATGTCTTTCTTTGTTTTTGTGAATGAAATATACGAGATCCGACCTGGACGGACCGTTTTCCCCGCCTGCACCCCCGGGGGAGGTGAAGCAAGCGCCAGGATGGAGCTGTAAACAAATTCCTGGCTTCCCGCACCTACATCGCCGAGCAGCAGGACCACCGACCCCGGCGGCATACCCCCCTCGAGAACCGGATCCAGGGAGGGTATCCCGGTCGGCATCCGCATCGGACCTGTGGTCTCCATTAGAAATAACTCCATTCAAGAGATGAAGAGAAAAGCACTTCTATTTTTCGATGGATCGATGCTCCTTTCCGATATCCGGCCTTCCTCCAGGGAAAGAGTTTATTAAGTTAATCTGCAACATTTAAATCAAATCAGGCGTTTTCAAGGCCGGAAAGCGCGGAGTTCAGGTTTCGTATGAAGGTTCCGGATATTAAAAGTCTCACAGCCGGGTTATCACCGAAGCCAGGCAAAGACGAGGCGACAACGCCCCCGCAGGATAAAAAAAATACTTTCTCGCTCACGAGGAAAAAGAGTGAAAAACATTATCCAGAATACGACCCGGCAATCCATCCGCCCCTCGTAGAGGCAGAGGTCCCGCCGGAGTACGAAGAAGTGGAGCGGTACTGGGTCGAGACCGGCCGGTCGCTTATCATCATCGTAAGGAACACCCGCACGAATCAGCTCGAGTATCTTCTCTTCGAACCCGCGCTGTCAGAATTCGAGTACGAACTCCTGGAGAGGATCCACGAAGACCTCAGGTCTGCCCTGATCCTCACGGACGAGGAGATCAAAAAGGAACGAAAGGAGCTTCTTACGGAGAAGATGTACATGCTCCTCCGGGAATACGGCATCTCGCTTTCGGAGCCCTCACAGTTCAAGCTGCAGTATTTCCTTATACGAAATTTCCTTGGGTGGGGGAGGCTCGACCCCCTGATGAAAGACCGTTGGCTTGAGGATATCTCCTGCGACGGGAACATGATCCCCCTCTTCCTCTACCACCGTAAATACCGCAACATCAAGACGAACATCATGTTCGAGGAAGAGGTCCTCAATTCCCTCGCTATTACCCTCGCCCAGCGCTCGGGAAAGCATATCTCCACCGGCAACCCCATGCTCGATGCAACGCTGCCCGACGGGTCGAGGCTCCAGGTCACCCTGGGGACCGAGGTCACCACCAGGGGAACGTCGTTCACGATCCGGAAGTTCCGGGAAGACCCCTTTTCACCAGTCGAGCTGATCGAGAACGGGACGTTCTCCGCCGATGAACTGGTGTATTTCTGGATGGCTATCGAGAATAACAAGAGCCTCCTCTTTATCGGCGGCACCGCCTCGGGGAAGACTACCTCCTTAAACGCCGTCTCGCTTTTCATCCCCCCGATGGCCAAGGTGGTGAGCATCGAGGACACAAGGGAGATCACGCTCTACCACGAGAACTGGATCGCGAGCGTCACCCGGGAATCCGTGGCGGAAGGTTCAAACCTCATCGATATGTTCGACCTTCTCCGGTCCGCCATGAGGCAGCGGCCCGAGTATATCCTGGTCGGAGAGGTGCGGGGTCACGAGGCCCAGACCCTGTTCCAGGCGATGAACACCGGGCACACCACCTTCTCGACCATGCATGCCGGGAGCGTGGATGCCGCCATCCACCGTCTGGAGAGCGAGCCGCTCCGCGTCCCCCGCAACATGGTTACCGCACTCGATATCGTGAGCGTGCAGGCATTGGTGTATGTGGGGAACCAGAGAGTGCGGCGGGCACTCGAAGTAGTGGAGATCGCAGGAATCGATCCGGCCACAGGGAATCTCCGGGTCAATACGGTCTTTACCTGGGACCCGGTCAAGGACACGTTCTCGTTTAAGGGGCGGTCGGGGGTTTATTCCGATATTGCCGAACGGAGAGGATGGAGCAGGGAGGCTATGGAACAGGAGATCGAGGTCCGTAAGAAGATCCTCCTGGCCATGCAGGCACAGCGGATCATTGATTATATCAGCGTATCGCGGATCTTCCACACCTACTACATCGAACCCGAAAAGGTGCTCGGGTCAATGGACGACTTGAACAGGCTGTTGCAATGAACTTTTTCGGACTCGTACACCGGTGGATTGAACGGGATCCCCTTCGGTACCAGCAGCTGCTGGGAAACATAATATCCGCCCGGATCGGGATGACCCTGGAACGTTACCTCACCCTCTCGATCCAGGTCTCTCTCCTTTCAGGGGTCGGGTTTGCAATATTCGGCTGGTGGATGGCCGGGATACTCTTTTCCAGTTCGTACACCCAGGGATATACCGGGATCTACAATATCCTGCAGGTACCCTTTCCCAGCATCCAGCCGTCACCGGGGATGCTTCTCTGGTGGCAGATCGCCGGGGCATTGTTCGCCTTCCTTCTGGGGTTCTTCTTCGTGTATTATATCGCCTTGAAATACCCCGGCATGCAGAAGAGCAGCAGGGCAACCAAGATCAACCTGACCATCCACAATGCGGTGGCCTACATGTACGCCATGCGGAAGGGAGGCGCGGAACTGATGGTAATATTCCGTTCTCTCTCGGAAAGCGCATCGATTTACGGCGAAGTTGCGATGGAGTTCCGACAGGTGGTCAGGGACGCGGATTTCTTCGGGTACGATGTGATCTCAGCCCTCCGTCACCTGATGGAGACCACTCCCTCGGAGAAGATGAAGCAGTTCCTCGAGGACATGATCTCGGTAATCGAGAGCGGCGGGGATCTTGCCTCATTTCTGTCCAACCGGGTCCGGCTTTTCCAGGAAGAGGCGCGATTCGAACAGAAACAGTTCCTGAACTTCCTCTCCCTTGTGGCGGAGTCCTACGTGACGCTCTTCGTTGCCGGACCTCTGTTCCTGATCATCATCATGGTGGTGATGGGACTGGTGGGCGGACTTGCCGCACTCCAGATGACCATGGTCGTGTACATGCTGCTCCCGATCGGCTCCACGATATTCATCGTCCTCATCGATATCATCTCCATCAAGAGCGAAATCGTCCAGCGCTACACTTTTGTAAAATGGCTCCACGAATATTCGGACGTCCGGGTTTTCAAGAAAACGGGGGAAGAGATCTTCTTCGCCAAGCTCGTCCGGTACGATCAGTTAAGGAATGTCAGGAATTTTCTCCGCCATCCCCTGCAGTTTTTTACCCGTCATTACAATGCCACCCTTTTAATAACCGTCCCGATCGCAGTTGCGTATATCGCCGCCGTACTGGTAATTACTCCCCATTACACGAACGTCGAGACCTATATCGACGTGATCGATGATCATCTCATAATTATCCTGCTCATCGTGCTTGTCCCGTACTCTGTATTCTATGAGTTGTGGCGAAGGAATATCCAGGGAATGGAATCCCTGATCCCCGAGTTCCTGGAGCGGATGGCAGGTATAAACCAGGTCGGACTCACCATCGCCCAGGCGATCTCAATTATGGTAAATACCAACCTCGGGCTCCTTTCTTATGAGATAAGGAGAATCAAACGCGATATCGATTGGGGCGCGACGTTCTCTGATGCACTGCTCCGGTTCGAAGACAGGGTTCGGACACCCCTGATTGCCCGTACCGTGGTGTTAATCACAAAAGCAAGCAGGATGAGCGGTTCTATCGGGGATGTACTGGCTATCGCCGCGAGCGATGCCAAAATGACCGATACCCTGAAACGCGAGCGTCTCTCGGATATGTTCATCTATACCGCGATCATTTACCTCGCGTTCATCGTGTTCCTATTCGTGGTCGGAGTCATCTCAAGCCAGTTCATCCCCGTGCTCGGAACCATAAACACTTCCGGGGTCCCCACGGGGACCGGCCTTTCAGGTATCACTCCGATCGGTCTGCAATCCATAAAAAGACTGATGTACCACGCAGTGCTGGTGCAGGCCCTGTTCTCAGGCCTTATCGCGGGCCAGATGGGAGAGGGGTCGCTCAAATCCGGACTGAAGCATTCCTGTATTATGCTGATCATCACCCTGCTGGTCTTCAACTATATCATTTGAGGGATTCGGAGGACCCGGTGAACCTGATGACAAAAAATTCTGATATGGAGTTTCCGGGATGGCCTTCAGGTTCGGTGCTCCTGATAGAGGGCAGCGCCTCTTTCCTGGTCGTAGGCCTCGCAGGAGCAAGATTTCCTCTCTGCATCGAGACGATGGAGGAAGAGTACTGCGAGACCGTAGATGCCCATCATCTTATCGCGGTATCCGCTCCCGAAGGCGGAGACTATTCGCCTGCACTCATGCTGATGGAACTGGTGAGGAGCTACCGGTTTCCTCTGGTGGTACTCCCCCGGAACCATCCCGGATCCCGCAGGCTCCGGTACGTCGTCTCTGCCGGACCGGAGATACTGCTCTCCTGCGGGATCTCTCGCGGTACACATCCCGAACAGCACCTGCTCTGTTCTTCTCCCGAACTGGCGGGAATAACCCTCCTGGCGGACGAAAAAAAGGTTACTGTCCGGAATATCCCTTCCGGAATAACCGCGGGGGTGAGGGCCCTGCCACTCCATGACCGCGGAGGCGTCGAATGAAAATTCTCGCCCTTTCTCATCATTTGATCGGAATGCCGTAAACCCGATTATTAAAATTTCTTCAGAAATTCGTTATTTCCCTTATCGGAGGCGTTTTCTGGATAAATTATAGAACAACAGGTATAAGAACAATTCCTGTCAAATATTTGAATGCCGTGAGAGGAGGGTTGGATGAAGACTGAGGTATTGCAACAGATCAAGAAGTCAGAAGAAGAGTACCAATCGCTGGTCAACACGGCACGTGACGAGCGAAAGACCCGTATCGCTCAGGCAGAACTTGAAGCTGACAATCTGATTGCCAAGGCATCAAGTGATGCAGAGGCCTATAAAAAGACCAGGCTGGCCGATGCACGCCAGCAGGCAGAGAAAAAACACGAAGAAATCATTTCTGAGGGAAAAGTCCAGGCAGAGGCCCTCACTGAAAAAGGCAAAAAGAACCTTGACAGAGCTGTAGAACTTCTGGTATCCCGCTTCAAGGAGCAGCTCCATGTTGGCTCCTAGGAAAATGAGCAGGCTGCTGATTGCGGCCCAGAAAGACCAGATGGAACCGGTTATCGCCGAATTGTTCCGGCGTGGCGTATTCCATATCGAGGATTTTGTCGATCAGGGAAAAGAGGGTTTCGAAGGCTTTAAAATTGGAATGCCACTCCCTGGTGCAGGAGAACAATCAAGTGCACTGATCAAGATCCGGGGGATCGAGAACACGTTTATGATCGATCCGGAAGTTTTTGACCCTAAAGCAAAGGTTGGAACTTCACGTATGAAGGATCTTATTGAGAAAGAGCTTCCCGTGGTCGAGCAGATGGTGGAAGATCTGGTCGGAGAACGCTCGAAACTCGAGGCACAGAAGAAGGGCCTTGAGGATAACATCGAGGAACTTCGGCCTTTCACGGCAGTCCCCATCGATCTTGACCTGCTCCAGGGATACAGGACACAGACGGTATTTGCCGGTTTCGTGGCCCGTAACATAGAAATTCCAGTACCTCATGAACGCTACTACCAGCCCTCCAAAGAGGGCAATCTCATCGTGATCGTAGCTCCCAACGAGCAACGCGATACGATCGAGAGAATCCTGCTCGACGCCGAATTCCGCCCCATTCCCATCCCGAAGGAACAGGGTGCCGCAGCACCGCGGATAGATGAGTATAGGGCCGGGGTCGGGGACGTCGAGCGACAGATGAAGACGGTCGATGCGAAGATCGAAGAAGTCAAACTGAAGCATTCTGAATTTCTCCTGGCATGTGACGAATTTCTTTCGGCACAAGTCGAGCAGAATGAGGCTCCCCTGAGGTTCGCCACCACTGATCTGGCGTTCGTTGCCGAAGGGTGGGTACCTTCGGCGGAGGTAAAGGATATCTCTGATTCTCTCACCGGGGTGACTGGCGGGAAGGTCTTCGTGACCGAGCTTCCAATTGACATCGAGGAGCGTACTCCTCCCGTGGAATATCACAATCCAAATTTTGCGAAACCCACGCAGATGCTGATGGATATCTATTCCAGGCCCAGATATACTGAACTTGATCCGACTCTCCTGGTGGCGATAGTATTTCCCATCTTTTTCGGTTTCATTCTCGGTGACCTTGGCTATGGGATAATCCTTCTGGCATTGGCCCTGGGGCTCCGGAAGTTCTTCAAAGGAGAAGAGGGAATCATGCTCCTGAAGGTGCTCCGGAACGCCGCGATATCGACTATCATATTCGGAGCGCTGTATTCTGAGTTCTTCGGATTTGAACTTCCGTGGCATCCCATTTTGCCAAGCAGGCATTTGAACATAGGCGGTGAAGGCGAAGGGCCGGGCGCGGCTATACCCGAACTGCTCATTATCACGATCTGGATAGGGATATTGCATATCACTGTCGGCCGGGTTCTCGGAATTATCAATCATGCCCGGCAGGATCACGGCTCGCACCGGATAAAGGCAATTCTAGCCAATTTAGGCTGGTTGCTCGTGATGTGGGGACTGTTATCCGCTATCTGGTCGATTTTCCCAATCCCCTATATGCCGGACTTCACCTCGGCCCCAACGGTTGGATTCGGACTAAACCTTGCCACCGTGATCGGCGGGGTGATGCTTGTCCTGGGAATTGTGTTCATCGCAATGGAAAACACCCTCGAGATCGTGGAAATCCCGACTATCGTGAGCCACGTGCTCTCATACGCCCGTCTGATGGCGGTGGGACTATCCTCGGTGGCGATTGCCCTTGTGGTCAATTTCATCGCCATCGGAATGATCATTGAACCCCAGCTGGAAAATCTGACCCCTGTAGGGGTAGTTATTGTAATCTTCGGAATCCTGGTACTCGTGATCGGGCAGGTGCTTAACCTTCTGCTCGGAATTATCGGGGGAGGACTCCATTCAATCAGGTTACATTATGTCGAATTCTTCACCAAATTCTACAAAGGTGGAGGAGAGAAGTACAACCCATTTGGAATGAAAAGAAAATTTACGGAGGATTAAACAATGGCAGACGCAGTTATGACCCTTGAAATGGTTGAAGCATCGCAGGTAGGACTCAAAGCACTCGGTGCAGGACTTGCAGTCGGGCTGACAGGCATCGGCGCAGGTGTCGCCGAAATGGGAATCGGTTCCGCGGCAGTTGGTGCAACCGCAGAGAACAAGGATCTCTTCGGTCTTGTCCTCCTGCTGACTGTTATTCCGGAAACCATCGTCATCTTCGGTCTTGTGGTTGCATTGCTCCTGCTCTTCTGAAAGGGGCCGACTATGGGATTGGAATCGGTCGTAAACGAGATCAGGGATAAAGGCCAGAAAGAGGCTGCGGCGATCAGGAAAGAGACTGCAGATGAAGTCGAAAAAATCCTGAAATCTGCACAAAATCGCGCCGAAAAGATCAAGATCGCCGCGAATGAAGAGGTGGACAAGCAGGTAACCCACATCCAGGGCCAGGAAGTATCCGCCGCGAATCTGGTAGTGAAACGGGACCTGCTCAATGCCCAGAAATCGCTTCTGGACCAGGTCTATAAATCCACACTCACCTCTGTTTCGGGCCTCCCTGAAAGTTTCCATAAGGAAACGATGGTAAAACTCCTGAAAAAAGCCAAGACGGAAATTCCGCAAGGTATTGTCCATTCCAACCAGCGTGATCTTAATGCATTAAAGGATATCTTGTCCAAGGATCCCGAATTCAGGACCTATACGCCTGGAGATCCGGTGAATATAGAAGGTGGGATCGTTCTGGAAAGCATGGATGGCGAGTTGCAGATAGATTACAGCTACCGGAATTTCCTGGACATCGTATGGGAAGCAAGATTAAAAGACGCAGCAGACATCCTGTTTCGGTAGGAGGTGAAAAATGGTAACGGCGAGGGGAGGAGGCCCGGCTCCTTACATCTATGTATGCACCCGTATGCGGGTGAGAAAGTCCAAACTCCTGCCCCGGGAAGAGTACCTACGGATGCTCAACATGAGTCTGCCCGAGATTGCTCGTATCATCGAAGAGACCGAGTACAAAAAAGAGATCGATGAGCTGGCCACATCGTTTAAAGGGGTTGACCTGATCGAGATCGGCATCTCCTGGAACATGGCCAAGGAATTCCAGAAGATCATCGAGATCGCACCCGGGAACCTGAAAGATTTCACCAGGCTGTACCTCCGCCGGTGGGATATCCAGAACATTCTCACCATCCTCCGGGGCAAGTCCCAGGGATCCAGACCCGGTAAGATAAAGGAGGTTTTGATCCCTGCAGGAGAGCTCGATCGGGTATTCCTCGACCGTCTTCTTTCCGAGGAATCGATAGAGCGGATAGTCGAATTGCTGAAGGGTAGAAGGATTTACCCGGTGATTGCCCGCGAACTTCCGGCAGCGCTCGAATCCGGTGTGTTTTCCCACATGGAAAATGAACTCTACAAACAGTTCTACGGGGATCTCCTCTCCGAAACCGGCGCTGGTCTCCGGGGCGGTATCCAGTTCAAAAAATTCCTTGAACTCGATATCGATCTGATAAATATCAGGAACATGTTCAGACTCAGGGCTGACAGTATGCAGGAAGACGCCAGGGATCTGTTCATCCCGGGAGCCACGTTCACGGAGGATGAATTCCAGCGAATGATCAGTATGGAGTCCCAGAGCGAGTTCATCGACTCGATGAAGATGAAGATCCGTTCACCGGGACTGCTTCAGATCCTGGAATCCCTGAGGGAAAAAGGATCTCTCCGCGAGATAGAGATCGACCTGATCCGGGTGCAGATTGAGCAGATGGAAAAACTGGCGAAGATCTATCCATTCTCCATTCATCCTATCCTGGCGTATCTCGAGCGGAAGAAATACGAGGTCTTCAACCTGCGGGCAATTGCCCGCGGGAAGGCGGCGGAGCTTCCCGGCGAGGAGCTGAAGCAATACCTGGTGATCTGAAATGGAGATTGCAGTGATTGGTGAAAGTTCATTCGTCCTCGGTTTCAGACTCGCAGGGATCCAGAAGACCTATGTGGCGGAATCGGATGAAAAACTGGCAGAAGAGGTGAACCGGGTCCTGGCGGACAGCGAGGTGGGCATCCTGGTCCTGAAAGGCAGCGACATGGACCGGATCCCGCGACGGTTAAGGACCATCCTCGAAGATTCGGTAAAACCCACCGTGATCGCCATTGGCGGAGACGAAGGTGGGGAATCGCTCCGGGAGCGAATAAAAAGATCAGTGGGTGTTGATCTGTGGAAGTGAAAGCAAGTACAGCAACCAAAAGTGAGAAAGGTGTCCTGAAAAGGATTGCCGGCCCGGTGGTGACCGCGGTTAACCTTGACGCACATATGTACGATGTGGTCAAGGTAGGGAACGAGGAGCTGATGGGCGAGGTGATCAAGGTCCAGGGTGACAATATCATCATCCAGGTCTACGAGGATACCTCGGGGATACGGCCGGGAGAACCCGTGGAAAACACCGGCCTCTCCCTGGCCGTGGAGCTCGGCCCGGGCCTTCTCACCAGTATTTACGACGGGATTCAGAGACCGCTCTCGGTACTCGTGCAAAAGATGGGCGATTTCATCGAGAGAGGAGTATCTGCACCCGGTCTGGATCATGCAAAGAAGTGGGAATTCAAACCTCTCGTCAAGGACGGGGACAGTGTAGGACCGGGAAGCATCATCGGCGAGGTGCAGGAGACCAATATCGTGCACCGGATCATGATACCGCCCAACATGAAGGGCGGGGTCGTGAAGAGCATCAGGAGCGGTTCGTTCACGGTGGAAGAGGTGGTCTGCACCCTGGATGACGGATCTGCGATCACCATGATGCAGAAGTGGCCGGTACGGGTACCCCGTCCGGTTCAGGAGAAACTCAACCCGACGGTTCCCCTTATCACAGGGCAGCGCATTCTCGACGGGCTGTTTCCCATCGCCAAAGGTGGTACCGCTGCCATTCCCGGTCCTTTCGGGAGCGGGAAGACGGTCACCCAGCAGCAGCTCGCCAAATGGAGTGACGCGGAGATCGTGGTGTATATCGGGTGCGGCGAACGCGGGAACGAGATGACCGAAGTGCTCACCGAGTTCCCCGAACTCGAGGACCCGAAGACCGGAAAACCCCTGATGGAGAGGACCGTGCTCATCGCCAACACCAGCAATATGCCGGTGGCGGCACGTGAAGCGTCGGTGTATACCGGTATTACCATCGCCGAATACTTCCGTGACATGGGCTACGACGTCTCGCTGATGGCAGATTCCACCTCCCGGTGGGCGGAGGCGATGCGTGAGATCTCCTCCCGTCTCGAGGAAATGCCCGGTGAGGAAGGGTACCCCGCCTATCTTGCGGCACGCCTCTCCGAGTTCTACGAGCGTGCCGGAAGAGCGATTACCAAGAACGGGGGCATGGGTTCTGTCTCGGTTATCGGGGCGGTCTCCCCACCTGGCGGAGATTTCAGCGAACCGGTTACTCAGAACACCCTTCGTATCGTAAAGGTATTCTGGGCACTTGATGCCAAGCTCTCGCAGCGGCGACATTTCCCGGCGATCAACTGGCTGAACTCTTACTCCCTGTACCTTGACAGCCTGCACGACTGGTATGACAAAGAGGTTTCTCCCGAATGGAACCCAATTCGTTCATGGGCCATGGAAATCCTCCAGAAAGAGGCCGAGCTCCAGGAGATCGTCCAGCTGGTAGGATCCGATGCCCTGCCCGAGGCCGAACAGGTGACCATCGAGGTCGCCAGGATGATCAGGGAGATCTTCCTCCAGCAGAACGCGTACGACCCGGTCGACACGTTCTGCGACATGGGCAAGCAGTATGACATGATGAAGGCAATCAGGCATTTTGCAGATCTGGCATATGCGGCACAGGCTGCGGGGGTCACTCCCACGCAGATTCTGGGAGTCAAGTCTAAGAACGAACTCCCCCAGATCAAGTTCATCAAGGACTACAAGCCGGCTCTGGAGAAGATCGAGAAGGACATGGAGAACGAATTCAACACACTGAGGTCGGCAGCATGAAGGAATATCGGACGATAACCCAAATTGCCGGACCTCTGGTCTTTGTTGAAAAGACCGAACCGGTAGGATACGGTGAGCTGGTCAACATCGTCCTCTTCGACGGGTCCATCAAGCGGGGCCAGGTCCTTGATACCAGCGACGAGCTGGTGGTGGTCCAGGTCTTTGAGACCACCGCGGGGATCGGAAGGGACAGCGGGGTCAGGTTTACCGGTGAAACGATCAAGATGCCGGTAGGAAAAGAGATGCTTGGGCGCATCCTCTCCGGCGGAGGAAAACCGATCGACGGCGGTCCCGATATCGTACCGGAAAAACGGCTCGATATCACCGGTGCCGCTATCAATCCCTACGCCCGGGGTTCCCCTTCGGACTTCATCCAGACGGGTATCTCCACCATCGACGGGACAAATACGCTCGTCCGTGGCCAGAAACTGCCTATCTTCAGTGGGGCGGGGTTGCCCCACAACAACGTGGCACTTCAGATCGCCCGCCAGTCCAAAGTTCCCGGCTCTGTCGAGGAGTTTGCGGTGGTGTTCGCCGCGATGGGTATCACTAAGGAAGAAGCGAACCACTTCATGCAGGACTTCGAGCGGACCGGTGCGCTTGAACGGGCAGTGGTCTTCCTCAACCTGGCCGACGACCCGGCGGTGGAACGTATCATCACCCCGCGTCTCGCGCTTACGACCGCGGAATACCTGGCATTCGAACTTGGTATGCACGTGCTGGTCATCCTTACCGATATGACCAACTATTGCGAAGCGCTGCGACAGATCGGCGCGGCGAGAGAAGAAGTGCCGGGGAGGCGTGGCTATCCGGGATACATGTACACCGACCTCGCCAGCATCTACGAGCGTGCAGGGATCATCAAGGGCAAGAAGGGTTCCGTGACCCAGATCCCGATCCTGACCATGCCCGGTGACGATATCACCCACCCCATCCCGGACCTAACCGGGTATATCACCGAAGGCCAGATCGTGGTCAACCGTGACCTTCACAGGAAGGGCATCTACCCGCCGATCAACGTGCTCCCCTCGCTCTCCCGTCTGATGAACCTGGGTATCGGGAAGGATCACACCAGGGAAGACCACAAAAAGGTCTCCGATCAGCTCTACGCTGCATATGCAGAGGGGAACGATCTCAGGGGCCTCGTCGCCATCGTCGGAAAGGACGCTCTTTCGGAGCGCGACCGGATGTTCCTGGAATTCGCGGATCTCTTCGAGCACCGGTTTGTCAAGCAGGGATACGACGAGGACCGCACAATCCAGGATACCCTGGATCTCGGCTGGGAACTCCTGTCAACGCTGCCGGTGGAACAGCTGGTGCGTATCGACCGCGACCTGATCAACAAGTACCACCCCAAGTTCAAAGCAACTGCTGCGGTGAAGGAGTAATTATTCATGGCCCTTCGAGATGTCAAGCCCACGCGTTCGGAACTGATCGGTCTTAAAAAGCGGATAGCCCTCTCGGAGAGAGGATACAAGATCCTCAAGATGAAGCGTGACGGACTCATCCTCGAATTTTTTAAGATACTCGAGCAGGCCAAGAACAGCCGGGGTGCGCTCCAGGAGCGGCATGCCAGGGCGATGCGGATGCTTGCCCTGGCAAACACCGTGGAAGGTTCGATCGGAGTTAAGTCGGCCGCATTCTCAGTGAAGGAGGTCCCCCAGATCTCGCTCACGAGCAAGAACATCATGGGGGTCGTCGTACCCGAGATCGAGTCCTCGAAAGTGAAAAAGGGCCTTGTCGATAGGGGTTACGGGCTCCTGGGGACCACTTCGGTCATAGACGAGACCGCCGGGTCGTTCGAGGAGCTGGTCGAGGCAATCATCGAGAGCGCCGAGATCGAGACCACCATGAAAAAACTCCTCGACGATATCGAGTCCACGAAAAGGCGGGTGAACGCACTCGAGTTCAAGGTCATCCCCGAGCTCACCGAGGCGAGGGACTTCATCAAGATGCGCCTCGACGAGATGGAACGCGAAGAACTGTTCCGCCTGAAAAAGATTAAAGCGAGGAACGAGTAAAGGGGAACATACCGGTAAAGAGGGATTTGTGTGCCGATAGGTACGATTAACGAAGCGGGAGTCGAAGGAAAGACGGTTCTCCTCCGTCTCGACCTCAACTCCCCCATTGATCCCACTTCCAGTACTATTCTTGACGATAAGCGGTTCCGCGAACACGTTCCCACGGTCCAGGCCCTCGCTCAAAGCAGGGTAGTAATCCTCACTCACCAGAGCAGGCCCGGAAAAAAGGATTTTACCACGCTCGAGGCCCACGCGGAGAAACTTGCCCAGCTGATAAGTCGACCGGTGAAGTACGTGGATGATATCTTCGGTCAGTGCGCCAGGGAATCGGTCCGTGCACTGAAACCCGGAGAGGTGCTCATGCTGGAAAATATCAGGTTCAACGCGGAGGAGAACCTGACGTTAAAACCGGAAGAAGCGGCAAAGACTCATCTGGTAAAGAAGATCTCGGCGATGGGGGATATTTTCGTGAACGACGCGTTTGGTACCGCGCACCGTTCGCAGCCGACGATGGTAGGCCTTCCCATGGTCATGCGTTCAGTCGCAGGACTGCTTATGGAGAAGGAAGTCTTTACCCTCAGCCGGGTTTTGCAGGCAGCACCGAGACCTGTTACCTTTGTGCTCGGGGGTACCAAGGTAGACGATTCGATCGAGGTTGCGAAACACGTCCTCAACGACGGGATTGCCGACAGGGTCATCGCGATCGGGGTCGTCGCGAATGTATTCCTCCTGGCGATGGGCTACGACATCGGAAAACCTTCGACCCAGCTCATCTCTCAGCTGAAGTATGAACCCGAGGTCGTAAAAGCGAGAGAACTCCTGAAAATGTTCGAGGACCGGATTCTGGTCCCGGACTGGGTCGCGGTCAGGGAAGAGGGGAAACGCGTGGAATACCCCGTAAGCGCCATTCCCGGGGAAATGCCCGTCCTCGACGTAGGAATGGACTCGATCGCTGCCTTTTCGGCCGAGCTGAAGAATTCCGGAACGGTCGTGTTCAACGGCCCGGCAGGAGTATTCGAGGAGAAAGATTTTGCAACCGGGACCTACGAGCTCCTGAAGTCTGCATCCAGGGTAGAATTTTCGGTGGTGGGAGGAGGCCACACCGCGGTCGTAATCGAGAAGATGGGGATCGAGAAGGATTTCACTCACATCTCGACCGGGGGTGGCGCGTGCATCGAATTTCTCACCGGAAAAAAACTCCCTGCCGTCGAGGCGCTTGAACGTTCCAGGGAAATATTCGGCTGATTTTAAACCACATTTTTATTTTTAAGGCCGCTTTTTGGCCTCTTCCGGCGCCCGACCGGCCCGGATATGACTCCGTACCAGGACAGTATTCTCTCCGTTCTTCATTATTCTGAACCGGGAAACCTCTCCCCGGAAGGGGAGATGAAAAAGACGCCTGTCTGGTGCCGCAGTGGAATCATCATCCGTCCGAAGGATATGCTCAATTCTAAGAGGTATCGCCAGGGTCTGCCCATTGGTCAGGGTAGGCCCCCCAGGAATGTCACCGGAAAATGAGGTAACCAGTAAGGAATACTGTTCGAAAAGACTCTCCTGACCTCACAGGGATTAAGAACGCCCCTTGTTATGCCCTTCCATTCATGATGAGACGTCAGATCAGAACTTATTTCAGCCGGTGCAGTCGATCTCCTACTATGGCCTACCTCCGGTGGAAACTCCTCGCGGTCCTGGCGCTGGTGATCGGAGCGTGTTCTTTTGCGGGTTGCCTTTCTCTCGGGATCGGGGACGTTTCCTATTCCGATGGCGGGATCAACGTCCAGTTCAACAATGAGGGAAATTCCACCATCCGCATTCTGAAAATAACCGTATACCGGGTGGACAATTTCACGCAGCATGAAGTCCTCCAGCGATCGGAACTGATCTCGCTAAAGCCCGGGGAGAGCGCTCTTTTCATTCCCATGCCCCTTGAAAACGGAAGCTATAAATTTTACATGTCCCTTTCGACCGGGGATGAACGACGATATGTGGTGATCCGCGATGTCGAAGTCGGATGATATGCCCACGCTTATGCGTGCAGCCCGCGGAGAACTTCCTTCTGATGTGATCTTTCGGAATGCCCTTCTTTTCAACCCCTACGCACTCTCATGGGATCAGGTAGATTTCGCGGTGAAACATGGCATCGTAGTCGGAATTGGTGACTACAAAGGTATAAGGGAGGTGGATCTCAGGGGAAGACGGGTAATTCCCGGGATGATCGATGCACATGTTCACATAGAAAGCTCCCTGCTCTCACCCGGTGAATTCGCACGTCTCGCGGTGAGCCATGGAACCACGACTGTCGTGGCGGACCCGCATGAGATCGCAAACGTCTGTGGTCTCGCGGGGATCGAGTACATGGTATCCGAGCGCGAAGGGCTTCCCATCGATATATTCTTCATGCTCCCTTCGTGTGTGCCCGCCAGCCCGTTTGATGAAGGCGGCGCAGTACTTTCGGCATCCGACCTCGGGGTGTTCAGGGGAAGGTCCGGAATTCCAGGACTGGCCGAGATGATGAATGTCCCGGGAGTGCTCTCCATGGACCAGGGAGTATGGGAGAAGATCAGGATTTGTTCCCGTATAGATGGGCATGCTCCGCTCCTGTCGGGGAAAGATCTCAACGCCTACATCCTCGCCGGGATCCAGAGCGATCACGAATGCCTCTCCCTCGGGGAAGCAACGGAGAAACTTAAAAAAGGGATGTACATCTTTCTCCGGGAGGGTTCGACCGAGAAAAACCTCCGGGACCTCTATCCGGTGGTAACGCCCGCCACCTCTTTCCGGTGTGCTTTTGCAACCGACGACCGGCACGTGGACATGCTGGTAGAAATGGGACAGATAGACGATTGCGTGAGAAAAGCGGTGAGTTACGGCATGGAGCCCGAACTCGCCCTCAGGATGGCCACGCTCTCTCCCTGCCTGCGGTTCGGGTTTGAAGACCGGGGCGTCATTGCACCCGGGAAGATCGCAGATTTCTGTATCCTCGGGGAAGGAGAGGTGTTCGAGGTGGCAGGGACGTTCAAGCAGGGCCGTGAGGTGATCATGGAACCGTTCGTCCGGAGATCGTGTGTCAGCCATTCCATAAGGACCGCTCCGCCCACGGCCGATATGCTCAAGATCGAAGGTTCCGGGGATGCACAGGTCATATCGATTATCCCGGGACAGATTCTCACCGAAAAACTGGTCATGAACCTCGATTCGGGGGATATCCCCGACCTGGAGAGGGATATCCTTAAAGTTGTGGTCTGCAACCGGTATCATGACCATATCTGCGGCATTGGCCTCGTTCACGGCCTGGGCCTGCAACAGGGGGCCCTCGCCAGCAGTGTTGCCCACGATGCCCATAATATCGTGGCCGCGGGAACATCCGACCGCGATATCATCAGGGCCGTCGGGAGGGTGATAGACTCGTGCGGGGGGCTGGTGGCGGTCAGCGGGAATAAGGAAACGGTTCTCCCGCTGGAATGCGCCGGGCTTATGTCACTCTCCCCCTACCAGGAGGTATACTCCGGATTAAAAGCGCTGAACCAGCACGCGACCAATATGGGTGCAATCGCAGATCCCTTCATGTACCTCTCCTTCCTTTCGCTCTCGGTAATCCCCCACCTCCGTATATCAGATCGTGGCCTGGTGGACGTCGACCGGTTTGCCAGGACCACGCTGTTTATCCCGACAGAAAAGTAGGCAGGTATTTCGAAATCATCCCGGATTCGAGCCCTGATCGAATCCGCCCCCTTTTTTTCGCTCCCCTTCCCGTTTCTCCGTGATGTTTTTTGAGAACTGCAGGTTCACCCGAAAGATCCGGTCCGGGAAGAACTATCCCAATTGGTATGAGTGGACGGGACTTGTTTAACAGGGATGAAATGAAACGCCCCCGACGGGTCTTATCCGGAGTATAGCATTCCACCTGCCGAATCCGGAACACAGGGGCTCAATTCGGAATCAGGTCACGTTATTTCAGAAAATAGCCTCGTCATCCGGCAGGAATAGTGGAGAACAATAAGGGTGTACCGGGAACAATCCCGTCATCGTCCGCAGCGGAGCCTTCCATGATGCCACCTTGAATGAATATCCGCATGCAGGGACTATTATCGCCGTCGGGACCGGTGCACCATAGGTTGTGTTTTGTTTTTACATATATAAATTAGTAGGCTGGTTTTAGTAAAATGCGACGTGGATAGCTGAGTGATCCGTAAAATATCACCAATACATCACTGAAAAATTCAGGGCTCAATTTATGTTTTTTTCGAGATATTACGCTCGAAATGAAGAAAAAACCCCTGCTTTCCCCGATGCCGTAACCAGTAGCCCAATTCATTCCGATATCCGGGAGCGCCGCATTTATGGGTGAAAATTACCTGCATCTTTCCAGGGGTGCCGCAGATATTATACCCGGGGAAAATAAGATAAATGCGAATCAGATAATTATTATATCTGTCAGGAGAAATAAAATTCAATTAAGTATACCTTACCCCGGAGCATCTCATGATTACCGTTTTATTTGTGGATGACGAACCCGCTCTGCTTGAGATAACCAGGCTGTTCCTGGAGCGTTCCGGGGAAATGAAGGTTGAAACGGCGAGATCTGCACTGGAGGCGCTGGAAAAAATAAAAACCAGGACCTACGATGCCATCGTCTCGGACTTCGAGATGCCCTTGATGGACGGCATCGTATTCTTAAAAATTCTCCGGGCAGAAGGGGATCAGACTCCTTTTATCATCTTTACCGGAAAAGGGAGGGAGCACGTGGCGATGGATGCGCTGAACAACCGTGCCGATTTTTATCTCCAGAAGGGAGAAGACCCGCGTTCGCAGTTCGCAGAACTTGACAGGATGATCCGGCAGGCAATTCAGAGAAAGGTCGCGGAGGAATCGTTACGCGGATCGGATCGCCTTATGGTGGAGATCATAGGGAATCTCCCGGATGCCACGTTTGCAATCGACAGGGATGGCAGAGTTATCTCATGGAACAGGGAGATGGAGATCCTTACTGGGGTCAAGGCCGCCGATATGCTGGGGAAGACCAACCATGAGTATTCGGCGCTGTTTTACGGGAAACCAAGGCCGATGCTTATCGACCTCATCCTAAGACCGGAAGAAGATCTCTCACGATTCTCTTACACCAACATACGGAACGAGGGTAATTCTCTCGTAGCGGAGACCTCGGAAGCACGGAAAATGGGCAAAGCGGCCACACTCTGGATCAGGGCGACCAGGATAAACAATCCAAAGGGAGAACTGATCGGGGCGATCGAGTCGATCCGTGATATCACCGAGATTCGCACCCTTGAACGGGACCGGGCAATCAAAGAAGAAAAGGAACTGGAGATCGGAGTCTTCGACAGGATCTTCGGGAAATCGGCAAATGCCTGGTTCAAAAAAGGCCTGGACCTCTATTATAAACAGGGAAAATTCATGGACGCAATCCAGTGCTTCGACCGCGTCATAGAGATGGAGCCTGGACATGTACAGGCGTGGCAGGACAAGGGGATCTGTCTTAAGGAACTGGGGCGGTACGAAGAGGCAATACAGTGTTTCGACCGGGTGATCACGCTCTCACCCTCCAATCCTGATATCTATTATTTCAAGGGTGAATGTCTGGAAAAGATAGGAAAGAGTACCGGTGACTTCGAATATTTCGAAAAAGCCCTGAAATGTTTCGACCAGGTTCTCACCATGGACAATAAAAATATCAATGCATGGAATTACCGGGGCGTCTGCCTGAAGGAACTTCGAAGGATGGAAGAAGCGCGCAAATCTTTTGATCATGCCCAGATGATCCTCCGCCAGAGCCTTCAAAAAAATTATGAATAGAACATCTTCGTTTATTCCTTAAGATGCGGGAAATTTCCGGGAGATAGTGAACAGTAATGTACTTGTGCAATTGGAATCCATAGACTAGTATTCTATGGGGAGTCCCGCCTCTCAGGGTATTGCAGGAAAGGACATCATTGCCGGATTCAGGAACCTTTCCGGCAGGGCCAGGCTGCAGCTTTTCATCGTCATAGTCATCACGGCTGCCGCATTGACGGCTTCTCTGGCCGGGATACTGCATGGGATCTCCCTTATCACCCCGTTGCTCCTGTTTATCCCTATTGCCGTGGCGGCATACTGGTTTCCCCGCCAGGGTGTAATTTTTGCGGTGTTTCTCGGTGTTCTCGAAGTTCTGCTCGTCTTTCTCTATGATACGCGGGAACTTGCGATCCTTACCTTTGCGGTTACCACGGCCAGTTTTTACGTGCTTGTCGCGATCGCGGTGGTCATTTCCTCCCTTTCGGGAGGGTTGAGGGAGCGTGAATCCCGTTATCACGGAATCTTCGATCATTCGGAGACCGGCATTTTCCTGGTCCGGAACGGTGACCGGGGGCTCCAGATAATGGAGGTGAATAACAGGGGCGCAGAGATGGTAAAAGAGGATCCCGCGGCACTCGTGGGGACATCACTCTCCGAGGTCTGGAAAGAGAATGCCTCAAGGGAGGAATTCCTTGAAAAAATCAAGGAGGACCGATCGGTCTCAGGATTCGAGTCAGCACTGAACCCCGCGAAGGGGGGAAATGTTCCCGTCCTTGTATCCGGTGCGCGACTTCCCGGTTCCCAGATCGTGCTGACCTTTACTGATATTTCACGCAGGAAACAGTACGAACAACAGTTCCAGAGCCGGAATCTCCAGCTTTCCACCATTAACCAGGTAATAGGCAGCACCAGCGGTGCCACTTCAGTCCGGGAGCTCACGCAGTCCGCGATGGGGAAGATCGCGGAATTGCTGGGGTTCGAATATTGCGGGTGCCGGCTTTCGGGAACCGAAACCCACGGCGAAGAGGTGCTGCGCCAGGGAGATGATTCCCTTTACCGGGGGATTACCCGCGATGAATCGAAAGCCGCGAAGGAATGGCTTAATTCCATCGAACAACAGGTGGCGACCTATTATCCGGAACCGGGAAAAACAACGTCAGAACCCTCCCTGCTCGGCGCCGGAGCCGTAATTCCCCTGGTGAGCGACGACGGCCCCCTGGGTGCGATGTATTTTGCCACCCGTCGGCCTCACGAGTTCACCCCCGACGAAAAGGATGTGCTCGAATCGCTTGGTACGGAGGTGGGAACTGCGATCACGAAAATCCGGCTCTCGGAAGACCTGGCGGTAGCGAATCAACGGGCGAACCTCTACCTGGATATCCTGATGCATGACATAAATAATGCGAACCTCGCGTCTCTGTGGTATGGCGACCTGCTTACCGAGATGCTTTCGGGAGAAGCCCGTGATATTGCAAGGAAGATGATCGAAGGAATTCAGAAGAGCAGAGAGGTCATCAGGAACCTCGAGACCATCAGGAAGATCTATGAGAGACGGGAAAACCTCAAGTCCATCGATCTTGACCGTGTCATCAAGGCGGAGATGGCACATTATCCCGATGCACGCATACGCTACGAGGGAAAAGCTCCCATGGTCCTCGCAGACGACCTTGCAGGGGAGATCTTTACCAATCTTTTCGGGAACAGCCTGAAATTCGGGGGAAGGGACGTGGCGATCGAGGTCGGCGTGAGCGAGCGAGGAGACGACGATGTGGTTATATCGGTCTCCGATCACGGACCCGGTATCCCTGACGAATTAAAAGAAGTGATATTCAATCGTTTCCAGACCTCAACGACAAAGGGTTCCGGAAAGGGCCTTGGGCTCTACATCGTAAAAACACTGGTCGAACGTTATGGCGGGAAGATCTGGCTGGAAGACGTGGTCCCGGGGGATCACCACGGGGGCTGCAGTTTCCAGTTCACCCTGAAGAGAGCGATCTGAACCGCTGAATCTTCCCGGAACATACTCCGGCGGTTCCTCCTGCAGACCCTGAATCCTGTTCTATGAACACAGCTTCCTGAAATAACCGGCCTGCCGGCTACAATATCCGGGTCCCGGTAACCGCCATGATCAGGAGAATGATCACCGGCTGGTGGATGACGTAAATTGCGAGGGAATGTCGCCCGAGAAATACGAGCCCGTTCCGGAGAGGAAATTTCAGGTCAGGCACCTTACATCGTCTTTTCCCATCGGGGTACGCGAGGTTCCCGAGGAATATCCCCAGGAGGACCACCCCGAACCAGGGAAGGAGCGGGGTATAATCCACGCTGTAGAAGGTCGGGGAGTGAATGCCAAGAGGCAGGAGCCAGTCCGGTCCCCTGATAGTATGCACCACTTCTCCTGCAATAATGACCAGGATACCGGCGACAAGGTTAATCCATCTGAACCGGAGAAACGGTATCGAAAGGATGATCGAGATCCCGATGAGATGGAGAATTCCGAATCTTATGAACCAGGGGCCGATGATGATCCAGGTCACGAGGGTTACCGCGAGTCCCAGTCCGAAGATGAATAGTCCCCTGCGAATGTATTTGAGGTAATATGCCCGTGGTGAGAGGACTTTTCTCGCATGCGCCGAGCTTATGGTAAGGGACACCCCCACCAGGAATACAAACAGAAATGCGGTCACGTAGGCGAAGTAACGCCAAAAGCCCGTACTTACCTGGATTGCAGCAACACCGAGGAATGTCAGGTCGAAGAGGGTATGAAAGAGGACCATCATGCAGATCGCGACCCCCCTCATCGTGTCGATCTCCCAGAACCTCTGCGTCACGTGGGTCTGCTGCATATTATTCCTCTAAGTTTGCCCGGGCGGGAGAAAATCTCTCTTCTTGTTGCCGCGCCATAAATTAGAAGAATTAATGTCTTTCATCGGTAAAATACCAGTGTGGAAATCCACTCCCCGCGAATCCAGGAGGATTTTCGGGGGATTACTGGTGATGGCGATGATTGAAGATCTGATACTTGGAAATCTGAAATTTCGTGAGAACGACTTTAATGCGAATATCGAGTATTACAGGAACCTTGTGCTCGGTCAGAGCCCGGGAGTGCTCTGGATTGGCTGTTCGGACTCGAGGGTAAACCCGGAAAGGATAACAGGGGCGAAACCGGGGGAAATTTTCGTTCAGAGGAATATCGGGAATATTATCCCCATGCATGACTGGAATTTCGCTACGGTCCTGGAGTACGCGGTCGCGCATCTCAAGATCAGGGAGATAGTTATCTGCGGCCATTCCGAGTGCGGGGCAATAAAGGCCCTCGATAAAGACAGCATGGGGGACAGCTACATTCCGCTCTGGCTGAACAATGCCTGCGATGCAAAGACCAGGGTCGATGCGAGGATCCCCGTTCCTTCCAATGACGAGGAGAGGAAAGCACGTTCAAAGGAGATAGAGATGGAAAATGTCAGGCTCCAGATCGAACACCTGAAGACGTACCCCATCATTCGCGCCGCCCTTGCGGACGACAGGGTAAAAATCTACGGGCTCTATTACAACCTTGCCACCGGCACACTTGAAAAAATAACCTGATCAGGAGATCAGGCGCTCCAACTCTTTCTGGAGCTGGGGAAGGGAGATCCTTCCGAGAGGAGTGAGAGTACCGTTGATAAGGATAAACGGTATAGGGGGGTACTGGGAGGCAATTATCTCTTTTATCCGGTCTGGCATCCCCTCGTCAAGGAGGATCAGTTTCAGCTCCACCGAGTCTCCGTATTGTTCACCTATCTCCGCTTTCAGGGTTTCAAATGCGGGGACCAGTTTGCCCGAAGGATGGCAGTCATAGAGCCCGCAGGACCTGGTATTATCGCAGGGGAACGGGGAACACGATGAATCTTTGAGTCCCACGACTTCTACAAGGATAGCGCTCATGGGTGTACTATGGTCAATCAGAGTATTTCATCGTTCAGAATCTTCCACATCGCGGGACGGTCTAAAAAAATGTTCAGAGAAAACGCTCGAACCGGTCCTGCTGGACCTTACAGATCGGACATATCAGCGGGGGGGCATCCCTGGCACAGAGATATCCGCAAACCCTGCACCGCCAGACAGGATGCGAAAGTTCTGCACTCTTTCCAGTGACGCCCGGGGAGACAAATTGGAGACGCTTATCCCTGGGTGGCCGCCGCTCAGGTATTGAACCGACCTTCTGATCCCCGGAAATCACCTTTCCGGATACGTAGAGCGCGCAATAACATGCCCCGTATGCGTTGAGATCCGGGTCCCTGTAGTCGCACGGACAGATGATATCAAGGTCTTCGTTCCGCGTTCCGCCCGCCAGCCTGCAGGGGCATGCGGGGTAACCATATCTCCGCATATTGATTATCAGACCCCTGACCAGGTTTCCGGTAAATTCCCGGTCCGGGTTAAGATGGTAGCCACCGTCCTCCGCCTCACGGTTCAGGCGCCGGTACTCTGTCTCGATCTCCTGGGCGGTTGGCTCCTGGATGTTCATCCCAGTTCACTCCGGATCTCATCTTCACGGAACCCGATGATGACCCTCCGGTCGTCGATCACCAGGGTGGGAAACGACCCATGGGGATTGTACCGCTGCATCTCGTTGAAAGCCTCCTCCCTTTCATCGAGTGGCAGGAGGTCGACGAACACGAAAGAATATTCAACCCCGAGCGTATTCAGCAGCTCTTTGGTCTTTCCACACCATCCGCAGGTACTCAATGCATAGAGGACGATCTTTCCTTTATTCCTTCCCGGAATGTGTTCCATCTTCATCTCTGAGATCTCCGGTCAATCAACGATATGATAGGAGAGCGGAGTATTAAAGGTATCAGGCATAATGCCGGAAACCGTCAAGGATTTCTTTCGAATATTTTAGGTTATTTTGAGGTGTTCCTGCCGGGTGATCGTGTATCCGGTTGACATTTCCGTCATCCCCGGGGCACCATGCAAAACCCTTTTCGGGCAGCGGTGGAGATAGGAATACAGGTCAGGTAGCCATGAAGGATGTACAAGATGCCGTTATAAGGGGAAACGAACTGATCGGGGAGAAAATTTCCCGTTTGCAGGGTGATTTTTTTTACGAGGAGACTGCCTACCACCTGCCGGTGTCCTATGCCCTCACGGGGAGACCCGTCCATTCAGCCGCAGAGGGAAAAGAGGTATACAGGGCGGCCGGCGGGAGCTCCCTGGTCGGGACAGAGCTCCTGATCGCATCCGGGGAGGTGCCTCGCCCGGGACCGGAGGAGCCCTACACCGGGTTCATTCCCGATGCCGTGCTCAGGAAACTGGGGTACTCGCTGGTCGACGGGTCCATCCTTGGTCTCGCACTGGTTATCGGTTCCCCTGAAACGGGAGATGAAGCGGCCGGAATTTGTCGTGAACTCCAGGAGAAACTCATGCTCACCTTCCTGGCGGGAAAGGTGGTCCCCTCCCTCGTTGGAAAAGGGGTGAAGGTAGGCACCGATTTCCGGCTCGTCCCGCTCGGTCCCGAACCCCTGCAGGCCGTGCACTTCGTGGATATTATCGCCAGGGTCGCCATGATGTTCGGGGGGGTGGCTCCCGGTGATGCGGACCGTTTGGTCGCCTACGCAAAGGAGCGGGCAAAAGCCTTCGTAATAGTGTTTCCAGGGCTCTCCGATGAGGAGATCGCGTTCGTCGATGCATTGAAGGCACTCTCGATCCCCCTGATTACCCCCGCGGACTACCAGGGAGAGGGCTGGATAACGGCCCCGCTCGACGACCTTGTCGGCCGCGGGATGGAGGAGAAGGGGATCAAAGTCAACGTAACCGCGATTCCCATTCCTATGGGGTGTTCACCTGCCTTTGAGGGGAAGAGCATCAGGAAAGAGGAAATGTACGTGGAGTTCGGCGGGGGGAGGTCCCCGGCATTCGAACTGCTCCGCGAAAAACCCGCAGATGAGGTCACGGACGGGAAAGTGCAGGTGATCGGGCCGGAGATAGAGGATATGCAACAGGGATCCGCGATGCCTCTCGCGATCCTGGTGGACGTATCCGGGAGATCGATAAAAAAAGAGTACGAACCTGTGCTGGAACGAAGGATCCATAACTTCATCAATTACGGGGAAGGCTCCTGGCACGTAGCCCAGCGGGACCTCATCTGGGTCAGGCTGTCTGCCGAGGCGGTGAAGAAAGGAGTGCGGATCCGCCATCTCGGGGACCTTCTCGCGGCAAAATTCAGGATGGACTTTCCCGATCTCCTCGATGCGGTGCAGGTGACCCTGATCACCGATGAGAAAAAAGTGAGAGAAGCCCAAAAAGAGGCCGAACGGGTCTACGAAGAAAGGGATCAGCGTATCCGCGGGATGAAGGACAAGGACGTGGATACTTTTTATTCCTGCACGCTCTGCCAGACCTTCGCTCCCAACCACGTATGTATCATCACCCCTGAAAGACCCGCGCTCTGCGGAGCGATCAGCTGGCTCGACGGGAGAATCGCCTACGAGATCGCCCCTGCGGGGGCGAACCAGCCGGTAAAAAAGGGCGCGGTGATCGATACCCTCCGGGGGGAGTACGAAGGAGTGAACCGGTTCGTCAAAAAGGCCTCGCACGGCGAAGTCGACCGCTGTTCCCTGTACGGGGTAATGGAGTACCCCATGACCTGCTGCGGCTGCTTCGAATGTATCGTCCTCATGCTGCCCGAAGTGAACGGTTTTATGGTGGTGAACCGGGAGTGGAAGGGGGTCACCCCCTCGGGGATGACCTTTTCGACCCTGGCCGGGACGATCGGCGGGGGAGCCCAGACCCCCGGATTTGCGGGGATTTCGAAGAACTACATCCTGAGCGAGAAATTTCTCCAGGCGGAAGGAGGAATTGCCCGCCTGGTCTGGATGCCCTCCCTGTTGCGGGAAGAACTTGGCCCCCGACTGAAAGAAGAGTTTGTAAAGAGAGGGCTTGACGGCCTTTTCGAAAAGATCGCCGATGAAACTACGGCTCCGACCATAGAAGACCTTACCGTGTTCCTGATCAGGGTGAAACATCCGGCGCTCGATATGCACCCGCTTATCTGAGGTTATCATGACGTTACCATCTTTATTCGAATGGAACGGGAGACTGAACACCGTCACCATCGGGGCGACCAGGGAAGAGGGGGGGACACGGTCGGTCCGGTACACCATCGGCGGAGACGATGACCTCCCGTTCTTTTCCGGTACCGCCGGCGGCAGCAGACCCCTGGTGGCATTCGAGATCTGCGACGACCCCGAACTGTGGTCCCCGATCGTCCGGGCCGACGAAGGCGATGTGATGCACGATACGGGAGAATGGGCCCGGCACGTGGAAAAAGACCATCGGCCGGACCTGATCCGGCTTTATCTGAACAGCACGAGGAGAAGGGGATTTTCGGATTTTTCCGGGATCCGTCGCACTGTCGAAGCGGTGCTGCAGGCGACCGGGCTCCCCCTTATCATAGAGGGAAGTATCGACCCTGCCATAGACAGCGACGTGTTCCAGCGGTGCGGCGAGGCCGCAGAAGGGGAGCGGGTCCTCCTGGGGACCGCGGAGGCGGGTCGCTACCGAAGTATTGCCGCTGCCGCAATGGCCTACCACCATCCGCTGATCGCCCAGTCCCCCATCGATATCAACCTCGCCAAACAGCTAAACATCCTGCTCAGGGAGATCGGGGTTCCCCCGGACCGGGTCGTGATCGACCCCTATACCGGCGCACTCGGGTACGGGTTCGAGTATTCCTATTCGGTCATGGAGCGGATACGCTTCGCCGCACTCAAGGGCGATGGAGATCTTGCGATGCCGATGATCAGTGCCCCGGTCGATACCCTGAACGTCAGGGAAGTCCGTGAGACTCCGCACGGGGAACAGGGTCAGGCTGCGATAAAGTGGGAATACTGTTCTGCACTGTCAGCAGCGGTTGCAGGAGCGGCCATCGTATGCGTCCGGCACCCCGGGTCGGTCCCCCTGGTAAAAGATTCACTGGCAGGTCTCACCGGAAGCACGGTTACAAGACGCCCGGAGGCGCAATAATCATGGCATTAAAAGCCCTGGATATCTACAAGCTTCTCCCGAAGAAGAACTGCAAGGAGTGCGGGGATCCGACATGCCTCACATTCGCCATGAAACTTGCCAGCGGGAAAGGAGAACTCGAAAAATGCCCGTACCTCGATGAGAACGCACGAAGGGTGCTCGGGGCATCCACCAGGCCGCCCGTTCAGAAAGTAAAAATCGGCGTGGGTGAACGTTCGTTCACGGTCGGTGAAGAGTTCGTTCTTTTCCGTCATGAAAAGACCTTTTATCATCAACCCGGGTTTATGCTCGGAGTTACCGACACCATGGAGCCTGAAGAGATCATGCAGAGAGTGATCGAGGTCAGGGACGGGGTCATGGTCAGGGTGGGGATGGACCTCCGCCTCGACGGGGTGGCGATCCGGAACGTGAGCAGGGACCCGGGGAGGTTTGCCGACGCGGTTTCCGCCGTGGAATCTGTTGCCGATCTGCCCGAAGTTCTTATCTCGGAGAATCCCGCGGCTCTCGAGGCGGGTCTCGCGATCTGCGGGCATTACAGACCCCTTATACACGCGGCGGACCACCGGAACTACAGGGAGTTCTCTGCCCTCGCAAAGAAGTACGGGGCAGGCCTGATCCTGAGAGCTCCTTCCCTCGAAGCCATGTCCGAACTTTCGACGCTCTGCACCGGGGAAGGCGTACATTCCCTTCTCTTCGACCTCTCCCCGGGTTCGCTTTCGGAATACCTCCGTTCCGCCACCCTTGCCCGGCAGTACGCGATCGCCAGGGCCCCGCCCCCCCTTGGGTACCCGATTTACTGCGACACTACCGCCTTCGGGGATCCCGAGGCTGCACTGGTTCTCGCGGTCCTGAAATACGGTTCGGTTATCGTTACGGACCATCTTTCCGCCCCGGCTAAGCGTGCACTGCTGACGCTTCGCCAGAACATTTATACGGACCCCCAAAAACCGATTCAGATCACCCCGGGACTGTATCGCGTGGGAAACCCGGCCAAGGACGCTCCTGTGCTCCTTACCGTCAATTTCTCCCTTACCTACTTCACCCTCCAGGGCTACCTCGAGGCAGCCCGTGTCCCCTGTTTCATGCTGGTCGCAGACACGGAGGGCATGTCGGTGCTCACCTCCGTTGCGGCCGGAAAACTGAACGAGACACTGGTGAAGGACTCCCTGGCAAGGTTCGGAGTTGACGCCGAGGTCTCCCACAGGACCCTGATCATACCGGGATACGCGGCACCCCTCTCTGGCAGGATAGAAGAGGAGACCGGGTGGAAGGTCCTGGTCGGCCCGAGAGATGCCGCAGAGATTGCCGAATTCCTGGAGAAGGAGTGGAAACCCACCCATGCCTGATGTCACGTTCCTGCCGAGTTTCCGGAAAACCACGGTCCCCCCCGGAGGCAGTCTCCTGGAGGCGGCGCAGAAAGCAGGAATCCACATGAACGTGGTGTGTGGCGGGCAGGGCAAATGCGGCAAGTGTGTCGTGTACGTAAAGAGCGGCAGGGTGGAGTTCGACAGGGAGAAGTTCGGGAGGTTTTTCTCGGGGAAGGAGCTGGACGAGGGCGGATGCCTCGCATGCCAGACCCGGGTGCTGGACGATGTACAGGTCCTGATTCCCGAAAGCTCGCTCATCCAGGAGCAACAGATCCTGATCGATACCAGGGGGCTGACCACCGGGTTCTCCCCCTCGGTCTGGAAGTACTACGTGAGTCTCTCCCCACCCACCCTCGAGGACCCGTCTCCCGACCTCACCAGGCTCCTCTGGGGGATCGAGAAACAGGGCGGCCCGAAGGAAGGGAAGATCTACGTGCCCCTCGAAGTAATCCGCCGTATTCCCCGGGCTTTACGGGACAGCGGGTGGAAAGTGACCGGGACCGTCGCGCTCGTTCCGGGCGGCTACCGCCTGATCGACGTGGAGAAGGGTGACTCCAGCCAGAGACTCTATGGCGCAGCGGTGGACCTGGGCACCACCACGGTGGTGGTCTTCCTCCGGAACCTTGCGGGGGGGGAGGTTGCGGGGGTGGCATCCAATTACAACCTCCAGATCAGTTGCGGCGAGGATATCCTCTCCCGGGTAAATTACGCCCGGAAAAACGGGCTTGAAAAACTTCAGGCCCTCGCGGCGGAGAGCATCAATACCACCATTACCGACGCCGCAAACAATGCAGGCATCGACCGGGAGGATATCTACGAGGTGGTGGTTGCGGGAAATACCATCATGACCCATATCCTGATGGGGATCGACCCGGCATACATGATCGAGGAGCCATACGTCCCTGTCGTCCGGAGGTACCTCACCTCTGCAGCGAGCAGGGCAGGGCTCGAAGTCGAGGAAAACGCCGGCCTGTTTGTATTCCCCGCAGTCAGTGATTTCATCGGGGGTGATATCGTCGCCGATATCCTCGCGTCCGGTATGGCGGAACAGGACGAGGTTTCGCTGATGATCGACATCGGGACGAACTTCGAGGTGGTGCTCGGAAACAGGGACTGGATGTTCTCATGCGCGGGAGCGGCAGGACCGGCCCTCGAAGGAGGGGAGGTACTCTTCGGCATGAGGGCGAACCCCGGGGCGATAGAGCAGATCTCTCTCGACCTGACCGACCTTACGCCGGCGTATCGCACGATCAACCACCGGAAACCGAAGGGGATCTGCGGATCGGGGCTGATCGATCTCCTCGCAGAATTGTTGCGGGCCTGTGTCATCGACCGCACCGGGAGGATCAACACCGATATCCCCCACCCGAGGATTCGTCTGGGCCCTCATTTTCCGGAGTTCGTGGTTGCCTGGAAGGAAGAGACCGATATCGGCAAGGATATCGTGATCACCGAGAACGACATCAAGAACCTGATCATGAGCAAGGCCTCGATCCTTGCCGCATGCAGCACGCTCATGAACCAGGCGGGAATCACCCGGCACGAGATCGCCCATATCTACTTCTCCGGGGCATTCGGGAACTACATCAACAAAGAGAATGCGGTCATCATCGGGCTCATCCCGGAAGTAGCGAGGGAACGGATCGAGAACATCGGCAACGGGGCGATCGAGGGTGCCAACATCGCCCTGGTGAACCGTAAAAAAAGGAAGTTGCTCGACGAGATCGCAAGGAAGATCGCGTACATCGAGCTCAATGCCGAGCCGTCCTTCATGGACGAATACACCAGCAGTACGTTCCTTCCCCATACAGATCTCTCCACCTTCCCCCTGGTCGAGAAGATCCTCAACGAGTGCCGTGTCAGGAGGAGCTAGCATGTCGGCACCAATCCCCCCAACCGACAGTCTTGCCACGGGAGTGGGTGCACTCCCGCATCTCGACCCCGGTGTCGCCTGCGAGACGGTCCTCTCGATCTACCCTGAAATCCCCTATATCCCCACGCTTCCGAAACGGGGCATCCGGGAGAGTATCGTCTTTGCAGATTCGGCCCGTCTTCCGGGCGGAGCCATCCGCGAGGGCCGGCTGACGATCGATACCGCCCGGGACATCCCCGCAGAGATGGAACGGATTTACCTGGACTTCGTGGAGGGCAACCTTGACCCCTACATTCCGACAAAGGAGTTTGCATCGGCATTCATCGAGATGCTCGGCCGGGATGTCTCCGGGTGCAGGATACTCAAGTGCCAGGTGACCGGCCCGGTCACCTTCGGGATGCAGGTGGTCGATCGGGACAGGAGGCCGTTATACTATGACGAACAGTATGCCGACGTGATTTCAAAGATGATCGCGCTCCGGGCGGCAGCGTGCGAATCCGCCATGGCCGGGATACGAGGGGTTTCCCGCACGCTCGTTGTGGTCAACGAGCCGTACTTTGCCGCGCTCGGGTCTTCCGTCGTGCCCGTCGACAGGGAGATGGTGCGATCGGGCTGGCATGATATCGCGTCGAGTGTCCGCGACGGTCTCGGGATCCATTGTTGTGCAAATACCGACTGGGAGTTCGTCCTCTCTCTCCGGCCTTCCCTGCTTTCCTTCGATGCGTATACCATGGCCGGAGAGTTCATGCTCTATGGCGGTGCGGTGGCAGAATACCTCGAAGCCGGCGGTGTGATCGGGTGGGGGATCGTCCCGGCGGAATATGCGGTGTTCACCGGGGTCGACCGCGAGGATCTCTACACTACGTACATGGATATCCGGAAGAGAATGTGCGAGCTCGTGGATCCCTCGCTCTTCGATGCGGGATCGCTTATCACCCCCACCTGCGGTATTCAGTTCGGTACACCCGAAGGCGCCGGAGAGATCATGAAGACCTCGGCATGGCTCTCCCGGAAGGTTCGCGGGGAGACAGGCTCATGACCCCTTTCACCGTTGCAGTGGCGGGGAAGGGGGGGACGGGGAAGACCACGATCAGCGCCCTGCTCATCGATGCACTCGTACGAGAGGGAATGATCCCGGTTCTCGCAGTCGATGCCGACCCGAACGCCAACCTCAACGAGGCGCTGGGAATCGAGGTCGCCGAGAGTCTCGGGTCGATGCGGGAGGACGCGTTCACCCGGAATATCCCCCCCGGGATGTCAAGGAACGAGTATATCGGGCTCAGGTTCAGGAAGGTCCTGGTGGAGGGACGGGGGTTTGACCTCCTCGTCATGGGGAGGCCTGAAGGATCGGGCTGCTACTGTTTTGCGAATGACCTGCTTTCGTCCTGCATGAGGAGCCTCGAACGGGATTACCGGTTCGTGGTGATCGATACCGAAGCAGGACTCGAGCACATCAGCAGAGGAACTATCGGACACCCGGACGTGCTGCTCATCGTGAGCGACCCCGGTGCGCGCGGAGTCCGTACCGTAGGAAGGATCCGGGAACTCGCCCTCTCCCTGGGCCTCGACGGGACCTCCATGCTGACGGTCTACAACAGGATTCGCGGTGACGCACCATATGAAACCGCAGGGATACCTCATCCCGCTGCATACATCCCTGAAGACCCGTCAATAACTGATGCCGACCTCAACGGCAGACCTATCACGGGGATCCCCGCGGATTCTCCCGCACGGGCGGCGGCAGACTCGCTCGCTAAAGTAGTGATCAGGCGATCGGGGCAGCCCCTGAAATAAAATTTCCCTTTAAATAGCCTTGCTTATGTCCTCGAGCTTCTCGATGAAATAGGCGATCCAATCCTGGACTCCCGCAATAAAGGTATTCAGAAGGTTCTCCAGAGAATGAACGAATTGCATCAACGGACCGAGATCGCCCTCCTGCGTTGGAGTTCCGGTATTGAGCATGATGGTAAGACCTATGATGATCATCAATGCCAGAAGTATCACGACCAGTAACAACGCGATGAGGAGAATGGTGAACGAACTGGATCTCATCTCTTATGGATTCTATTACAGAGCGCGATAAAAAAGATATTTATTGGTGTCTTTGGTCCACTCGCGATCGACCGGGGATAAATTTCTTGAATTACGAGTCGGATTCTCGTTTCTTCGCTCTTTCCTTGGAGAGTTCAATCAGCAGCATGACAAACAGGATTATCGAGAACCCCAGGACTACCAGGACGAGCAGCAACCCGACCCAGAGCATGGTATCCTGAGTGAAGAGGAACCCGACCCAGAGAAGTGCCACAAAACAGATCAGGTAGTAGAAAATCCAGCTTCTGGAATCCCCAATTTCCATAATTAAAATAAGTTTATTAACGAGAATTTAATACTTTCTTTATCAATCCTCTGGCGCGCTTTGCTCCTTAAGCACTCCTTTTTTCACCCGGCCCACTGCCCCGAAGTCGCTCTGATCGCAGCGGGTACATTCTGCTTGATATACCCCTTCCCTCCAAGGACAATTATGAAAAAATTCGCAGTTCTTGTCATGATGATGGTAGTGCTCATCCTGCCTGGCGGGGTGTCCGCACTGGATGCCAGGAGCGGAGGGGAGGTCGTCATCTCTTCACCGGTATATGACGATTTGCTTGCCAGCGGGGGGAGCATCACCCTGAATGCTCCCGTGGACAGTGCCATTCTGGCAGGCGGTACGATCGAGGTGAATGCGCCGGTACGGGGAGATCTGATCGCCGCAGGAGGGACGATCAGACTGAATTCCGACGTGGGAGGGAAGATCGTCCTGGCCGGGGGATCGGTCCTGGTGAACGGCAGCGTGGGCACCAATGCGATCGCGACGGGAGGTGAAGTGACCCTTCTTCCGGGAGCAACCGTCACCCGGGATGCCCTTATCTCCGGAGGAACGGTGAAAAACGAGGGGAATGTCGAAGGGACTCTTACGGTCGATGCGAACCGGTTCCAGGATGAGGGGCGCGCTGGAACCACGAACGTGCACATTAACCAGAATTCGGGCGCACTCCCGGCGATCGTCGTTACCCTGTCGCTCCTCTTTGCCGCAGGGATGTGTATCCTGGGACTGGTCCTGTTAAAGACGATGCCCGCCAGGTTTTTTTCTGTCACCCGCGAGGTACGAAAGTCCCCGGTGCTAAAAACGGTGATCGGTTTTATCGGCCTTTTAATCGGGATCGTCGCTCTCGCTATCCTGGCAATCACCGTAGTCGGGCTACCTCTCGCGATACTGGCAGGGATGGTGCTCCTCATCGCGGTACTTCTTTCCACCCTCTTTGTGGCATACACCCTGGGAGAGGTGATCTCAACACGTACCGCTCCCGGATCTGCCGCATGGCAGCGTTATCTCATCGGTTTCGTAATTCTCTATATATTGTTTTATATTCCCTTCATCGGCCCGGTTATTCTTGTTATTGCGGTGAGCCTCGGGTTCGGTGCATTCCTCTATGCGTTACACGACCAGTGGTCACCGATAATCGGAAGCCCCGAAACAGAATAGTCCTGACGAACCTTCACTTTTTTTCTCCGGAAAACCTGGAATAGCACTAAATAGGAGATTGTCTATTAGAGTTTTGAGGGATGAAGCAGGTACCCCCACGGCACGCCGCGTTCTATTACGCAGAGTATCGCCCGCCGGATCCCGGCTGCAGGCAACGTGCCTGATACAACCCGGGGTTCCTGCTTCTTTCGCCAAAAATCCGGAGAAGATACCGATGCCTGATTACTTTGAAGAGGAGACCAAGAAGAAGAAGGTGGAGATCTCGGAGATCGAGAGGGCAAAGATGTCACTGATGAACCCTGAACTTATCAGGAGTAAAATTCAGGAACGGACAATCGACGAGTCTGCCAAGCCGATCATCGAGCTGATGCTCAAGGAAGGGATCGAGACCGTCTGGGACAGGTTCGAGATCCAGCAGCCTCCCTGCCGGTACTGCTCTGCCGGGCTCTCCTGCAGCAGGTGTGCCATGGGGCCGTGCAGGATCATACCGCCGGTCAGGATGCGTGGCGTATGCGGGGCGGACGCGGACCTGATCGTTTCCCGCAACCTGCTCGATACGATCGCCACGGGTGCAGCGGCCCATTCGGATCACGGCAGGGATATTGTCGAGACGCTCTATAAAACCTCGATCGGCGAGTCGGACGGCTACGTGATCACGGACCAGAAAAAAATGAACCGCCTGGCCGAAGAATACGGAATACCAATAAAGGACAGGAATGAGAAGGAGGTCGCAAAAGATCTCTCGATCGCCATGCTGGAGGAGTTCGGCTCCATTAAGGGCACGCTTACCATGGCCGGAAGGGCCCCGGACCAGACGAGAGAGATCTGGAAATCAGCCGGTATTGTTCCCCGGGGTATCGACAGGGAGATCGTGGATGCCATGCACCGGGTGCAGATGGGGGTAGGCGCGAGCTATTCCAACATGATCCTCCAGGGAGCGCGGGCGGCACTCGGCGACGGGTGGGGTGGTTCTATGATGGGGACTGAAATATCGGATGTGCTCTTCGGCACGCCCCGTATAAACCAGTCTACGGTCAATCTCGCGGTCCTCAAGCCGGACCAGGTCAATATCTCGCTCCACGGGCATAACCCCATTCTCTCGGAGATGGTGGTGCGGGTCATCGAGGACCCGGAGATCAAGAGCATGGTCGAAAAAGTCGGTGCGAAAGGGATCAACCTCGTGGGGCTCTGCTGTACCGGAAACGAGCTCCTCATGCGAAAGGGCGTCCCCATGGCGGGGAATCATTTCAACCAGGAGCTGGTCATCGCCACCGGGGCCCTGGAAGCCATGGTGATCGACTACCAGTGCATTTTCCCCTCCCTTCCCCGCACCGCGAGCTGTTTCCACACCAAGGTGATCTCCACCAGCGAAAAGTCCAAGGTCCCTGGTGCGATTCACATGGAGATCCATCCGGAGAACGCGTATTCAATGGCAAAGGAGATCGTGAAGGTCGCGGTGGAGAACTACCCCAACCGGGTCCCCGAGACGGTGAATATCCCGGCGAACCCCATGGCGGTGACGGCGGGATTTTCGGTGGAGGCCATAAAAGACGCACTTGGCGGCACCTGGAAACCTTTGATCGACCTAATCGTGGCAGGTAAGATCAAGGGGGCGGCGGGGATTGTCGGTTGCAATAATCCTAAGATCCAACACGACTACGGGCATGTCAACCTAACCAAAGAACTGATAAAGCGGGACATCCTCTGCGTCCAGACCGGCTGTGCGGCCGTTGCCTCAGGGAAAGCGGGACTGATGAAGCCCGAGGCAGCGGACCTCGCAGGACCCGGTCTCGGGCCGGTCTGCAAAAGCCTTGGCATTCCTCCGGTGCTGCACATGGGTTCGTGCGTCGACAACGCGAGGATCCTGGTGCTGGTCGCCGAGCTCGCGAGGGCGCTCGGTGTCGGCATACACCAGCTCCCTGTTGCGGGGGCGGCCCCCGAATGGTACTCGCAGAAGGCGGTCTCCATCGGGACGTACTTCGTCGCATCCGGGGTATACACGGTCCTCGGGGTCATGCCAAAGATCGCCGGGAGCGAGAACACTATCCAGCTCCTGACCGAAGGCCTGCAGGGTGTGACACATGCACGGTTTGCAGTCGAGCCGGATCCCTTCAAGGCGGCCGACCTTATCTCGAATCACATCGGAGCACAGCGTTCCGCCCTGGGGATATGAACCGCGAGAAACTGAATATCAACCAGGCAGCTGAAAAGATCCGGGACGGCACTCGTGCCAAGCCGGGCGGGCGGCGGATCCTGATCACCGGCAAGGGCGGGGTCGGGAAGACCACTCTTGCCGCGATCCTCGCCTGTCTGTACGCCGAGGAGGGAAGAAAAGTGCTCGCGATAGACCAGGACCCCCAGCAAAACCTCGCCTGGTCGCTCGGGTACCCTCCGGACCAGGCTGGCCGGCTTGTCCCTCTCTCCCGGAATGTGGAGTATATCGCCGAAAAAACGGGGGCGGTGCCCGGTCAGGGATGGGGCCAGCTCTTCAGCCTGGCCCCCGACGTGTCCGACGTCTTCGGCCGGTTGGGAATCAGGATCCGGGACAATATCTGCCTGCTGGTGATGGGGGGTGTGGAGAAAGCGGGCAGCGGGTGCCTTTGCCCGGAGAACGCGCTTCTTGAGAGCGTGATCCGGGCAATTCCACTGAGGGATGACGAGGTCATCATCCTCGACACCCAGGCCGGACTTGAGCACTTCGGCCGTTCCCTCGCGGAAGGGTTTTCAAACGCAATTGTCCTCGCCGAACCGTCGTTCAACGCACTCTCGGTCGCACGTGATGCGGCCCGGCTCGCCCGGGGACTGGGGATCCGTACCTGTTCCCTGGTGGTCAACAGGGTCAGAGACGAGAGGGACCGTCAGCAGGCCCTGAAGGTAATCGGTCCTTCGCATCCCTTCGATGATGTATACTTTCTCCCCGATGACGACCTCGTCCGGAGGACCGAGCCCGATGTCAGCCCCCTCATCGCCGTATCTTCCCCGTATATCGACGCGGTGCGGCGGATGATCCTCCGGATACCGGGTGAATAACTCCACGGCGCCCGAAGCAGGGTGCATCTCACCAAAGACTTTATTTTTGGGTTTATTGAGGATAATCGAAAGATATATGGGGACATTTGAAGAACATTCGTTGTATGTGTGCACGCTTTTTTGATCGTTTCTTCAAACCCCGTCCCTATATCGTGGAGAGCCCGCCTCCCCCCTCCATTTCGCACGGTCCCGGAACCTACATGCCCGAGTTCAAAGTCAAACCTTATTTTCTGGTCGCATCAGTGGAGATGGGCAATACCACCACCAAGTGCATCCTCACCGGTGTCAACCTTGAGACCGGGATGAGCTACGTGATCAATAAAACGGTAAAGATGAGCCGTGATGTGCGCAAACCGAAACCGGGCGAGACGGTCTTTGGTGAGACCCTCGACGGCACCCGGCTCACCCGGGAATCGGTCACCGACCTTGTCCGCGACACGCTCATACAGTGTCTCCAGGAGGCGCATCTCGAGGTTGAAAAGGATCTTGATTTCGTAGTCCGAAGCACAGGAGTGGTGGCGGCGATGGATTCTCCCGACCAGGTAGGGGATTTCGTGCTCGCCCTGGCAAGCGGCTGCCTGAACGCGGGGGTGCCTCCGCGGAGAATGACGCCTCCGATGTCCAAGGCCAACCAGCCCCAGAGAGTGCAGCCCTTCAGTTACGCAGATAAAGTGGTGTTCATCGGCGCCGTAGCGGGGGTCATCCCCCCCGTGGGGAGCACAGGGGTGGAAATGGTAGCCAACGAGATGGAAGGAGAGCTTGCGATGGCGGGGATTAAGGAGGGTGCGAAGTGGACTCCCGTGGACTTCCGGAACCCCTGCGTCTCCATCGACTTCGGCACCACGCTCGACGGAAGGATCACGAGCGATGTGACCCCGGATGACCCCAACCCCTTCGCAAAGACCATAGGTAACTTTTGCGGACTGGCAGGGGCAATACCGGACGCGATCGTGAAGGGGACCGGGCTCGTGGACAGCCAGAGGGGGACCGCACTCGATGTCTTCGGTGACAGGAGCGTGGTCGCGGAGTTCGCGCTCAAGGGTCAGAGCAACGTGGTGAAGGAATACGTGGACCGGTGCCACGAGCTGATCGATATCCGCGTAGTCCCCCCCGAACGGAAAAGGTTCGGGAGAGTTCCCGTATATGCCGCGGTAGCGAAGGAATCCGGGGTCGCGTTGATTGGCTGCGATGCGGGGGAGGACGGAAGCAATCTCGAAAAATTAAAAGAGATTGGACATGAAGTGTACCAGAACCACAATCTCTCGCTCCTGAACGAGGTGATCGATCGCGTATGTGCGAGGATGGCACTCAGGCTGGTCGATGTGACCCGGGAGGAGGGTATGGTGTATCGCAACAGCTCGATAGGATTCACCGGAAGAGCGGCAATTTCCGGGAGAAAACCGGAATACATACTCGACGGGATCACCGAGAGGAAACTCTTTGATAATCCGGTGGACCACCTGGTCTTCGTAGATGATGGCCTTGCGAGGGGCGCTGCGCTCATGGCCCGGTGCATGAACTCTCTCGGAAAACCGAAAAATCCGATAGGCGGAGTCCGTGGTGGGCCGTGTATCATGCCACGCAGGATTAAAGCAGGAAAGTGAGGGCAGGAAAATGACAGAAGGACCGACGAACGCACCGCTGGAAAAGACCGGTGGAACTGAAAAGGAGGAGCTCTTCGATCTTCTCATCCCCCCGGGGGTTCCCCGGAGGATTATCAAGGAAGTAATGGAAAAATTCGATGTCCAGCTCGTCGAAAGAACGAAAAGACTTTACTTTGCAAATATGGCAGGCGATGAACGTGAACTTCTCGCATTCCGCGGGAAACGGGAAGTCATCGAGGAAGCCGAACAGTACATGATCAGCGAACTGGACAAATATATCAATGGATGATTCCGCTAGCCTGAATCGATTTATTTAACTCTTTTTCCCGAATGCACAGGATGCAATCTATCATATCGTCAGAACGCATATCTGATCTATCCCAAATACCCGAGAGATCCTTCACTCCCTGGGATCCGGGTGGATTGTGAGGCCGAATGGATCTTACCCAGAAAAGATGGATTTGGATCTCGATCGGGTTTTCAGTAGTGGTTCTGGTCATCGTGCTTGCGAGCACGTTGGATCAGAATACGCTCGAGTACCTGAAACAGGCAAATCCCATCTTTCTTATCCTTGCGGTAGGTCTGCGGCTCTGTTCACTCCTGTTCTGGTCGCTTCGGGTAAAGATGATGTCGCATGCACTGGGTTACCGGATAAAACTCTCGAATGCCTGGAACCTGGTCCTCGCAAACCTCCTCATCGGGGCCATCACCCCCGGACAGGCGGGTGGCGAACCGGTGCGAATCCACGAACTATACAAGGACGGAGTGAAAATCGGGGACGCTTCGGCCATTGTAATCATGGAAAGGGTCCTCGACGGACTGATCCTGGTCCTTATGGGCGTCCTCTCAATCGGCCTTCTCGGCAGCGTCGTACCCGGAATCTCAATCACCCTGATCATTGCGATGATAATATCATGGATCTTCATGGGAGGGCTGATCATCCTTCTTTTCATGGCCTCGAGGAATCCTGAAAAAGTTAAGCTGATGATCATCCGGCTTCTTCACTGGCTTGACGCGAAGATCCACCGCGCATCGCTGAAAAAAACCATTGGAAGGGTCGATGCAGAACTCGACAACTTTTTCGTGAGCATCAATCTCTTCACCGGGCCTGCCCGCAGGGGGCTGGTCACCGGGGGATTCTTTTCGCTGCTTTTCTGGATATCGGAATTTTTTGTCGCGTCCCTCATCCTCATGGGGCTCGGGCTGTCCCCCTATATCCTCGAATCGTTCCTCTTTCAGTTGATCATCGCGGTGGTGATGATGCTCCCCCTCACCCCTGGATCTTCCGGAATCGCAGAGATCTCGGCGACATCCCTGTATGCGTTGATTGTACCTTCGTCACTCCTCGGGATCTTCGTCCTGCTCTGGCGGCTGATACTCTACTATCTCAACATCGCTCTCGGGTTATGGCCGAGCCTGACAATATTCAGACGCGAGCTTGCCCGGAAGGACGATGAATCGGGGCAGGACCCGAAGAGCGAAGGATAAACTTACAGGTCCGGCAAATGCCGGGCGATATACCAGGCATGCAGGGCGAGCAGGATATAGACCGTCAGGAGCACTGTTTCGGTGAGCATCCCCCCTTCGTGGGTGAAAAGCCAGAGCGTGACGTAGACATCGACCTGAAACAGGACAACCCCCCACCAGCGCCCGAGATAGAGATAGCCCATACCGGGGAGAAGGAGGTTGAGCACCGCGGCGACTCCCGGGTTCTTCCGGACTCTGGGTCTTTTTGAGAGCCCTCTCGGGATATACCGGATAGGAAGTCCGGTCTTAGGAGCCGCCCTGACCGCCTCCCATCGTACACGGTCGTCGGGGTCCCGGAGATGACGGTAGATGAGAGGGATACCTTCCTCACCACCCATGGCGCCCAGAGTCCTCGCCGCATTCAGCCTGATCTCAGGGTCTTTGTCCCGGGAAGCGATATCAAGGGGAAGGATGGCAAGACTCCCGCAGTGAGAAAGGGCATCCCAGTCCTGGCGGGCACAATAGAGGTATGCCTCTTCCAGGTGATCCTCCGGGACCCACGAGAGACGCTCGAGCGAGAGGGCCGCCCCTTCACGGACGAACCGGTCCCTGTCCCTGAGCGCATCCCGAAGCGGGGGGATGACGTCTCTGTTGTCCAGCATCCCCAGCGCAAGCGCCGCCTCCCATCGTATCTCGTTATCCGGGTCTTTGAGGAGGGGAACAAGTGGCACGACCGCCCTCGGATCCCGTGAATCGCCGAGAGCCTCTATCGCTCCCAGTCTGATGTCTTTTGATCGGGAATCAAGGGTATCTACCAGGATCTCGAACACAGAAGGACCCATCGACGCGAGCGCTTCCGCTGCTCTCCACTGCACGTCCAGGTCGGGGTGCTTCATAGCCCTGATGAGAGCCCGAACCTGCCCGGATTTGAGCAATTGATCGATATCCGGTGGACGAGGGGAGAAAAGGCCGCCCATTTCAGTGCATCTCCATGAATTTCACCGAATAGAAGGTATGCACGGCGACTACCGCGGAGACCGTGTAGGAGATCGCCAATGGGACCAGGGACTCCATCGCCAGGGAAAGGAGCAGGATGGCCGTCGCATCGACCTGGAAGAGAAGAAACCCCCACCACCGGCCCAGGTAATTATACCCCAGTCCCAGGAAGAGAAAATTCAGTACCGCGGCCACATAGGGATTTTTATTCTCTTTTACCCTTTTCGCTACTCCCTTCGGGAGACGAAGCGGCGAGAACCCATATCCGGGAAGAGCCCTTACGGCACACTCACGGAGTTCCGGGTTCGCGTCCTTCAGCACGGTCGCGGCCGCCGGCGGAGGCACCGGTTTTTCGAGGAGGACAATACTTTGGAACGCCCTCATCCGGATGACAGGGTCGGGGTCCTTCATCATCCGGATAAGCGGGTCGAGAGGGGGATCGGGAATGTCCGGGATCCGTTCCCACTCGTAGCCGCTTATCGCATATTCCAGCGATTCTTCCGGGCATGAGGGTTTCCAGCCCAGCTTGCCGAGCGCAAGAGCAGCACCATAACGGACATATTTATCGTGATCCCGGAAGGCACGGACGAGGGTGGCGATCGAACGTTCCTCCCCGATCTCACCGAGCGTGATCGCCGCCGCCCAGCGGACTTCTTCTGATTCGTCCGTTAAAACCATTTTTTCCAGCACAGGTACGGCCGCCGGGTCCCTGATGGCGGCAAGCGCCTCTGCCATTCCAAGCCTGACCGCCGGATTGGGGTGCCTGCTCAGTCTCATTATCCGGGGGACCGCTTTCTGACCGAGAGTCCCCAGTCCTTCGGCCGCCCGCCACTGTAGGGTAAAATCGGGGTACGACAGGAGCCGTATGAGGCCCCTGACGTCCTGTTTTTTTACCAGGCTTTCGACATCCGTAGTTCTAAAAGGGTGAAATGAGAGGGTTACCGGAGGCGTCATTCATTCCCTTCACCTCCGCCAGACCTCTTCCACCGCACGTAGAGCACGATGGTAATGAAAAATACGAGGAATACGATTGACAGGTTTTTCAACAGGGACATAGTGAAGGGCATCGTGCTCACCACGGGAGAATCCCCGGCCTGGTCCGCCTCGGCCTGGCCCGCGGATGCGGGTGTATCCGCCACGGCAGGCCCTGAGATCCGGGCAGCTGCGGACGGCATATCCGCCCCGGATGCCTGCGCTATCGTTTCCTTCGGGGCGACAGGAATGTCCTGGACAGGAGTGGGATTCACCACCGGATTCGGCTCGCTGGCGACAGCGCCCCCGCCTCCACTGTATCCGCCGCCACCGCCGCCGCCACCGGATTTGGGCGATGCCCATTCCTGGAGCGAGAGATAAAGGATCTGGAACATATTTCCGGACGTATCAAGAGTTACGAGGCTGAAACGGGACAGTCCCTCGGGGGATGAGACCGTGAAATAATCCATATTCGCTGCCGGGTCGTGATAGAGGAACTCGGCGGGCAGGAGGTCTCCCTGACCGTCGTCACCGATCCGCATCACCCCGACACTTTCCCTTACATCCGATAGAATGATGGTGGATATGTTGGAGGTATAGCCGGGATAGGTCACGTTTACCTCGTGAATACCTGCCGAGAGTCCGGTAACGTTGATCGGGGACCGCCCCCGGTATATCCCGTCAACATACACGTATACGCCTTCCGGGTCGGTATCAACCGAAAAGTTACCGTGATCTCCCCATCCGTTCTCCTCGAGCCAGTCGCGGGAAACTCCGAAAGTGAGATTGGCGGGACCGGTGAGATTCAGATTGTCCTTTTCAAATCTCACGGTATACGCACCCCGGTACAAATCACAGTAGTGCTGGATTGCGATGCGTGATTCAATTTGTTCGTCCGCTGGTGTTACCCCCTCCCATTGAGTTGCATTGAATGGACTCGCCGGGTAATGGTCGGTGGTGAAGGAAAGATTATACCGGCAGGTGGCATCACCCACGCAGGCTGCACTTCCTGTCATTTCGGAGGTACAGATCCGGATTCCGGAAAATGTGCCTGAAACGGTGCCGTTCGAATCATCAGAAAATTCCAATCCGGGCGAAGCGAACAGGAGTATTGCCGATATTCCGCTCCGGGAGTCAGGATGTATCTCGATCAAGGATTTGTCTCCAGGAAGAGGATAGTTCACGCTGACCATTGAACTATTGATGGCAATAGTTTCGAAAACCCCGTCATCTGATACGAAAACCCCCGGGATATCAAAATTGAGTTCATTCCTGCATACAGGCAGGACGGTGACCGCCTCGGTTTTCACCATGCTGCTGTTCCCGAGAGCATTGGTTACAATGAGGCTTACATTGTAGATTCCCGGAGCAGTATATTCATGCAGAGGGTTTTGTTCCCCCGATTGCCCCCCGTCGCCGAAATCCCACCACCATTCCGTAGGGGATCCTCCCGACAGGTCGTAAAAGGAAACCACCTGGGGAACAGGGCCGCAACTTATATTCATCCCGAAATCCGCTTCCGGGAGGTTTCCGCAGGCGATAAGCCCGGGTTTACTGCATGCGTCCCGGTGAGTCGGGTCGAAAATACGTAAGATCACCGAATAAATCCCTGGGGATGTATACGTATGCACAGGATTTTGCTCATCCGACCTGTTGCCGTCACCGAAATCCCATTGCCACCCCGAGGGCGATCCCACCGAATCATCGGTGAACGTCACCGTAAAGGGGACTTCCCCCGTGGTCCCGTTCTCCGTAAACACGGCCCTGAAAGGGTAATCCGGAACGCCGAAAGTGTAAAGGCCAATATCTCCCGCATTACCGGCATTTACGAACACCATCCGGCCTTCTCCGAGATCTGGTCCGAAAATCGGGGCTCCGTACTCATTTGAGTCGAGGAATAAGCCCGTACCATCTCCAAGCGACACTACCGAGATTCCACCGTACCCGATAGAACTCTCGAACGCCACCATATCCCCATAAATAACCGGATTGTCCCCGCTACTCCCTTCATTCAGCCATATATCGGTGCCGGTGACCAGGTTGACCGCGTGAATTTCCCCGTTGTCGACATACACAACTGTAGTGCCCGAAATGCGTGGTTTTTGCTGCAAGGAAGGGTTGTCGGTAACTTTCCGTTCGGTCCCGGTTTGAAGATCATAGAGGTAAATGTGGCTGTACCATGTATCCTGGTCCCGGTAATCTTCCCACACGATGAAATTTCCCCAGATATCGGGATTAATTCCTGTATCTGTAAGAATCTCGGTTGAATTATTTTCGATTGTATAACAGAATACCTTGACGCCGACATCCGAAGAGTCGTACCATGTGATTTTACCATTTGCAATATGGGGTATGATCCAATCCCCGCTTATTTGAGCGATATCACTCATATTGCCTGTTTTAAGATCGAACAACCGGATTGTGTATCCCATTTCCCCCTTGTTCTGCCAGACGACCCAGTCCTCCCAGATATCCGGATGAGTTTGAGAGTTCGTATCCGGGCAGAGATCCTGCTCCAGTCCTGTGGTGATATTGTAAATGTGAATTTGCGGCAATCCACCTTGCCAGTCCTCCCATACAACGCGGTCTTTATAAATTGACGGGCATTTCTGAGTGAAGGTGTCAAGGGGGGTCAACGTAGCGGAGGTTCCCACCTGCAGGGGGTTCGTGTTCGTATCGGTAACCGGAGTGTTCATCCCAGGCTCGATAAGACTCTGTGCTGTACCAGTTTGGTTATCGAGGGCAGTCTCGTTCGATATCTGGCCGTCCGGGTCATCATTTGCGCCTGTAATAGTGGTATTGGAGATTTCCAGTGTCAGGTTGTCCCCGGAGTTTTGAGGGTCCGCGTCTTCTCCCTGCACCGGAGATAGCACCTCTGTGAACGGAGTAATATTGTGATCTCCGCTGCTTGTCAGGTTCTCGTTCTCCAGGGGCATGAAAGTGGACGCCGTGCCGTTGTCCCCTCCCACAGAAAATGGTAAAATGAAAAAAATGAATAAAAACACCACTATTCCCACTTTCATTTTCCCTGTCATAGATCCTGCCTCTCCAATTATCCTGTAAACAATTCCGCAAGATGCGCAACAATTTCGGAACTTGGATTCTCCAACAAATTATTAATTCTCCCGAACTTTAGGAAGTTCTGGGCGAAAATGTCGGCACGCAATGCGAAAATCCCGTCTTTTGTGTCGGAAAAATCGATGAGATTGTCAGGTAGGCCATCCGGGTTCCAGGTCCCGGCGGTTTTTACTCCCGCTGTGGGTTCTGGGAGCACCTTGCTCGTATCCCTGTTTGCATACGGGTTTCGTAAAACGATATATCCGTCGCTTATCCCAAGGAGAGAATAGGTGTGGTTCGGATAGAGCCCTGCCGCGTTGGTCGCATTACGCGTCCAGGCAACCATCGGGTACTTCGTCTTGCCGGACGCGAGGATATTCGAGCTGTTATCCGGACTCCTGGTAAGAACATTGGTGAGCGTCGCGTCCCAGATGTAATAGTATTTCCAGGCACTGCTATTTATCGATAGGATATTGACAAGGGCTGTGATACCGTTTCCCATCGGAAGGTCTCCAATCGTCTTGGCCCTGAAACTCGCATAAGCTTTTTCGAACAGCGCAGGCCAGGTCTCGACCGGAGGCATTCCGGGAACAACTGCAGTTTTAACGTAACAACTCGCAAAGATCATCTTGCCGGAAGCCTCGACCGGAAGGTTCTGATCAATGGCAATGGAAATGGTTCTCTTATTCGGGTCGATAATGCTCGGATCAGGGTTGTAAAATTTGAACGATGTCGAGCTCGTGGAAAGGCTGCTCTGGGCTGCCCAGGCGACCGATGAAAGTGCGGCGATGAAGTAGCAATCCGCTGAATAACCTTGCATCGGCTCTCGAAAATTCATTCTCGAAGTGATCGGAGGCAACATCGGATTGCAGAAAGTCCCACAGCTCTTCCATTGCGATATGGCTGGAGCGGCCCCCAGCAGGTTGGCACCCGTGTTCTGTGCTTCAGAACAAAAACTCTCTTCGGAGTCCACATTTTCTTTCTTCATTTTTTTCTTCCCCCTAGGTAAACTGCCGCGACGAGGGACGAAAATTCAGGAATCGTGTGACTTTTGGGAATAACACTATGGAACGATGATTGGACCCTTGCTTGCCAGACAATTTACCGGGATGCCCCCGGACACTGCCCCCTATCCGGCTTCAATTGATATTCCATTTTTAATGTTATAAATACTTATCCAGTATTTCCAATGGAAATAGATTCCAATGGAAATCTGGCTGGAACAATAAAGCATGAGAAAAAAAGAATTACTTTAATCTTTTATCTTCACATCGTGCGCGAGAAGTGAAACCAGCAACGCCTTCTGGGCATGGAGCCGGTTCTCCGCTTCATCGAACACTACGCTCTGCGGGCCCTCGATAACCTCGTCGGTGACTTCCTGACCGCGGTGAGCCGGCAGGCAGTGCATGAATACAGCATCGGCTTCGGCCTTCTTCATCAGCGCGGTGGTAACGGTGAACCCCTTGAATGCTTCAAGGCGTTTCCCCCGTTCGCCTTCTTCGCCCATGGATACCCAGGTATCGGTCACCACCACGTGGGCACCTTCTACTGCACTTTCGGGGTCCTTCACCAACTGGATTTTTGCCCCCTTCTCCCTTGCAGCATCGATGATGTCATTCGGGGGCTCGTATCCGGGCGGTGTGGCGACCGAGATCTCCATCCCCGTAAGGACTGAAGAGAGGATCATGGAGTTGCACACATTGTCGCCGTCCCCTACCCACGCCAGTCGCAGCCCGACCGTCGAACCGAAACGTTCCCGGATGGTCATCAGGTCAGCGAGGATCTGGCAGGGATGCTCACGGTCGGAAAGGCCGTTAATTACCGGGATGCTGGAATATCGTGCAAAGTCCTGGATGGTCTGGTGCCGGTAGGCCCTGACCATGACGCCCGATACGAAGCGTGAGGCGACCCGGGCAGTATCCCTGATCTCTTCGCCCCGCCCTATCTGGAGGTCCTGGGTATTGAGGAAGAGGGCATGCCCGCCGAGGTCGTTCATTCCTACTTCGAAGGAGATCCTCGTTCGGGTGGAGGACTTCTCGAATATCATCGCCAGGTTCATTCCGGCAAGGAACGGGTGGGGGATCCCGCTGCGCCGCATCCGCTTCAGCTCGACGGCATCGGTGATTATCCGGTCCAGTTCTCCCTGATCGAGGTCCAGTATTGAGATGAGGTCTTTGTTCATCGTATCTCCTTCATATGCGCACACCGCCGGGCGAGAAGATCTGCGGTGCCGATATCTTTCCTGTGTCGCACGGGGCCTTTTACAGATCCTGCGGCATGTTCGGCGATTGTTTCCGCCTCCGACAGGGTGTCCGCGATACCGACGAACGCCATGGTCCGCGAGGTCTGGGTATAGAGCATTCCTTCGCGTTCCTCCACGTTCGCATAGTATAGTCTGGCATTCCCGTAATCGTGCACGGAAAAGGGTTCTCCAGGGTTCGGGGTCTCGGGATAGCCTGATGGAACAATGTATTTGCAGACCGTGGCCTTGCGGGAGAATTCGACCTTACGGGAGCTGAGGGTGCATTCCGCGATGCCCGCGACGATCTCCGAAAAGTCCGACTCCAGGATGGAGAGGACGTTCATCGCCTCGGGATCCCCGAACCTCGCATTGAACTCGATGACCATGGGTCCTCTCGCGGTGTTCATGAATTGTCCATAGATTACGCCTTTGTAAGGTTGTCCCAGTCTTGCCATCGAATGTACTGCGGCATACATGATTTCAAGCGCTTTCTCCCGGTCATTTTCGGATACAAAGGGCAGGCTATGGTCTTCCATGGAGTAAGAACCCATCCCCCCGGTATTCGGCCCCTGGTCTCCTTCGAATGCCCTCTTATGATCCTGGACCAGGGGCATCGGGACGAGCGTCTTGCCGTCGGTAAATGCCTGGAGGGTGAACTCCTCTCCGATCAGACGCTCCTCGATCACCACCTCCCCTCCGAGTTGCCGGACGTATCGTCCCGCTTCTTCACGGTCGAGGTGTTCGCCCATGATCTTGACGCCCTTCCCTCCGGTGAGCCCTATCGGTTTTATCGCGAACTCCTCTTCGGAGTCCAGGATAAATCCGGCCGCGAGTTCGGGGTCGTGGAACACCCGGTATTTCGGGCACCCGGCGACTCCTTCCCTGTTCATCATCTCCCGGCAGAATGCCTTGTCGGTTTCCAGTCTCGCCGCGGCACGGGACGGGCCCATGCACCCAACGGCATTGTCCTCAAGGGCATCGACGATCCCGGTCTCCAGCGGCGCTTCCGGCCCGATAACCGCATATTCCACCCCTCGGGTGAGGGCGAAGCGGACTACGGCGGGGACGTTCGTCTCTTTCTCGATCAGGACCTCCCGGGCAATTCCTGCTATCCCGGGATTTCTCTTTGCCATAACCGAAAAAATGACGTTCCTACTATCGCTGGCCAGGGCCCTGACGATCGCATGTTCCCTTCCACCTCCACCCACAACCAGCACGTTCATAGTCATGTATTCGAGTCTCCTTTTAATATACTGTCCGGGCCGTTATGCGGATAAGAGCTCCTGTGCGGTGCAAAGAGGGATCAGGGTCAGGTTTTCCCCTGCGAGCATCTCAGGAGCCCCTTCCTGCCTGTCTACTACTGTAACGATTATGTCCACCAGGGCCCCCGCCTTCCGGAGTTCGCGAACCCCGTACAGGGCCGATCCCCCGGAGGTGGTAACATCCTCTACCAGGAGGACACGCTTCCCTTCCACGTTCCCGATGATGGTCCCCGATTTCCCATGGTCTTTCCCCGAGCTCCGGATTATGGCGAATGGTTTTCCGCTGATGAGGGAAACGGCTACGGCAAGAGGTACACCCCCGACAGCAACCCCTGCCACGGTATCGAATGCAGCGGTATCTGCCATGGCTTTACCGATCGCGCGAAGGACAACAGGGTTGGTAAGCGCAGACTTGATATCCATGTAGTAGGTGCTCTTCTTCCCGGATGCAAGCACAAAATCGCCGAATTCCACCGCCCCGTGTGACTTTAACAGTTCTGCTATCCGCGTTACCATGGCACCTTTTTCACTCCTGCAAGATATCCTATCACATTCGCGGTTTTATGCAATATAGGGGTGACGATAACTATCCAGAGCCCGATCAGAGGGGTAATGTTCGCTATGATCCAGCCCGGTGAAATTAGTGCGGTGAGGACGAATGCCCCCGCGACAAGGTCGTACTGGTCCGCTATGATCCACTGGTCGCCGCTCTTGATCCCAAGCCTTCTTTTAAAGAAACTCTTGGTCATGTCGCCGAGCAGTGCACCGGCTGAGAAGAGGACCACGGTAAGGACCGTATGCGTAGGAAGCATGGGCAGGGCTCCGGTCCCCTGGACTGCGATCTCTGCAAGCCCTACAAGTATCCCGGCGATGACCCCGGTGATAAAACCACGCCATGTCTTACCGTCGCCAAGGATCCGTTTTCCATCCCGGAAGTTTCTCCCCCCGTCGATGGGCCTCCCTCCACCCAAAGCCGCAGCGACAGGATTTGGCACATAGGCGGGGAGCATGATCCACAGGGCGGAGGCCAGGGCAATTACAACGGACTCCAGATGGATATTTATACTCACCAATACCTGTAATAGAGAGCAGATAAAATCATTAAGGTATCTGAATGCTTACATTGGAGGAGGAATCTTTGGTGGGTACCACAATGCTGTTGAAGAAGACCAGAAGTCTCTGCCCTGTCTGCAAAAACGTCCTGGATGCAGATATCGTGGAGGAGGACGGGAGTGTCTGGTTACTGCGGACCTGCCCCGAGCACGGTTCTTTTAAGGATATATATTGGTCGGATGCGGAGATGTGGCACCGTTTCGAGCGTTATGAGGTCCTGGGAAAAGGAGTGGAGAATCCACAGTCCAGCGGGACCACCGACACCTGCCCGACAATGTGCGGCCTTTGCAACAATCACCGTTCGTCCACCCTCCTTGCCAATATCGACCTTACGAACCGCTGCAATCTGAACTGTGACTTCTGTTTCGCGAATGCACGGGCGTGTGGGTTTATCTACGAGCCCACATTCGAGCAGATCGTAGCCATGCTCACCGTGCTCAGGGAAGAGAAACCATGTCCCGCTCCGGCGGTCCAGTTCTCCGGGGGAGAACCCACGATGCGGGAAGACCTCCCGGCCATTATCCGAAAGGCAAAGGAGCTCGGGTTCCCCCAGGTGCAGCTGGCAACGAACGGGATCAAGCTCGCAAGAGATGTCAAGTACGTGGAAGAGCTGCGAAACGCGGGCCTTTCCACGGTATACCTTCATTTTGACGGGGTAACCAGGGACACTAACCCCCAGCTGAAGATCGACGAAAAAGTGGTGAAGAACTGCGATGAAGTAGGCCTTGGCATTGTGCTCGTCCCGACCATCATAAAAGGAAGAAACGACGACCAGGTGGGTGCCATAATCCAGTTCGCCGCGGATCACATTTCCGTCGTGAGAGGGGTTAATTTCCAGCCGATCGCATTCACCGGGGCGGCGAGCGAAGAAGATGTGAACCGGGAGCGGATCACCATCCCCGAACTCCTGGAGGATATCGAGGCGCAGACCGAGGGCGTGCTGAAAAAATCTGACTTTTACCCCGTCCCCTGCGTGGTCCCGGTATCGGACCTGGTGGAGGCGTATACCGGGAAACCGCAGATCCGGTTCACCGCCCACCAGCACTGCGGGGCGGCCACGTACGCATTTGTCACCAAGGACGGTCTCATGCCCATCAACCGTATGGTCGACGTGGACAGTTTCTTCGCCTCTCTTGAGCAGACCGCGGAGAAACTGAAGAAAGGCGGTTCCATCAACAAATACAAGGCACTCCTGGAAGGGATCAAGGAGCTCCACACCTCGGTGAAGAAGAGCGAACAGGGGAGCACCACGGATTTCTGGAAACTGATCATGAAAGCCCTGGTGCTCCAGAACTTTGAAGCATTGCGCGATTTCCACTGGAACGCACTCTTCATCGGGACCATGCACTTCATGGACCGTTACAATTACGACCTGGGCAGGGTCCAGCGGTGTTGCATACATTATGCTACACCCGACGGGACACTCGTTCCCTTCTGCACTTACAACAGCGGACCGGTCTACCGCGAAGTGGTCTGGAAAAAATACAGCAGCGAATTCAAAGAATAACCTTTTTTTATTCGATCGGTACTTTCTCCCCGGGGGCGGGGCCGGGTCCGTATATTCCGGATTCCGGCCGGTTCAGAAAAAATGACGATTCAGGGAAATTTCAGGTTTATAAAGGCCCCGTTCTTCACCGCAATCTCGGCGATGGCGAGGTCCTGGATGGCAAGCCCGGTCGAATCAAAGACCGTTATCTCGTCTTTTCCTTTCCTTCCCGTCTTCCCGAGAATAACCTCTCCCAGGGTCCCGCGGATGCGTTCAGGGGCGTAGAAACCTTCTCTGATAGGAACATTGATCTCACCCGAATGCACTGCCTGGGCAGGATCGTCCACAAAGACTCCTGCCCGGGAGAGGATCCCGGGATCGAGCTCCTCTTTCCCGGGAGCATCCGCCCCGATCGCATTGATATGAGTGCCCTCGTGAATCCATCCATCCCTGATCAGGGGTTTTCGCGAAGGAGTCGTGGTGACAAGCACCTCTGCATCGCATGCCCGTTCCAGGCTCGCCTGCTCGCAGTTGAAACGGGCGTATTTTTCGCAGAATGCAAGAGCATTTTTTTCGTTCCTGCTCCAGACGAGGATCCTGTCTATCCGGAGCTCCTCCGCGATCGCCTCGACCTGGGCCCCTGCCTGTCTCCCGCTTCCCACGACGCCAAGGGTCACTTCCCTCTTCGGGGACAGGTATTTCGCTGCCACCGCGCCAGCGGCACCTGTCCTCATGTCGGTCAGCCGTGTCGCATTCAGGATTGCCTCCGGGATCCCGCTCTCCACCGAAAGAAGAACGGTGAGGGCCATTACGGTGGGGAGGCCGGACTTCGGGTTCTCGGGATGGACGTTTACAATCTTCACTCCTGCGGTCTCGAGAGAAGGAATGTAGCCCGGCATAGTCCGGAAATCCCCGTGACTGAAATTGATATAGACCTTGGGAGGCATCTGGACATTTCCCCTCCCATGCTCGGCAAACGCCTCCTCGACCGCCCTGTTCACCTCTCGCAGATCGAGACCGGTTTCCGGACTGGGATAATATCTCATGGTCCGATCATATTGCCTGCAACCTGATGAACCTGACCGAATCGCTTCGTTGTTGTCGGAAGCGTGAGGGTTATCCCCTTGGGGATCCAAAATTCCTCTTCACAGAACCAGGGTCACCATGATCTCCATCATTCCCAAACCTACCGATACACCCGGCGACAACTCGACCGCAATGGTCCTCCGGGAACTGCAGCGAATGGGCAGGAATTACTCAATCCTGGACATCGACAGCCTCGATCCCTTCAATTGCGAACTGGACGGCGGCGTGATCTGGGTATGCGGGTTAAAACAGGACCAGCATCAGTTCGAGGTCATCAATGCCCTCTCGGTGCACCACCGGGTGATAAACACCCCCCTCTCCATCTTCACCTGTGCGAGCAAGGTGATGACCAGCGCCCTCCTGCATAAACACCGCATTCCCACACCAAAGACCCTGTTTACCGCGTCGCGCGACGAGGCAGTGCGGTTCCTCCGGGAGCAGGGAAAGGTGGTCACAAAACCGGTCTACGGATTCGACGGAATAGACGTAAAACTCGTGGACTCCCCTGACATGCTTCCCCCACCTCCCTTTTATCTCCAGGAATATGTTCCGAACAACCGCGACTACAGGATATTCGTGATAAACGGGAAGGCGGTCGGAGGAATCATGAGAGTGTCCGATACCCTCGCCCATAATATCCACCAGGGGGGCACGGGGATCCCGTGCGAGATCGACCCTGGTATGCAGGAGGTGGCGGGGAATGCCGCACGTGTGGTGGGAGTCGATTATGCGGGGGTCGACCTCCTCCGGACGAAGGAGGGGTATTGCGTACTTGAGGTGAACGGCACACCGAACTGGCACTGCATGTCCACGCCTATTCCGAAACTCCTTGCCGAGTACTTCGTCGAACAGGAACAGCTGGAGCGGATGTAAACAGGGTCTCACATCTGGAGCTCTTCAAAAAAAAAATTCGATAATCGGGGTTGAATCATCCTGCCCCGGTTATTCAGGGCGGAATTGACGAAGGATATTTCTTTTTATAATCCCTCTGCCTCAATTATCAGCGATTGGATTTCCATTGCATAATGCTCCAGGGGCTTCGCTCCGCCGCCGCTACTGCCCCGGGACAGGATATCCCCGGACTGTCGGATTTCCGGGATCTTCTTATCGATTGATAGTGAGGGCTATTGGACAGCGTAACACCTTTACAAGGGATCACGTGCCGGGGCTGCCAAGAAGCGGAGACAAAGCTCCGAAGAAGGTCATGAAGGAGATATCAGGAAGTTCCAGAATGCAGAAATAGAGAGACTTTTGGATTTGCTATAAAGGATTACTGGACGTATTCCATCTCTTTTAAGGTTTTATCGGCAAGTTCCTTCATCCTGGCAGAGATCCTTCCCGACGCGGAGAACTCTACATCTTTCATCGCGTTGGCAATCTCGTTTCCAAGCACAAAGATCGCATATTTGTGCTCCATTTTGCTCTTATGGAGCTGGTTTGGATTAATCTTCAGAGAGCTGTACTGGGCAAACTTGAGATCCGGATTAAGATACTCAAAATGATCCTTGATCTCGAAGAGCATCTGGTGGAGGGTGATAAGTTCTTCCTTGTGCATGCTCCGACTCCGAGATCTACATGGAATCCCGGAAAATAAATAGGTATCTCCACTAACCTGTTCACGCGATTTTCATCAGCCGAATTGAAAGCGGACGTTTAATTATGCCTTTATAGTCCCTTGCGGCGACGTACTCCAGACCTTTTCCCACGAGCATGTCCAGAAGTCTCTGGTTTACGTTTCCGTCAAGGATGAGCCCGGTTGCATTCCCGTTCACCTCTGCAAGAATCTTTTCGATATCTTCGGGTTTTCCTTCCTTGAGGATGGTAAAATCTCCGGTAAGGAAACGGGCCACATGCTTGCCCTTTACGGCGATCAGGTGTTCGTTGAGGGTCCGGGGGGCAGGTGCTGAATCCGTGCTCTCCATCTTTCGCGGTCCCTTTCTCTTCTCGATCTTTTCGGGAGGCTCCTCTTTTCCGGCAGCAGGTGCGACCTCTTCGCGGGTCTTTTCCTCTCCCGGTTCTTCTCCTTCGGAGTACTGCTCCCTTACGTATTCGGCCGGGATCTTATTGCGGAGTGCCTTTATGATCTCCTTCCGGGACATGTCCTCGACGCTTTTCCCCCGGGGAGAGAAGGCGACGAAGTCCATATCCGCGACCTGGAGGAGTTCCCGGAGGATGAGCTCCCCGCCCCGGTCCCCGTCAAGGAAGGCGGTGGAGGTCTTCTTCTCACACAGGTCGATGATGGTCTGGGATATGTTGGTCCCTTCCACCGCGACGGCGTTCTTGATCCCGAAGCGGAGAAGATTGATGACGTCCGCCCTCCCCTCCACGACGATTATTGCATCCGATTCGAGGACATTCGGCCCGGCGGGAACCCGGTCATCTCCCACCGTGCTGATCTTTTCGATCCTGATGCTCTCCCGCACATCTTCAAGCAGCTCGTTGCTGTCGATAGTGCCCTCCTCGAAATAGTCGAGGAGAAGTTCCTTGGCCCGGTCCACGATCTTCTTTCTCTTACTCACCCTGATGTCCTGGATCGATCCCACCTTCACCCGGGCGACACACGGTCCGACACGGTCGATACTCTCCAGTGAGGCCGCAAGAATAGCGGTTTCAGCTCGATCGAGCGAGGACGCTATGGTGATCTCGCCCTTCGTTTCTCCTTTTTTACTTGTGATCTGGACGTCAATACGACCTACACGCCCAGTTCTCTGCAGATCCCGCAGATCGAGGTCTTCGCCGAGCAACCCTTCAGTCTGGCCGAATATGGCTCCCACTACGTCGGGTTTCTCGACCACCCCCTCCGCTTCGATGTGAATCTGGATAAGGTACTTGGTAGTATCTGATGAATACAATGAAATGCACCCCCATGCATCATGACGTGCAATGTACGCGTGATCATAGGCATTGTACCGTCTGTTGTAGGATCACTTAAACTATATGATTAGGTAAAATATTTTAGCAATTATCAAAAATAGAGCATATTTCTTTATTTTTAGCCCGGGTCCGATCGAGGAGATGTCTGCCGCCGGCACGGCACATTCCCGATCCTGTTCTTCAAATCTCCCTGGCCAGGGCTGCAAGGATTTCAGTCTTATCCAGTCCCAGCACCAGCACCTGCTTTTGTGAAGACGTCGACCCTGCAACGATCGAAACACGGGAAGCGGGGATCCCGAGAACCCGGGCGACCACGTTGCATATCGCCTTATTTGCCTTTCCTTCGACCGGCGGGGCCGTCACCTGGACGCCGATACTGTGCCGCCACTCGTTGTACCCCGCAGGAAACCTGTTGAATTTCGAGCCCGCGGAGACCTCGAGGCTCAATACCACGCCTTTCCCTGTAACCCGGAGCGCGGGTTCAAAATCCGGGGGCATAATAAGAACTAGGGTGTCGCCCGGCATTAACGGCTGCGGATCATAAGTGGCTGGTGCCGTGCTTCACCCGCCTTTACCCTTGCCGGGCGGTGCCTGTTTCACAACCGGGTTGTCCCGAAGATCATCTCCAGGCATATGCCACTCGATCACCCGGGGACCTATGGAAGTGAGCTATCGGCACCCAAAGTCTTCGGCATGGATGATATATAACCCCTTCCAGGGTACCAACGCGGGTGGCCGGGGAAGAATTCGCAATCCCGATAGACCACTTCGCCCTCCATGACGACGACGGCCGGGAACAGCGCCCGCATCCCTTCGTAAGGGGTCCATTGCGCCCTGCTATGCAGACGCTCGGCATTTACCGCGGAGATCTCCCCTTCGAAGAGGATGAAGTCGGCCCGGTCACCGGGAGAAAAACCCGCGTCCTTTATCCCAAGGAGCCGCGAAGGGGTTTGTGACACCTTCGTTATCAGGGAACCAAGGTCGCACGCCCCTCGTTTCACCTCCGCCATGAGCAGGGGGATCATGGTCTCCACCCCCGGGATCCCAGAAGGGGCGCGGTCGAAATCATCGGCCTTTTCTCCCCGCGTGTGAGGTGCGTGGTCGGATGCGATTACATCGATCCGATCCCAGCACGATAAGAGGCCCCTCCTCGTTTTTTCCTCCCGGAGAGGAGGGTTCACCTTTCCCCACGTGTCCTGCGGGGAGAAGGTATCCCGTGAGAGAAGCAGGTGATGAGGGGCGACTTCCACGCTGCCGGAGGTGACGGCCTTCACCGATTCGGGGCAGCTCAAATGGCAGAAATGCAATTCGGCACCTGCGGGGCAGGCCATTCGCTCCACCTCACGTACCATCGCGGCTTCACCCCGCTCCGGCCTGAGCCGGTCATGATCCGTCAGGCTGCAGTCGGGGCCCGGAGCCACCTCTTCGGCATGGATTGTTGCGAGCGCACCCATGGCACCTATTCTCGAGAGTGCCCGGGCAAGGAGGTCTGAATCGAGTGCCTGGCCGTAGCTGGACGGAGCCGCGAAGATCTCCCCGAAACTCATCGCCCCGGCATTCCACAGTCCTTCAAGGTCCGCTTTGGGAGAGACCCCGCCGTTCACCGCAAAGCTGCAGTTCGAATGCACAAGCCCGTCCTGTACCCGCTCCCGGTACGAACCGGGGGCATCGAGCGGAGGTATGGTATTCGGCTGGTCCACCACCACGGTCACTCCTCCCGCAATTGCACTCAAAGACCCGGTGTTCCAGTCCTCTTTCGCACTCTGCGACCATCCCCTCATATGGACGTGCATGTCGACCCCCGCAGGGATCGCCAGCCTGCCTCTGCATTCGATGGAGATGTCGGCGGAGATCGGGGATCCCGTGTGGCAGACCCGGCCTCGGTGCACGGAGACATCTGCAGTCCTCCCGGAAGGGAGGAGGACGTTTTTTAATACCAGATCGCAACGGGAGGGCAGATGTGACATTTGAGTGTCTGTTCGACCAGGAAAGAAATAATAATGACGCCCGGGAAAAGGTCAGTCCCCGGGAGTTCCCGGCTGTTCCACCCTGACGTGGTCCACTTTTCCCACGAGCGCAAGAATTGCCGGCATCACGATGATGGCCCCGATAAGGGAGAACCCGACCGTGATCACCGTCACAATCCCGAAGTTGCTGATGATATTGAAGCTCGAGATGGTCAGTGCGGCAAATCCGAATACCGTGGTGAGTCCCGATACGGTGATGGCGGTCCCGATCTGGCTCACACCGATCCGGATCGCGGGGAGCAGTTCATTTCCTCTCGCCCGTTCTTCATAAACCCGCTCCATGATCAGGATGGTGTACTCTGACGCCACACCGATGGTCATCGACCCGAGGGTCGCGGTAAGGGGCGTGTAATCGATTCCCAGGAGGTACATAATCAGACCGTTCCACCCGACGATCATCATGATGGGAATCACCGGGGTGATCGAGCGGCCGAACTTCCGGTAGACGAGCAGGAGGAAGAGGAATATCAGGCCGAACGCGAGTGCCGTCATTCTGGTCTTGCCCTGGGAGATCTCGTTGATAAGGTTGGTGAACATCTCCCCGGTACCGGTCAGCGTAGCGGTCACCCCGGGGGGTGGCTGGTTCCATTCGAGATCCTTCTTGATATTTTCCACGTTCGACGCAGCCACCTCGTTCTCCATCTCGACCATGGAGAATTCGATAACCGCCTCGGAGTTGCCGGAAATATAACGGTCCCTGGTTTCTCGGGGTATCTTTTCCAGGACCTGCTGGAGTTCGGTATCCGTCCCCGGGAGCTCGCCGCCATTGTACTGCACAAGATAGGTGGCAATACTCTGCGATCCTATGATCTTGTCATTATGCGCCGCTTCGTACTGCTGGAACCCGTACATCCATTCTATCGTGTCGGGAGAGAGGACATCGGCCCCCCTGACGAAGATCGGGAGCGAGGACGTCGAGCCCATGGTGCGCGAGACCTTGTTCAGGTTGATAATCGCCGGCATGTCCTTCGGGACGAAGGTGTCCTCGTTGGTGTTGATCACGATCTCGCTGTCCATCTGGAACCCGATGAACGCCACGAGCGCACAGAGGATGAGAACCGGGACTGCATTCCTGGCAACCTTTTCAGAGACTTTCCCGATCGCCTCGTTGTAGTGTTCGATCTTATTCTTCTTCCCGGGTTTTCCGTCGGTATCCGCCTGGACCTTCGGCCGGTACTTCAGGAGAATCCCCACTGTGGGCACCGCGATAAGGGCAAACAGGTAACAGCACATCACTCCGATCATGCAGACAAGTCCGAAACCGCCGATCATGGGCACCGGCGAGATAAGCATTGCGATGAATCCCATTGAGGTGGAGAGCATCGCGTAGAGGACAGAAGGGCCCGCTTTGGTTACCGTGGTCCTGACTGCGTCGGGTAGCGGAGAACGTCTCGCTTCTTCGTCGAAACGTGCATGGAACTGGATGGCATAATCGATCCCGATCCCGATCAGGACCGGGAATGCCCCTATGGTCACCATTGAGATGGGCATATTTGCAAACCCGAGTATCCCGAAGGTCAGGATCAGGCCGCACCCCACGATAACCACCGAGAGGAACCGATAGCGGACGTGGGAGAACAAAATCCCCACAGCGATCACCATCAGGATCATGGCGGCGAAGATCAGGGTTCCCATCGAGGTCCCCATCTCCTGGGACATCTGCTGCTGGAATGCAGCATTTCCGGTCACCACCACGTTAACTCCCGGCGGGGGGTTGGAGAGGGCGATTACCGATTCGAGGTTTGCGATCACCGTCGCCTGCACATCCTGGGAGAGCCCGGGCTCGATGGTAACGACACCGATGGTCATCAGGTTGGAGGGGACGTACCGCTCGAGCAGTTCTGGGGGGATGTTCTCCCTCGCCGCGGCGATCTCCGCGTAAGAACTGGGAAGGACGCCCCCGTTCTGTGCCTTGACCATGTCTACTATGCTCGATGCCCCCGTCACGTATTTCTGGGTGAGGACATCTCCCTGCAGCCTGTCCATGTAGGCCAAAACGTCGGGATTGAGCACATCGTCGGCCTCGACCAGCAGCATAATGCTGTCGGACTGGAACGTGCTCGTATATTTGTCGAGCAGCATCCCCCTCTCGGTATCCTTGTCAAGGTAGGTATCCGTACCGGTGGCCATGGTCACGAAGGTCATCCCTACAAGGGATACCAGAACCATCGCGATGAGGACGCCCATGACCAGCCCGGGTCTTTTAATGATTGCTCTCACTAAAAGTTCGAAAGGGGATTGGAGTGCCATTGATCCTTACAAGGTATCTCTCACAACATTCATAAGATTTGTTGTGAATGAGACAACAAAAAAAATAATAGAATCTCCGGTAACGGATCATTCATTGCCTGACGGGCGTTAAAATGGTGTATTCGTGATACCGTATACGATGATGCCCGGGCTCATGATGGAAGGATTCCAGAAAAAACGCACTGAAATGCGAGGAGCCGGATTCGAACCGGCGAACGCCTGCGCGAATAGGCCCTGAACCTATCGCCTTTGACCTGGCTCGGCAATCCTCGCTCTCCCTTCTGGTTGGACTCGCGGGAAAATAAAGGTGCCTAATTATCAGCATCCAACAACCCGCCCGAACCACGATTGTTGTTCGTATCCCACGGGAAAGATCCTGACAAATCCCCGGAGTCCGGGGGGGAACGACCATAGCGGAATCATCATACTCCTGCCAGATCAAGATACTCATCGGGAACACCTCGTTTTCCCGGAAAAAATTTCATTTAGACGCTCCGGAAGGCAGTAGTACATTACAGCGGCAGGGCTTCAAGGCCGGAAAAGGAGAATGAAAGAGAAATGCCTTACTTCGAATTCTTTTCGAATTCTTTCATTTCCCGGTCCCTGAGGACGTTACGCTTGATTTTACCGGAGATCGTCTTTGGCAGGTCGTCCACGAACTCGATCGCCCGGGGGTACTTGTAGGGGGCGGTAGTCTTCTTCACGAACTTCTGGATATCCCTGACCAGCTGTTCGGTGGGTTCCCATCCTTCCTTGAGCACGATGAATGCCTTCACGATCATTCCCCGGATGACGTCCGGGGAGCCGACCACCGCCGCCTCTTTCACGGAAGGGTGTTCCATGAGTGCGCTCTCAACCTCGAACGGTCCGATCCTGTATCCGGAACTCTTGATCACGTCGTCGTCCCGGCCCACAAACCAGTAATACCCGTCTTCATCGACAGTGGCCTTGTCACCGGTGTAATAGAAGTCGCCGGAGAAAACTGCCTCATTTGCAGCGGGATCGTTCAGGTAGCCGTCAAAAAGCCCGACGGGTTTCGGTTTCACCCTTATCGCGATCCTCCCTACATCGCCCGGTGGAGTGAGTTTTCCGTCTTCATCGTGGAGCTCGATGTGCCACCCGGGGGACGGCCGGCCCATGGAGCCGGGCTTCGCCTGCATACAGGGGAAGGTCCCGATGACGAGCACCAGCTCGGTCTGGCCGTATCCTTCGTATATGGTGAGGCCGGTCCCTTCCTTCCACACCCTGATCACCTCCGGATTGAGGGGTTCCCCGGCGCTCACGCAATGGCGCAGTTCCGTGAGGTCGAACTTTTCAAGGTCTGCCAGGATGAGCATCCGGTAGACCGTGGGCGGGGCACAGAACGTGGTCACCTCGTACCGTTCGAGGACCGGTAATAATTCCGTGGCCTTGAACCGGCCCCTGGTGTCGTACACGAGGATACATGCGCCCTGGACCCACGGGCCGAAGAATTTACCCCAGGACGATTTCGCCCACCCGGTGTCTGCAAGGGTAAAGTGGAGGTCGTTATCTCGGAGATCCAGCCAGAACTTCCCGGTGGTGAGGTGCCCCAGGGGGAGGGCCTGGTTATGGAGCACCATCTTCGGTTCGCCGGTGGTCCCCGAGGTGAAGTAGATCACCATGGGATCCGTCGACTTCGTCTTCTCCATTCCCGGAAGGCTGACGAGGTACCGCGATACCGGTGCGGGATAGTCCAGTTCCACAGGGTAACTGATCCATCCCGGAAGCTCGGCATCGATCACGAAGCGGCACGAGAGCGAAGGGCAGTCGTTCGCGATCTCGTCGACTTTGGGGGAATTCTCGAGATCGGTGATGACCATCTTGATCTTCGCCGCATTGACCCGGTATTTTAAGTCCTTCCCGGTGAGCATGGTGGGGCAGGGGCAGAATACCGCTCCGAGCTTTATGCAGGCGATGGCGAAGATCCACCACTCAGGGACCCGGGTGAGCAGGATGATCACCCGGTCGCCCTTGTTGATCCCGTACTTGAGCAGCATGTTCGCCGCCTGGTTGGAGAGGTTCATCAGCTGCCGGAAGGTGAAGTTCTTCTCCTCCCCTTTCTGGTTCACCCAGATCATTGCCAGCTTGTTCCGGTCTTTTTTTCCGAGCGCATCTATCACGTCGAAACCGAAATTATAGAATTCCGGGACCTCAATGGAGAAATTCTGGTAGGTCTCCTCGTAGTCCGCCATATTATGCTCCGGGGGGGACATATAACTTAATTTGTTGGATTCGTGGCCTGATATAGCTGCCTTTTTTTATTCATCCCCGGTATCGGGCCGGGGCTCGACAGGGCGGAGAGGGCAAGGGCCGATATTGTGCTGCATCCGGGAAGAAGAATCCGTTAAGACGCGATCGTCGCAAAAAAAAGGAAAACAGGACAGGGTTTTTCAGCTGTTATTCGAGAACCGCGCCATTTCCTTCTGGCGGAGTTCATTCCTTTTTATCTTGCCGGAGAGGGTCTTTGGCAGCTCGTCCATGAACTCGATCGCCCGGGGGTACTTATAGGGGGCGGTAGTCTTCCTGACGTGGTTCTGGATCTCCTTAATCAGGGTCTCTGAGGGGCTGTATCCCGGCTTCAGGACGATGAATGCCTTGACGATCACCCCGCGGATTAGATCCGGCGACCCTACCACAGCCGACTCCTGGACTGCAGGGTGCTCCAGGAGGGCGCTCTCCACCTCGAACGGTCCGATCCTGTACCCGGAACTCTTGATGATATCGTCGTCCCGGCCCACGAACCAGAAGTACCCGTCCTTGTCTTTGAATGCCTTGTCCCCGGTATAGTAGAATCCGTTGACGAACGACGACGCATTCGCCTCGGGGCTGTTGGCATATTCCACGAAGAGGCCGACCGGGCGCGGGTCGAGACCGATGGCGATTCGCCCCTCCTCGTCCTGTTCCACCGGTGTTCCGTCCTCGTCATGGAGTTCCACGTGCCATCCGGGCGCAGGTTTGCCCATCGACCCCGGCTTGGTTTCCATCCCCTTGAACGTGCCGATGCAGCAGACCGTCTCCGTCTGCCCGTATCCCTCGGAGATGGTCTGTCCCGTGCCCTCCATCCACACCCGCACCACCTCGGGGTTGAGCGGCTCGCCGGCGCTGGTGCAGCGGCGGAGCTCCCGGAGGTCGAACTTCTCCAGGTCCGCGAGGATGAGCATCCGGTAGATGGTCGGAGGGACGCAGAAGGTGGAGATCTCGTACTTTTCAAGAAGCGGGAGAAGTTCGGTCGCCTTGAACTTACCCCGGACATCGTAGACGAATATACAGGCTCCCTCTATCCACTGGCCGAATATTTTTCCCCAGGCGCACTTCGCCCACCCGGTGTCGGAAGAGGTGAAATGGACGTCCCTGTCTGTGACACCCTGCCAGAGCCGGGCGGTGACGATATGCCCGAGGGGGTAACTCTGGTTATGCAGCACCATCTTCGGCTCGCCGGTGGTCCCCGAGGTGAAATAGATGAGCATGGGGTCGGTGGCAAGCGTCTTCTTCCCGAACGGCAGGCTGACCGACCTGAAAGACACCGGAGCAGGGTAGAGCAGCTCGCTCTGGAAGTCCACCCACCCGGGGCGGTCCCCGTCGACCAGGAACCTGCAGGTCAGGGTTGAGCACTCCTCGATGACCTCCTCCACCTTCGGAGCGTTCTCCAGGTTGGTGATGATCATCTTGAACTTCCCCACGTTCAGCCGGTACTTGATATCCTTCGGGGTAAGCATCGTCGGGCAGGGGCAGAGCACGGCACCGAGCTTGATCAGGGCGATGACGAATATCCACCATTCGGGGACCCGGGGGAGCATTAGCATTACCCGGTCACCCTTCTGGATCCCGTACTTGATCAGGATGTTCGCCGCCTGGTTGGAGAGATTCTTCAGGTCACGGAAGGAGTATTTCTTCTCTTTTCCGTCCTGGTTGAGCCAGATCATGGCCAGCTTGTTCCGGTCTTTCTCCGCCCAGCGGTCGATCACGTCGAACCCGAAATTGTACTCCTTCGGGACCTCGATCGAAAAATTGCGGACTAATTCTTCGTAAGTATCCGCGCTGCGGTCCTTCTTCGGCATAAAATCATCATATGTATGCCACGGATATCACATGTAATTTCTCATTTCGTTCCGGAGCGTTTTCCCCCAGCAACCCGTTTTTCCGGAGATCCGGCTCAACTCTGCCAGAAACGGTGGGTCTTGATGTAATTTCTCTCGGCCTTGAGGATCTCCCGGTAGAATGCATCCCCGTTCGCGAGTGTGGAGATTATCCGGGACGCATTTTCAGGCCCCACCCCGCGGGCCGAGAGCGCGATTATTGCTTTTTTCCCGCTGGAGAGGACGATATTGGCATTCCTGATCAGCCTAATCTCGGCGTTCCTCTCCTCTTCCGTCTTCCTCTTCTTATTGGCGATGGTGTACTGTTCTTCTTCCCACGGTTTGAGGGCAGCGATGAGCCTTGCACCGCACACCGGGCAGACGGGGGTATCCTGGACCCGGGAAACGGTGGTCCGGGATTTCCAGCTCCGGCAGTTCATGCAGGCGAGGACTACCTCCTGCTGGTCGAGCCTCCGCTTCAGGGTCCCGATGACCGCCTGGTCCTGGGTGGGGGGAGGGATCTGGTCCCGGGACGAGAAGAGCCCTTCGGCGCCGAGGATGCTCAGGAACGAGATGACGAGCCCGGTTTTTCCGGACTCCAGTTCTTCGAGGACCCTGTCCGCCGCCCCGACGTCCATGTAGACCGAGAAGAGTTCGCGGTACGCTTCCTGCTGCACCACGCTCCCCTCGAAGAGGTCCGTGAGACGGTGAATGCTCAGCCGCTCATAATCGGCGTCGGGGTCGATGGCACCGAACTTCTTCGCCACCTGCACCAGTTTCCACTTGTAAAGCGCGGTCCTCTTGAGCGCGACCTCCAGTATCCCCCGGATATGCCCGGCCTTCAGCGTGAGCAGCGTCTCTTTGACCAGCCCTCCCTTTATGTCCGAGGGCAGGCGAAGAAGGATCCGGTAGGCGTCGATCTCCAGCCCCACCGTGGTACCGTAGCGTGCGGAGAGGAGGATCGATATCACTCTCCCTAACGCTTCGTTTGCCTTGTGTCCTGCGCAGACATGGCATACCACCCCATCCGCAGAGTTTTCCAGTACGATCCGGTCATCCGTCCCGACCGGCGACCGGTTCAGGTCCATGTCGTTCAGGAACCGCAGCGCGAAATCCCGGGGCCCCTTCCTGGCCGCATACGGGGAGAAGTCCCGGGTCCTCCGGAGTGCACCCACCTCACGAGCAACCGGGAACGGCACCGGGATCTGCTCTCCCTCCCAGGACGGAAGTTCTCCCCGGGCTTTGTGCGCCGGTTCGACGATGATCCTTCCTTCCTCGAAGTCGAGTACCCGCCATAACTGCCCCTTGGTGATGAAGACCGCCCCGGTCTGCACCCAGCTCACCACGAACGACTCGTCGAGCGTCCCCACGGTGCGCCGCGACACCATGTCGAAGACCGGGACCTTTCGTTCGTCGTGGATCATGGAGAGGTTTCCCCAGAGATATCTCCGCGCCCGCGCGGTGGTGATCACCCGGTCGCCGTCGAGCCGGATCAGGCGGTGGCCCTGCATCTGCTCGCAGACACTGTCCAGGAGCGGTCCGGGGTCTTCGAAACTCGCACATCCGCTCACGATCTCCCGGATCCGTGTCCTGGAGATCTCGCCGTATTCGACTACCAGGGCCGCCACCTGGTTTGCGAGTACGTCCGCAGGGTTCTTCGGGGGGTGGACCTCCTCGACCTCCCCCGACTTCGCCCTCCGGGTGATGACCAGGGACTCCAGCAGGTCGTCGAACCCGGTGGCGAGGATGGTCCCCCGGGAGACGGCGTTCAGCTGGTGACCGGCCCTCCCCACCCTCTGTACGAGCCTCGCGACCTCGCGCGGCGAGCCGAACTGGATCACGTGTTCGATGTGCCCGATATCTATCCCCAGTTCCATCGACGACGTACAGATAAGGGCCCGGACCTTTCCGGACTTGAAACGCTCTTCCGCATCTATGCGTACGTCCCGTGAAAGCGACCCGTGGTGGACTTCCACGTCGCCCCTGGAGAAAAGGTGGTGGCCGAGCGCTTCCGCGGTCACCCGGGTATTGACGAAGATCAGGGTCGAGCCATACCTGTCGATCGCTTTTGCAACCCAATCCGCCTGCTTCTCGAAGGAATCTCCCGCAAAATCGACCGAAACATCGAGATTTTTTGCCACGGGGACCTCAACCACGGAGAACGGTCGTTTCCCGCACATGAACCGCCCCATCTCGTCCGGGTTCCCCACGGTCGCGGAGAGCCCTATACGCTGGAACTCCCCTGCATACGGGACGATCCGCTCGAGCGCTACCGCCAGCTGCGATCCCCTCTTTCCCCCGGCGAGCTCGTGGATCTCGTCGATCACCACGCACCTTACATTTTGCAGGTGTTTCCGGAGGACCTTCCCCATGAAGATCGCCTGGAGCGTCTCAGGAGTGGTGATCAGGAGGTCGGGAGGGGAAAGGGCCTGCTTTCTTCGCTCGGCAGCCGGCGTATCTCCGTGGCGCACGCCAACCGTGATGCCCAGCTCTTTGCACCACCATTCCAGCCGCTGGAGCATGTCCCGGTTCAACGCCCTGAGGGGTGTGATGTAGAGCGTACGAAACCCTCCGGCCGGCTGGGCGAGCATGGCATCGAAGACCGGGAGCATCGCACTCTCTGTCTTCCCCGTCCCCGTGGGTGCGATCAGGATGAGGTTCCTTCCTTCCCGGACCATGGGGATTGCCTGCTGCTGCACATCAGAGAGGCTTGAAAATCCCCGTTTGCGGATACACGCCTGTACCCTGGGATCAAGGGTCTTCGCGATCTCCATGGTCCTCCAGCGACCCGGCCGAGCCCACGTAGGTCCCGTCGGCGAGAAATATCTCGGATTGTTCTTTGTCCAGGCACCGGGAGAGAGGGCTGAACGGGTCTTTCACGATCTTCCGGATATCATAGCCCGAGAGCTCGTTGAACGCCGGCATGAGCAGGACCCGCGTTGGCGTCGAGGGTTCCTCCCGCTTCGGAAAATTCAGGCAGGATTCGTCGACCAGCGAGAGCAGGTATGCCGGAGCCCTGAGCGCACATCCCACCTCGTCCATCAGCGATGCGGTCGGATGGTGGTGCCCGGCGATGATCAGTCTTCCCGACAGGTTCGGGGAAGGATAGGTATGCCCGTGCAGGTAGCCCGTTCCATCGATGACCACCCCGTCCCTCGCCAGGAGCTCCCCTTCCTCGAGAAAACGCTCTATTCCGGGATCGTGGTTTCCCGGGACCACCCCGAAGGCGACGTATTTCCGGAACTCTTCCAGCACCCGGGGGAGCTCCCGGTACTCCTGCCGGGAGATGTACGGGACGCTGTGTTTCACGTCCCCGAGCAGGATCATGTAATCGGGTTCGGCTTCCCCGATGCACCCGATAACCCGTTTCGCCCGTTCCCGGCTCCGGGTGGAGAAATGGATCCCGTGTCGCGCCATCTCGCTCTCGATCCCCAGATGGAGATCCGCCACGACGAGGATCCGCTCTTTTCCCTCGACCAGGAGTGCCGGACCCTGTGAAAGGAATTCGATATTCATAGAAGCCTGATGGTTCCCTTCACGGGCTGGTAGCACTCGTCCTCGGCAAGGAGCGACTCCACGGCTTTTCTGACCTCACCGGGGGAGAGACCTTCCCCGGTTCCCGCCCGGATGATCTCCTCGAGGGTTATTCCCTTCTCGCCGCCGTTATCCCGGATCAGGGTAAGCACGACCTGGACGATATCGGTCTCCCTGCAACCCGGAGATAGTTCCATTCCTGCAAGAATTTCCCTGATCTCTGTTGCGGTATCCTTCAGGTACCCGGGCATGGTCCGGTAGTGCAGGATGGCTTCCCCGATTGTTCCGGTTCTATCCCCGCTCTCCATCGCACGGGCCAGCGCCTCGATCCGGAAGAGTGTAGCGCGTGCGGTGGTGATCACCCAGCCGTCGCGGATGTCCCGGGTCACCTCCCTGATATCCTGCAGCACACATCTGAAGGCCGCATCTCCGGTCCCCCACGGGCAGCGGATCTCCGCCACGGCGGTGACAAAGACCGGAGGCTGTATCGAGGAAAGGATCCCGGCTGTATCGCGCTCCTGCCGGCCGGTCTCGAGCGTGAATGCACCGGTCGGGTCCGCGACCCTGGCCTGCATGCGGTCATTCACCCTCCCGTCCACCTCAAGGAGTGCGCCCGCTATGAATACCGCGCTGCACAGCGCGCCCGTGGGGGTGATAACCCTGCAGGTGCCGTCTTTTTGCCGGTCCTTCACCAGTCCCGTACCGGCCAGCTCGCGGGCGAACACCCGGGTGAATGAATCCATTCCGTTCATGAAATCTTCCGGAATCCTCCGTTCTGTGGATAACCGGTTAAACTATAGTAGTGTTGCCCCCGGGGCATTAGGGATTTTGCTTCGGGCAAGTGTTCCCGGACAGGCAGCAAGATTACTTCAGGTGGAGCAGTATCCGGTGAAGTGTCGGTGGGTTTATCGGTCCAGAAATCAAAAAAATGCATGGTAAATAGGATACTATAGAGAGAAATAACCGTTAAGTTTATCATGAGTTATTCACACAACAATTTTAAAGAGGTTTTTATGCGATTCACCGCACGAATAGTGTTTATTGTGCTGATGGGCCTTCTGATAGGCTGCATTTCCGGGGGTGCAGCTGCAGAAGATATCCCACCGGCCGACGTCCCCGTCACGCTCCTTGCAGGGGGTGACGAACAGGGGGTCCCGCAACCGGCCACGGCAACCGGAACTGATGAAGAGTATATCGACGAGGGCTGGCTCGATGCAATGCCCCTCCAGTTCATCCGGAACCAGGGCCAGTACGATCCCGAAGTACAGTATACGGTCATCACCGACGGGGGTTCGGTATACTTCACCGGACAGGGGGTGATCTTCGAACTCCTGAACGTGACCGAAGAACAGGTCGATTCGGCCTTCGTATGGTACATGTTCCTCAATGCCACGGGCCCGGCGGGCGTGGAAGGTGAAGACCTCCTGCCCTGCAGGACCAATTTCCTGGTCGGGAACGATTCCGCGGACTGGCACACCTCCGTGGAGACCTACGGGAAGATACGGTACGTGGACCTTTATCCCGGGATTGACCTGGTCTATCACGGGGTCCCCGGCGGACTCAAGAGCGAGTTCATCCTCGCACCCGGCGCCAGGCCGGAAAATATCCAGCTGATCTACGAGGGCCAGGACAACATCTCCATAAACGACGACGGGTCCCTCATCATATCGACTCCGGTCGGCGATCTCATCGAATGCGCCCCGGTGTGCTACCAGAATATTTCCGGAGAGATTACCGATATTCCCTGTTTTTTCACGATCGAGGACAATAATATCGTTGGATTCTTGCCGGGAGAATACCGGGACGACCTCCCCCTGGTCATCGACCCGGTCATGAAATACGGGATTTACCTCAGGGGGGTCGGGATCGCGAGGGGTGCGGGGATCGCGGTCGACGACCAGCAGAGTGCGTACGTTATCGGCACCTCATATCCTTCGCCTTATACCCCCGCACCAGGAGCCCTGGACGGCGATTCGGGGGGGACGGATATCGTGGTCGTGAAGATAAACCCCGACGGGACTGCACCCCTGTACGTGACCTATATCGGGGGGAGCGGCGACGACACGGGAGCCGGGATCCAGGCCGACTCGGGGTATGCATATATTACCGGAACGACGCTTTCCGGGGATTTCCCCACTGCCAGCGCGGTCCAGCCTGACTTGGCGGGAGGTTCGGACGCGGTTGCGGCCAAGATAAACCGGGACGGGACAGGTCTGGTGTATTCCACGTATCTCGGAGGGAGCGGTGAAGATTCCGGGGCAGGAATTGCCCTGTTCCAGGGAGATGCGTACATCACCGGGACCACCAATTCCCCGGTCTTCCCGGTAATAAGTCGCTACCAGAGGACATTCCTTGCCGGCCAGCAGGATGCGTATCTGCTCCGGCTTTCCGCGAACGGGTCAGAACTCATATTCTCGAATTATATCGGCGGAACCATGGTCGATTACGGGAAAGGGGTTGCGACGGACGGCGAGGGGTTCGGATACGTCACCGGGGAGACATACTCAAGGGACTTCCCCCTGAAGAATCCCTATCGGGCTTCATTTTCCGGTTACAGCGACGTATTCCTCACCAAGGTCACACCTTCCGGTGATTCGTTCACCTACTCGACCTACCTTGGCGGGTCTTCGATGGATACCGGAAACGCGATCGGGGTGGATGCCTCCGGCTCGGCCTGGATCGCCGGGATGACGCTTTCCAAGGACTTCCCCACACAGTCACCCTGGCAGGACAAGAGTAAGGGGTTGTATGACGGATTCCTGACCAGGTTCTCCCCTGACGGAAGATCTTTGCTTTATTCTACGTTTATCACCGGATCGGGAGTCGACCAGGCGACGGGAGTCGCCCCTGACAGCGAGGGAAGCGTGTATATTACCGGGAGCACCGGTTCCCGCGACCTCCCCACTGTCGCGGCATACCAGGACACCTACGGGGGAGGGCAGTATGATGCGTTCGCGGCAAAATTCTTCCCCGGCCAGTCCGTCCCGGTGTACATGACCTACCTCGGGGGGAGCGGACTCGATATGGGAGACGGGATCGCGACGGACGACCAGGGTGGGGCGTACCTCACCGGGCTGACCAGTTCCGTCAACTTCCCCACCGTGGACCCGTATCCGGTCGCGTTCGGGACCAGGGGACAGGGGGGATTCGTTGCAGTGCTCCTCGACCAGTCTCATCCGCCACGGGTCCCGACCGCCGATTTCGTGGTGAATGGGACCTCAGGTTTTGCTCCCCTTGCGGTGAGTTTCTCCGATCGCTCCACCGGGTATCCCACGACATGGCAGTGGAGCTTCGGGGACGGCGCGACATCTGCCGAAAGGAACCCGGTCCATGTGTATACCGGCCCAGGCAACTATACCGTTAACCTTACCGTCTCCAATCTCGTGGGGAGTGATACTGACTCCCGGGTCGATCTTATCTCGGTTCTCGGTATCCCGACCACCACTCCGACCACGGAACCAACTACCACTGTTACCACTGCAGAGCCCACTACCACCGTTACCACCGCTGAACCTACTACCACGGTCACTACTGCAGAGCCCACCACCACCGTCACCACTGCCGAACCTACTACCACGGTCACTACTGCAGAGCCCACTACCACCGTCACCACCGCTGAACCTACTACCACGGTCACTACTGCAGAGCCCACTACCACCGTCACCACCGCTGAACCTACCACCACGGTCACTACTGCAGAGCCCACTACCACCGTCACCACCGCTGAACCTACGCCGACAATGACAGGGCAGGCCCAGCTCCCCCAGAGCTTCTATGGTGCGGTGACAATAGGCGACAGTCCCGCCCCGGTTGGGAGCAACGTGACTGCGGGTGTAACGGGTGGGATTTCACAAGGGGCCACGGTGATCACCTCTGAGGAGGGACGCTACGGTGGGGCCGGAGCAGTCGACGACAAAGTCCTGGTCCAGGGTGATATCGAACAGGGAGCCCCGATCACCTTTTTAGTGAACGGTGTGCAGGCGGAATGCTACGACGCGGCGGCAGGAGGGAACTGGACCATGACCTATCCCTTCACCTCGGGTGAGGTCACCGAGCTCGACCTCCGGGTCGTGCAGGAACCGGTCGCCCCGCTGGCGAACTTCACCGCGAATATCACCCTTGGGCCAAGCCCGCTGACCGTCAGCTTCACCGACCTTTCGTCGGGAAACCCGGATACATGGTCCTGGGAGTTCGGTGACGACGGGTCTTCCATGCTCCAGAACCCCATGCATACCTACGTGAACCCGGGGACGTACAACGTGTCCCTCACGGTGGGCAACGACCAGGGGAGCAATATCCTGGTCCGGCCGGCATACATTACCGTAAACCCGGTCGTGGGCGGAGACAAGGGGTATTTCCTGGTCCATTCGAACGTCGATTCCGCGAGTGTCTTCTTTGACCAGGACTTCATGGGAACGACCGAGAACGGGACGCTCCTGGTGGAGGTGTTCGTTACCGGTACGCCCTACCAGACTTTCACCGTAGAGAAAACCGGATATCTCACCCTCACCCAGGACATCCCCGCCTATCCTGCAAAGAACGAGACCATTGACCTCTACGCAGACCTGACGCCTCTCCCCCCGGTCGTATTCATCACCGCCACCGCGGGACCGGGCGGCTCGATAGAACCGAACGGGACGGTTGAAGTGGCCACCGGCGGCAACCTGGTCTTCGCCATTATTCCGGATCCAGGGAATAAAGTAGGGAATGTGGACGTAGACGGTACCGGCTTCGGGGCGTTGAGCGTGTATATGTTCCAGTCCGTACAGGAGAACCACACCATCGCCGCCACCTTCGTTCCCAATGAGTCGGTGCTCTTTACCATCACCGCCAGTGCCGGGACACACGGAGAGATCGTTCCCTCTGGGGTCCTCAATGTTCCCGAAGGCACCAACCAGTCGTTCTCCATTGTGCCCGGCACGGGATACCTGATCGCTGACGTGACAGTGGACGGCACCTCTGCCGGTTCTGTGGCCGAGTACACCTTCGAGAACATATCCGGGGATCATACGATTGCGGCGTCATTCTCACCCGAGACGTTCGTCATCAATGCGACCGCGGGCGAACATGGGCAGATCTCGCCCTCGGGCGAGGTGCAGGCCGGTTACGGGAGCACCTATATCTTCTCAATCACCCCGGCGGGCGGCTACCGCGTCGCGGACGTGCTCGTGGATGGAACTTCGGTCGGAGCGGTAACCTCGTATACGTTCGGCACTATTACCGCGGACCACACCATCATTGCATCGTTCGAACCCCAGGTCTTTACCATCGTTGCATCGGCGGGCGATAACGGTCAGATCACGCCATCAGGCCAGATCACGGTCCCATTCCAGGAGAACCGGGAGTTCATCATCACCCCGGATGCGAATTACTTTACCTATTCCACGGAGATTGACGGAGTCTCCATCGCTCCGGTCGGGAACTACACCTTCTGGAATGTGTCCGCGAACCATACCATCTCGGCCTCGTTCCTGCCCGAAGGAACGAAGATCTACACCATATCCGCGGATTTCAGCGGGCCGGGGACGCTCGAGCCGTTAGGCGAAGTTAAGGTCATCGAAGGGCATGACCAGACCTTCACCATGACTCCCACGCCGGGATGCTACATTGCGCTGGTGCTCGTCGACAGCAGAGCCGCCCCGCTCCTCCCCACCTACACGTTCCAGAACGTAACCGCCGACCATACGTTCTATGTGCAGTTCAAAGCCGTCAGCGGCGGGGGCGGCGGCGGGGGCGGGGGTGGCGGAGGCTACACCAGCTCGGTCACCACGACCGAGACTACCACGACGCCTACCCCCACACCCACCGAGACGTCCGATACCGGTGATACCGGGACGGGAACCGGGACAGTAACCCCCACGCCCACCACCGTACCCCCGACCCTGGAGACTACCGTGCCGACCGCCGTGCCAACCACCAGTGCTCCGCCGGCACCCTTCTGGACGAGGTTCCCGGGGATAGTTGCGCTGGTAGTGGTGATCACCGTCATCGCTGCGGCAGCGGGAGGATACTACTATTACCGGACCTACTACCGGAAGGGAGAGCCCGGGGACCAGCTCTACGAAGAGAAATAGTCAAAATCTTTTTTCCTAAATTTCCCGCAAACCTGCGGGATCGTGTTTGAATTCAATAAACAGAGGCGGTTTGACGGCTCCAGACGATACTCCCCCATTTTTCTCCCTGATGCCATGTAGCCGGCATTTCCCAAGGTAAATTTCCAGGCTCCCGCGATACTCTGCAGATGCGGGAGACGCCCCACAATTTTCCTTCGAAAAGAATTCCTGTAGGGGGATATCTTTCGTAACAGTTTGTGACGATTCCAGGCCGTATCCCCTTAATCCGGATTTACAACTCTACAGGCAGCATTACTGAAACAATGCATACCACTTACAATTTTTTAGTTTCACACCACAGCGCCAAATCATTTTGTGATCAAAAAAGCAACAAAAATACCATACGAGGGCTATCCACTGATGACCGGATCGTCCCGCCCCGAGGAGCGCCAAGGAATGGATGAGAACCACGCCATATGGATCGAGAAGTACCGCCCGACAAAACTGTCGGAGATCGTGGGGCAGGACGAGATCATCACCCGTCTGCAATCCTATGTGAAGACCGGAAACCTCCCCCACCTCCTCTTTACCGGAAGTGCAGGGGTAGGGAAAACCACGGCGGCCGTCGCCCTGGCAAGGGAGTTCTTCGGGGAGACCTGGCACATGAACTTCCGGGAGATGAACGCCTCGGACGAGCGCGGTATCGAGGTCGTGCGGAACCAGATCAAGCAGTTCGCCCGCACGTCACCCCTGGGCGGGTCCTCCTTCAAGATCCTGTTCCTCGACGAGGCGGATGCCCTCACCCCGGATGCGCAGGCCGCGCTCCGCCGGACCATGGAGAGTTATGCACTGACCTGCAGGTTCATCCTCTCCTGCAATTACTCCTCAAAGATCATCGACCCCATCCAGAGCAGGTGCGCAATATACCGGTTCCGCCCCCTCTCCCGCGACGCGATCGCGGAAGAGATCCACCGCATCGCGGGAAAGGAGAAGATTAAAATCTCCCCCGGGGCGATCGATGCGATCGTCTACGTCGCCCAGGGAGACATGCGGAAGGCGATCAATGCCCTCCAGGGCGCGGCAATCATCAGCAACGAGATCGACGGGAAGATGGTCTATGCGATCACTGCGACAGCCCGTCCGGAAGAGATAGAAGACCTCCTCTCCCTCTCCCTCCAGGGCGATTTCGAGGGTGCAGAGGCGGTGCTGAACAATCTTTTGTACGAGCGGGGTATCGCGCCGAACGAGTTGATCAACCAGTGTTACCGGGCCCTCGTGAAACGGGATATGGACCCGGGCCAGAGGGTCGCGCTTATCGATACCCTCGGGGAAGCCGACTTCCGCCTCTCGGAAGGGGCCAGCAGCGACATCCAGCTCGAAGCGCTCATCGCAAGGTTCGTGCTGCTATCAGGTAATCCGAGGAGCTAGACCCGCACATGGAAGAAGAACCCGAGACCGAGATCATCGACAGGGATGCCGACTGGAGCAGGTTCCTCAAGTCGCGGTACAAAAAGCAGATGAGCGAGATCTCCAGGGAATTTCCCTACAAGAGGTCCCTGATGATCGATTACCGGGAGGTGGAGAGTTACGGGAGGACCGGGGTCAGGATGGCCGACGAGCTGCTGGAGAACCCTGGAAAGGTCATTGAGGACGTGAAGAATGCCATCAGGAACCACCAGCTGATCAAGGCAAAAGACGGCAAGACCCCGCGGGGGGTCAATATCAGGTTCATCAACCTCCCTAAAAAACTCCAGGTCCGGGATATCAGGTCGGACCATATCAACACCTTCCTCAGTGTCGAAGGGATCCTCCGGAAGACCACCGAAGTCCGGCCCCGCGTGGTGGAGGCGCATTTCCGCTGCCCTGGGGGGCATATCACCATAAAAGACCAGGGGTACGGCAAGTTCAAGGAACCCGACGGCTGCGCTACCGACGGGTGCACCTTCAAGAAACTGGAGATGATCCCCCGGAGGTCCAGGTTCGTGGACTCCCAGAAGCTGCGTATCCAGGAGTCCCCCGAAGGACTTCGGGGCGGGGAACAGCCCCAGACCCTCGACGTCGACGTCACGGACGACCTCACCGGGAAGGTCGCACCAGGGGACCGGGTAATCATCAACGGGATACTCCGGTCCATGCAGCGGATAACCCATGGGGAGAAGAGCACCATCTTCGATATCTACCTTGAGTGCAACTCTATCGAGGTCGCGGAGAAGGAGTTCGAGGAGGTCTCCATCGATGACAAGGACGAGGAGGAGATCCTCGCCCTCTCCAGGGATCCCAATGTCTACCGGAAGATCACCCACTCCATCGCTCCCACCATCTACGGAAATGTCGACGTAAAAGAGGCCATCGCACTCCAGCTCTTCGGAGGGATCCCGAAAGAGATGCCGGATGGAAGCCATCTCCGGGGAGACATCCATGTCCTGCTGATTGGCGATCCGGGGATTGCAAAGAGCCAGCTCCTGCGGTACGTGGTGAAGCTCTCACCCCGGGCCATCTACACCAGCGGGCAGTCTGCGACCTCTGCAGGTCTGACCGCGACCGCGGTCAAGGACGAGTTCGGGGACGGGCGGTGGACGCTTGAGGCCGGAGCACTGGTGCTCGCGGATATGGGTGTCGCCGCGGTGGACGAGATGGATAAAATGCAGAAGGAGGACCGGAGCGCCCTGCACGAAGCCATGGAACAGCAGTCAATCAGCGTGGCCAAGGCAGGGATCACGGCCACCCTGAAATCGCGGTGTGCGCTTCTCGGGGCTGCAAATCCCAAATACGGGCGGTTCGATGATTACGCACCGATCGGCGAGCAGATCAACATGCCTGCATCGCTCCTCTCCCGTTTTGACCTGATCTTCATCATGAGCGACAAGCCGGATCACAAGCTGGACAATGCCATAGCGGAGCATATCCTCAAGGCACACTCCATCGGTGAGATCATCGCCCAGCACCAGAAAAATCCCATCCCCGGCGTCGACGACGAGTACATCAGGGAGCAGCTCAAGCCGGTGACCCCGGACATCGAACCGAGCCTGTTCCGGAAATACGTCGCCTACGCAAAACGCACCTGTTTCCCCCGGTTAAGCGATGCCGCGAGGGAGTCGCTCATCAGTTATTACATGAAACTCCGCGACCTGGCATCGGGCTCGAACAAGCCGGTACCGGTCACCGCCCGACAGCTCGAGGCCCTGGTCCGTCTTGCCGAAGCAAGCGCCCGCATACGGCTCTCGTCCTGCATCGAGCTCGACGATGCCGAACGCGTGGTGAAGATCGTAGACACCTGCCTCCGGCAGGTCGCCTACGATGCGAAAACAGGGAGTTTCGACATCGATAAGGTAGTGACCGGCTATTCCAAAGGGAAGCGCGACCTCATCCGGATGATCAAGGAGGTAGTCAGGGAGCTGGAGGACGAGAAGGGCCGGGCGAGGATCGACGACGTCATCAAGGCCCTCACGGAGAAAGGCCATTCGAGGGATGAGATCCGGGCACAGATCGATATGTTCCTCCGCCAGGGCGAGGCGATGGAGCCCAAACCGGGAATCATCAAGCTGATATAACCCCGTGGGTGTAAGGTCCGGACCATACCGCGGACATTTTTTTTACCCGGCCCGCCAACCGGATGGGTATGATATCCGAACGGGAACAGGCCGCATTCGAGGCGGGGATCAAGCTCGGAGCCCTTTACCACCAGTGGGTGGGTACCCCTATCTCACCGGAGACTGCAGATCTGGTGGAAAGGACGATTGAAAAGAGCGTCCGGCTTCAGCCATTCGTGGAAGAGGTGCAGGTCAGGCTCGACCGGGGCATTATGAAACCTCACTCGAAAGGGTATTCTGAACTCTCGGGGATGATGTTTTCGGTTCAGATCGCCACCACCGTAGGAACCGCAACCTGCAGGGCGGTATTAAAACCCCGGGGAGATTACCCGTTAATGGAGATACTGGAGCTGGAATGAAGATCCCGTCCTTCCCGGTGACCGATGACCATATCCATATCGACCCGGTCAACGGCAGGGGCCTGGAAGCGGCAAAAGATTTTCTCCGGGCCGGGGGGAGCCACCTGTTCCTGGTCTGCAAACCCACCTCGTCCTTCGGCATCACCCCCGCAAAGGGGACGGATTTTACGGGGGTCTTTGATGAGACTCTTGCAATTGCAGAACAGGTCAGGGAGCTCGGGCTCACCGTCGGGGTGGTCCTCGGGGTCCATCCCGCGGAGATTACGAGGCTCTCCGGATCATACCCCCTTTCACGGGTGGAGGAGATCATGAAGGAAGGGATCTCCCTCGCCGCGACCTACGTCGCCGACGGCCGGGCGGTCGCGTTGAAGAGCGGGCGACCTCATTACGAGGTCCCGGGAGAGATCCTGGACGCGTCCAACCGGGTACTGGCTCACGCATTCTCCTGTGCGGCCCGGAACGACTGCGCCATCCAGGTGCATGCGGAAAGCGGCCCCTGTGCCGATATGGTCCCAATGGCCGAATCCGCGGGTCTCCCGTCCTGGAAAGTGGTGAAACACTATGCGACACCGGATACCCCGCTCACCCCCTCGTTCATCGCCACCCACCCGGATATTCCCGAATTGTGCAGGGAAAAGAGAGAATTCACCATGGAGAGCGATTATATGGACGAGAACTCCCGCCCCGGAGCGGTCATCGGGCCGAAATCCGTGCCGAGGGCGACGTTCCGTCTTCTCGAGCAGGGGATTATCGAAGAGGAGGACGCGTTCCGCATCCACGCAGAAACCCCGGCAAAGGTCTACGGCATGGAGATATCGCGTTAGGCCGTGTGGCACGGATGCCACTTTTATGTCCGTGGCGCTCCAATAACTAAATCGATGTATTTAAAGATTCACCGCAGCCCCGACGGTGTGGTGGTGGCGGTCTGCGACCGTGAACTCCTGAATACCACGGTATGCCACGGAGATGTCGAGATCTGCATCAGCGAGAAATTTTACGGGAATTCCCCTGCACGCGAGGAAGAGATCAGGGCCGCATTAAAGACCGCGGAGAACGCGAACCTGATGGGGGCACGAGCCGTTCGTCTTGCGGTGGAGATGGGCCTGATCGATCCTTCTTCATGCATGATGCTCGGGAATGTTCCCCACGCACAGATCTTCAGGATTTGAGAATGGACATCAAGGAGAGCATCTGCCCCTCCTGCGGCAGGCCCTCCCCGGGAGGGAAACCCTGCGGGGCATGCCGGGCGGAACGGACGGTCTGGCTGGAATGCGACCCGAGGGTAAAGATTGTCTTCTGCCCTTCCTGCGAAGCACGGAAAGACCAGGGAGTCTGGACGGACATGCCTGCGTCGAGGGAAGAGGTTGCGACGGAGCGGGTATACCAGGCGATCAAAGTAAGCCCGGATCTTCGGGAGCAGCGGATCGAGGTCATCCTCACCGACCTGAGCCCCAACAGGACGTATGCCGACTGCACGGTGACCGGGACACTCTACGGCGTCGGGGTGGAGGGGCAGTGCCGGATCGAGATCGCCTGGAACAAGGAGCAGTGCGACCGTTGCAACCGGCTTTCCGGAAGTTATTACGAGGGGATTGTCCAGGTCAGGGCCGCCGGCAGGAAGCCGTACCCGTTCGAGATCGCCGCTGCCGCCCGCATCGCCGAGGAGATGGAGGAGACCCTCCAGGAGGGGGGCGAACGTCTCTCGTTCATATCGAAGATGACCGACAGCAGGGACGGGCTGGACATCACCGTGGGCTCCCAGAAGATAGGCCAGGAGATCTCCAACGCCATTGTGGCCAGGCTTGGCGGGAAATGGTCGACGCACCCGAAACTGGTCGGGGAGAAAGCCGGTCGCCAGATCTTCCGGATCACCTACTCGGTGCGCCTTCCGCGGTTTGTGCGGGGGGACGTGATCGGGCTTTCGAAACGCTATGGCGAGGTGCAACAGACCGAAGGGCATAATATACGGTATTTCGACCTTTCCTCGGGATCAATGAAGACCACGAAAGACGACGCGGACCTCCGCCTGGTGGGCAATGCCAGGGATGCGGAATCGCACATGGTGGTGTACCGCGAGTCCGACCTGATCGGGGTCCTCGACCCGGTATCGGGGGTCACCCGGGAATGTCTCGTCGGCCCTTTCATGGACCTTGCCCCCGGGGATACGGTAAAACTGTTACACGACGCTGAAGAGATCGTTCTGCTGGGAAAAGCATGAGAGTACGCGAGGTCGGGGTGAAGGAACTCGGAAAAATCCGGGGCGCGGTCTGGCGGGATGAGGAACGCAGGGTCTGGGTGGAAGGCAACACTGCGTATGTTCCGGTCAGGGAAGGTTATTCTTTCACCCGCGATCTCTCTCCGAGGACTCCGTACTCCGGGCGGGGTTACTATCTCATGGGAAACGTGGCGGTCCTTCACGGAAAAGACCCCTCGGAGAAGGAGATCCGTGAAATCGTGGAATGGACCGGCGCGGAGGGGGTACTCCTGGTGCACTCCTGCGACGGATGCGAAAGGATCCCCCGGGCTGAGGTGGTCTACGGCACCGTGGGAGAAGTCTGCCATCACGAGGCCGGAATACGTTATCACCTCGACCCACGCCACCTTATGTTCTCTATGGGAAACCGTGAAGAGAAAGCCCGGCTGTGCGCGAATCTCCGGCAGGGCGAACGGGTGGCAGACATGTTCGCCGGGATAGGCTATTTTACCCTCCCGATCGCCCGCAGAGGTGCAAAAGTCCATGCGATGGAAATAAATCCCCTGGCCTACCGCTACCTGGTGAGAAATGTCGGGGAAAACGCGGTCACTGGCCGCGTAAAGCCGGAACAGGGCGATTGCCGGGATCTCCTCCGCGGGACGTACGACCGGATCCTCATGGGACACTTCGAGAGCGTGCAGTTCCTGGATTCGGCGCTGCACCACGCGGGTCCGGGGACTGTACTCCACGTGCACAGTGCAGGAAGTACTCCCCCCGACCTCGGTGAAGCGCTCATCCAGGCCGGCTTTACCGGGACTATCACCCCCCGGAAGGTAAAGAAATATGCACCGCACCGTTGGCATTATGTACAGGACGTGATACTCGCATGAACCCGGGCAGCCCACTGGAAGGACATACGATCGTCCTGGCCGTGACCGGCAGCATCGCGGCGGTCGAGACTATCCGCCTCGCCCATGCCCTGCGCAGAAGGGGCGTAACGGTTGCGGGGGTCATGAGCCCTGCGGCCACGGGGATCATTCATCCCGACGCGCTCACGTACGCTACCGGAAACGAGACCGTAACCCGGATTTCGGGAAAGGTGGAGCACGTTGACTACTGCGGCGAAGGGGGAACGGCAGATCTCCTTCTGGTCGCACCATGCACCGCCAATACGCTGTGCAAGATCTCCGCAGGCATAGACGATACCCCGGTGACCACCTTCGCAACAACCGCGATCGGCCGGGGGATGCCCGTCGTGATTGCCCCGGCGATGCACCAGAGCATGTACCGCCACCCTGCGGTCCTGGACGCCCTCGAAAAACTGCGCTCGTGGGGGATCGTGGTGATTTCTCCCAGGATGGAGGAAGGCCGGGCTAAGATCGCCTCGATCGAGGAGATAGTGCTCCGGTGCGAACGCGAGCTGCTCGGAAAACCTCTCGCAGGGAAGAAGGTGCTCATTACCAGCGGAGCGTGCCAGGAACCGGTTGATGACGTGCGGGTTCTTACCACCCGGTCATCCGGAAAAATGGGCAGGGCACTCGCCCTCCAGGCCTGGAGGCTGGGCGCGGAGGTTACGGTGGTCCACCGGGATTTGTTCCCGTGCGTGGAGAACGTCGGCTGCAGCAGCGCCGTTGAGATGCGGGAGGCGATCAACTCTCTCTGCGAATCACGGGATTTCCATTATTACATCAGTGCCGCCGCGGTATCGGATTTTGCTCCTGCGAGAGTACACGGTAAAATCCCGAGCGGTACTCCGGTCAGTATCGCGCTCGACCCCCTGCCGAAGATCCTCGATGAAGTGATCGCACGGTACGGGATACCCTCCATAGGATTCAAACTCGGGTGGGACGAGGAGGAGCGTGCCCGCGAAATGGTCGAACAAGGAACGCTCCTCGTGGCAGTGAACTCGCCTGAGGCCCTGGGTTCCGAGAACTCGAGCATAATCCTGTTCTCCCGGGAAGACCGCGAGTTTCTCTGCGGGACCAAAGAAGAGGTCGCGGCCGGGATCTGGGATGCAGTCATCAGGCTGCGGGAGCGCGGGGACAGGCATTCCTGATACCCTGCCCTCCGACGGGGACATATTAATCTGATTTCTTTAAAAAAGTAAGAACATGCACGGGAGACCCGCTGTTTCCCGTACGAAGGTGCGTTACCATGCCAGGGAAAGTACGGGCGTTCTGCCCGGGTCATATATCCGGGTATTTCAAACCGGTATTCACCGGGGACCCGGCCACAACCGGAAGCCTAGGCGCCGGAGTGGTGATCGACGAGGGGGTCACGGTGGTCGCGACTCCTGATCGTTCCCCGGCGGTCCGGATAGTGCGAAAAGACCTTCACGGGACAATTCTCGAATCGAGGGACGGTTCGGCACCGGTGGAGTCGCTGATGGAAAAGATGGGGGTAGGGTCGAGGATCGTCACCGAATGTCATCTTCCCATCGGGGCGGGGTTCGGCCTCTCCGCCGCTGCACTCATGGCCTCGGCGCTCGCCCTCAACGCCCTCCACGACCTCGGCCTCTCCCGGAGAGAATGTGCAGGACTCGCACACGAGACTGAGGTGCTGCACCGGACGGGGCTTGGCGACGTGGCCGCCTGCCAGGCCGGGGGGAGGGACTGCCGCACCGGGCCGGGTATCCCGGGAGAGATCCACAGGGACCGGGACGCGGACCTGCACCTCGTTGCGGTCACCTTCAGTGCCCTTCCCTCGCCCACTGTCCTCACCTCCGCCGAGTCACTGGAGAGGATAACCCGGGCGTTCCCGGGGAGGTGTCCCGGGTCTCCGGAAGAATTCTTCACACTGTCCCGGCAGTTTGCCGAGGCGAGCGGGCTGATCACCCCTCCGGTCCGGAAGGCGCTCTCCCTTTGCGATGCGAAGGAAATACCGGCGAGCATGACCATGCTCGGGAACGGGGTGTTTGCAATGGGAGACCGGGCGGGAAAAGTACTCTCCGGTCTCGGCGAAGCATTTTCTCTCGGTGTCGCGGGCGAGGGGGTCCGTATCCTGGAGGTGCAGGAATGATCCCCCCCGACCATCCCCGGTACAGGTCGCTCGTCGCGCGGGAGCGGATCGCCCGTTGCGCACGGGAAGGTATCGTAAGCCTTGAAGGAATCGCGGCACACGGGAGAGGCGAGGCATTCGACTACCTGCTCGGCGAGAGAACCTCAGAAAGTGCCCTCCTCGCGGAGAAAACCGCTGCGGCTTTTCTCATAACTGCAAAGAACCCGGTTATATCGGTCAATGGCAACACGGCCGCACTCGCTGCCGGATTGATCCGCGACCTGCAGCAGGCCTCCAGTGCCAGCGTGGAGGTGAACCTCTTCCACCGCACGGAGGAAAGGATGACCCTGATCACGGGACTCCTCGAAGATCACGGGGTCAGGGTCCTGTCCGGGACGTTCGAGCGGCTGCTTCCCCTTTCGCACGATCGCGCCTGGTGTCTCCGCCAGGGGATCTATGAATCCGATGTCATCCTCGTCCCGCTCGAGGACGGAGACCGGTGCGAGGCGCTCCGATCGATGGGAAAAACGGTTATAACGATCGACCTGAACCCTCTTTCGAGGACCTCCCGTACCGCGAGCCTCACCATCGTTGACGAACTCACCCGGGCACTCCCGCAGATCACCCGGGCCTGCGGTGAAATCCCTGGAGAACAGGCGACAAAATTTATCCGTGAGTGCGACAACACCCGGTTCCTGAAATCTGCACTGCGGGTGATGGAGGGGAATCTTGCCCATGCTCTGGATTGAAAAATACCGCCCCGGGTCATTTGGGGAGATAATCGGGCAGGAAAAAGCGGTGGACCTGTTGGGCACCTTCGCCGCGACCGGGAACCTCCCGCATCTCCTCATCACCGGCCCCCATGGAACCGGCAAAACGGCAGGCGTCGAGTGTCTGGCCCGGGCACTCTACGGCGATCGCTACCCGGAGAACCTCACGGTCATCCAGGCAGGGGACCTCTTCGAGCAGGGGAAGAAGTATCTCGAGGAGAACGAGCGCTACGCGCATATTTACCGTAAGGATCAAAGCCTGCTGAACAATTTCAAAAATATCATCAGGTGGTACGCCTCGCTCCGGCCGCTTGACAGCGAATTCCGGATGATGGTCTTCGAGGGGGCCTCGGCGCTTACCCGCGAATCCCAGCAGGGGCTCCGCAGGATAATGGAACGGTACAGCGGGACCTGCAGATTCGTGTACATCACAGGCCAGCCCTCGGGGATCATTCCCGCCATCAGGTCGAGATGTCTCCCCGTGTTCTTCGCACCGCTCGCGGATGATCTCATTCTTGCGAAGCTTCGGACCATCGGATCCGCCGAAGGGCTTGCACCGGAGCGCTGCCCCGACGACACCCTGGACCTCATTGCACAGGCCGCACGGGGCGACCTGCGGAAAGCAATCATGCTCCTCCAGATCTCGGTGGAATCGAACGAACCCCCGGACCTCGTCCGCTGGTCCCAGAGTGAGACCGGCCAGGTTGCGGGAGCGATCTTTTCCGCGGTGGAAAGCGGGGATATGCAGGCGGCCGTGCGCCGGATCGAGACGCTCATGATCGAATACGGGCTCTCTGCCCGGGAAGTGATCATGGAGCTCCGCAACGTGACGAAACGGGTGTATAACGATCCCAGGATCTCCCGCGCCCTCGGCGAAACGGACTATATTCTCGGTCATTGCAACAACGAATACCTGCAACTCAACGCCCTGGTGATGAAGATACGGCAGGAGGTATTTTCCCGTGAAAGCGGTCAGTAAGGTCCAGCGCCATTACGACGAAGTCGCGCACATCTATGACCGGAGGTACGACCGTTCCGGCGGGAGAGCATATTACAGCCACATCAGCCGGCACGTCATGGAGGGATTACCCGGGGATAAAAGGCTCCTCGACCTCGGATGCGGTACAGGCCTCTTCCTGTCCAGGTACCGGTCCACGGGCGGTGATGGCGTCGGGCTCGACATCAGCCGGATGATGCTGAACAGGGCACAGGAGAGATCGCCTTCTTCGAGTCTCTGCATGGGAAATGCCGAACACCTGCCCTTCAGGGACGGAAGTTTCGACGTCGTCGCGAGCCTCCTTGCGTTCAGTTATCTCCGAAACCCTGACCGGGTGCTGGAAGAGTCGTTTCGGATCCTCTCCCCGGGAGGGACCATCGCAATATGCACGCTGGGGAAAAACCTCTTTACCACGGGCCTGCCCGCAGTCTACCAGATTGGCGAGGTGATGGGGGTGACCCACGTCGGGATGGGGAATTTCGGGGAACGCTATTACTCCGGGAATGAGATGGGGTCTCTCCTCCGGGAGGCGGGATTCCGTCAGATCACGGTGAAACGGATCTCGTTCGCACACGTCAGCCTTGCAAGGCCGTTGTTCCATCTCGCGAAAAAATTCGAGCCCTTCGTAGAGACCCATATTCCCTACCTGGCCTACAACCTGGTGGCATTCGCACGAAAGCCCGAATGAGATATTCAGGGTTCAAAAGGACCCGGTTTCTTCCCGTGAACAGGAACATCCGGGAAAGGCACCGGACACCCGTGCAGACGCTGAAAAAGGCGGGTTGCCAACCGGGGGCATATTCCCGGCTGCATACCCGGATTGACCAGATATCGTTCGGTTTATTCGCCAGATGGTGTTATCCTTTTCAGTACGGATTCTTTCTTCCGGATTGCCGCCAGGGCAGCCGCTTCCACCAGGTTCTTCATCTCGTCGAAATCCCGGGCGGTCCGGTCGACCACCTTCTTGACCGGGGTATACGCCGCTTCCCGGAACCGGGGGGAAAAGTCCCTTCTCCCGTCATCTGTCTCGAGAAGCGCCTCCGGAACCCCTTTTTCGACACAACCGATCTCCTCGATGCGGACCCCGGCGGATGAGATTACCGTGCTGATTGCGGGAGCGGCCTCCCGGGGGGCGACGATGAGCAGCGCATCGAGGGATACCCCAAGGTAATCGATGGAGAGCCTCTCCAGGAGTTCTCTCACCCGGGGCTGGACAAGCCCCGCCACACGATCCTCCCGGACCACGATCCTGCACCCTGCCGTCTGGGCCATCTCGTGCACATCTCCCCGGAGCCCCCCGTTAGTCACGTCGGTCATGGCGTGGATCCGGTGCAGTACCGGGTCCTTGAGCAGCGTCTCGCACGCGGTAAGAAAATGGAGGTTGATGGTCTCCTCGACCACTTCGGGAAACCCGGAGTACAGGGCGGCAGTGGCAATGGTGCCTCCTCCCGCGCCCTCGGTCATGAGCAGTACATCACCGGGAGCAGTGCCCCTTCGTGCGGTGAGATGGCCTGCGATCCCTACCGTCCCTACGCACCCCGTCATACGGTTCCCGAGCACCATGTCCCCGCCGATGCGGAGCGTCGATCCGCTCACAAGGGGGACACCCATCGCCTCTCCCACCGTGGTTATTCCCGCAGTATAGTCGAATATCTTTGCCACGTCGCCATCGTCGGCGACGTGGATATCTGAGAACAGCATGATCGGTCTTGCACCCATCACGTACGCGTCACGGAGCGTGGCCCTCGTGGCATGGAATCCGGCGAGGAAGGGAAAATCCGAGAGCCGGGAGTGCATCCCGTCGACCGTGCACACGACGTACCGGGCATTTCCCTGTTCTTTGCCGGGGACTTCCCCCGGGACGCGGGCAAGCGGGACGACCCCCGCATCGTCCATCTCGTCGACCCCCACCACCGCCCCTGTCTTACCGATGATCCTGGCAATCTGGCGGTGGGCAAAAAAGTCGCCCGTGCCGCGTGAACCCACCCCGAATTCACCCATCTTCACCCCTGCAGGGGAGAACGAGAACAGGTCCCCGGAAAGCCCTGTGGTATTCCTGACCTCCTCGATGACCGCATCCGAAAATTCCCGCGCATAGGAGGACTGCACACCGGGTTTGTACTCCTTTATAAGGCTCACGAGATCTTCACGTACCGAAGACACGTCCTCTCCCCGCGCGATCCTCCGGCGAACGAATTCCTCCACGTCCATGTCTAGCTCTTGTGCTCCGTGTGATAAAAAACAAGGGATCTTCGGATTGGATCACGGAGAACGGAAGGAAGAAGGGATCCCCCCGCCGTGTTCAGGTCTGGCCCGGTGCGGTATGCCAGGCCGCCTGTTGGAACGAAACCGCTTTCTGCCCGGGCCGGGAAGGGGCCCGTCACGAGAGCGCGAGGTCAGTACCGTTCGCTGTGTTTGAGGGTAACGGCAAATGATTCACGCCCCTCGTGAATCGTCCGCGAGAGTCGTGCAGTCACCCTTTTCATTCCTTCGGGTGCGCACATCACATATTCGGAGATAAGACCTATCGGGACCTTTTCAAGCGTTTTGAGATCGCTCTCGAGCGCGGGGTGACTTTGGGCATGCAGGATCTCCCGTATATTTTTCACCTCTTTTCCTTCCGTGCCCGATAATACCCGTGCAGAGTGTGTGATCGAAAGAATTGTCCCCTCCGAATCGATCACAATCCTCGGCGAAGTACGCACAGACTCCGCCTGTTTCCGTGATACCTGGGAATCCTCCGTGCTTCCTTTCACCCTGACGACCTCCACGATTCCGGTCAGGGTGTTTCTATCGTCCAGGTAGACCCGGACATGCTCTTCACAACGTGCTCCGAGGGAGCCCGGTGGTGCTTCGGCCCGGGCCGTCATTCCCCCGTCCGGTTCGGTTCTGATATCGGAATAATACCGCGATTGCAGTTCACCTGGCGCGAGGACCAGGTCGGCGAGAATGGGCCGCGCCGATCCGAAGAGCACCTCTGCGAGACGATGGTCCGCGCGACCGCGCATTGATTCCGCAGGGAGGCCGGTCAACTTCTGCATGTGTACGTTCCATTCGGCGATCCGCCCGTCGCGATCGAAAAGGCATGCAGGGTCCGGGATCGCCTGCACAATTCTCACAAGATCTGTCAGGCTGTGCCCACTTGTTCTCGCCTTGACCGCATGTTCGATGCGTTCGCGAAGGACCGCAAGCTGGGTGCGCGGGTGCCTGCCTTTCTTCAGGTAATAGTCGGCTCCGAGGTTCAGGGCTTCGATCGCCACTTTCTGGCTGCCTTTTCCGGTAAAAATAATGAACGGGATCTCGTTTCCTTTCTCCCGGACTTTTTTCAGGAGATCGATCCCCGTTGTCCCGGGCATGAAGTAATCCGCTACGACGACGTCGAAATTCTCGTTCGCCAGCGCATTCAGGGCATCGCCGGCGTTCCCCGTAGCCCTGACCCGAAAGTCTCCCGATGCCTCGAGGTATTCTTTTGCGAGATCACACAATCCGGGTTCGTCATCTACAAACAGCACTAACGTCAGTCCAAACCCCCCCCGGGCCATTGGTCTGAATCCCTGTTGACTTCCTTGGTGCAGGAGTTGATAAATCTCCCGATGTGGCCGCGCGGATGTTTTTTTTTCCAAAAATCCTGCCTCACGGGTGAGGAGGAGGGTGCTGAAAATTAATTCAGGTAATTTTATTTATCTCACAAACGCTAGGATTATTTGGTTGATACTAGTATGAACCGGTTGATATTAGTCTGGGGGGTTTTAATACTCATTCTTGCCGTTCCGGCCTGCGCTGCCGTTTCGGTCACGGTCGATCCGCACCAGATCGGCCAGTCGGGAACAGTGAGCGTACATTATTCGGGACTACCTGATGGAACGAACTGTTCCCTCCGGGTCCAGGCATTCATGGACGTGGACCCCGGGTCCGACTTCCTTTTCAGGGCGGGAAACGTGAGCCTGCCCTTCGACCTCGGGATCGTGACCTTTACCGTGAAGAACCAGAATACCGCGTATAACCGGATCGTAATCCGTGAATGGGAGAACGAGCCGGGTGAGGAGGGCTATGACGAGATCACGTTCGAAGGGCCCTCGGTTGACGGGACCTATTCGAAATCGGCGGTTTCGAGCAACGCCGAGGAGGGAGGAGATATCTGGCAGGTGGAGGACTCGTCCACCGCACTCTCTGCCGCGCGCAACGTGGTATTCAGCGGAGAGATAGCAGGCCAGAAGACCGGCGGTCCGTCGGAGGGGACGTTCGAGGTGCCCATCCTTGCCTCCAACCCGGGGACCCTTCGCTTTACCCTCGTCGCCGACGGGGAAGTAGCGGATTCGGATGAGATCGTGATCGGCTCTCCCGTTTCAAGGAGCGGAAGGATCTACATAACCTCGAACCCGTCCGGTGCCGGGGTATTCATCGACGGGGTGCTCTACGGCATGACCCCGGCAATGATCGTCGATGTCCCGCCGGGACAGCGGATCGTGACCCTCACCAAGGACGGGTATGTGCCGTGGAAAAAGACGGTGAATGTCCAGGCACAGCGGATCACCATGCTCACCGGAATAAAGCTCACGAAAGAGGGGCCGGAAACGGGGGCAATTTCCGTAATATCCATTCCATGGAGCGCTGCGGTATACCTGGACGACCAGTACAAAGGGCTCACACCCCTGACTATCCAGGGAGTAACCGCGGGCACCCACACACTGAAAGTAACAAAAGACGGGTACCGGGACTACAGCACGACGGTGACCGTATCTAGTGGCAGGACGACGAGAGTCCCCACGATACGGCTCGTTCGCGAGAGCATTCCCGTAACGGGTACCAGTGGGAGCGTATTCAATAACATCGGTCTCCTTAACGAATACGAGGAGAGTACGACAGTCACCGATGCAGGAGCCCTTCTCCAGGAGATCGGGGCACGCGATTCTTCGAGCCGGGGTGAGCTTATCCAGAACGCGCTTTCGCGGTTCCGGGCCCAACAAACCACCTGATTTTTTGCTGAAATCCCACTTTTTTAAATTCCTCCGCGCTCTTGTTTACACGGATTATTTACGAATTGTTTTGCTCTGTTGCATCCTCGATCTCCTTCATTTATGAGTGTATTTTCAAGGCTTGCCAGGGATAGATCAAATCTCTCGCATATGACGCTCCAGGGGCTCTGCCCCACCGCTGCGGCGCCCCAACGGGATATGCCTGGACTGTCGCAGGCCCAGAATCTTTTTCTATTTGAAATTAAGCGACTTCAGCACAGGGTAGTGTTTTGCCAGGAATGTCGCGCCGGGGGCTGCCACAGTGGCGGGGGCGAAGCCCCCAAGAACGTCACGTAATAAGGATGTCAATAAAGTCAATTGTTGATATCGCGCCCGGGGGCTGCCCAAGAGGCGGAGACAGAGCCTCAAAGAACGTCTCAATGCGAGGACGTCAACCAGGTCCCGAATCTTTTTTCCCTGCTCCGTGAGTTCCCGGCCGAACCATTCATTATGACAGCCGGCGGCTTCGATATTCCTTTAAAAAAATTTAATCCTGAAGAGTATCGCTCACTCAATACCTGCAAATCGCCGGGACACACCATCGGATACCCCCGGAACGAACCCTGCGGGAGTGTCTCCAAAAAAATTCAGGGGAGTGCCCTCGAAAGGGGCGGAATTCCTGTGGAGTCGTAAAATACTTCCTGGTATCCGTCAGGGAACCGGACAATTGTCCGGTCGGGGGAAAAGTCCGGTCTGACCAGCGGCGCAAACCAGTACCCATTCAGGGCCTGCTCGGCAGACGCAAATGAGAGCCCGGGAGTGTTCATGATCACCTCTCCATTCTCCTCCCTCACGGTTGCAAATTGTTCCACCGTGAATTCGGCCCGGGTATTCCCCACGTTCTGTATCTCCACGTTTTTATGGAGATTCGATTCCAGTGCGGACTTCAACTCCTTTCCCGGGTCCGCTATTCGCAGGAATATGGCAACATTTTCCAGGAACGAGAGGGAATAGTCGAACTGTATCTCTGCGTCCCCCTGATCGTCCAGGGAGATTGTCAACTCTCGTGCAACGAATGCCTGACCGGGGGCGACCAGAAGGATCGCCACCATGATCAGCACGAGCGCACCACTTCGCGTCTCCATACTGATATCGCCAGTGCAGGGGTTGGCCTGAACCGCATTAACCTTTTCCTACCCCGGATGAAGGGCAGACTTTTCAAAACCTCCGATACCCTCATCTGGAGAAAAGTCATATCTCCTAAAAAGGATGCATAAAAAGAGGATCGCCCTCCTGGCACTCACGCTCTGGTTAATTTTGATAATTGCGTTCATGCTCCTTGCCAGGACGCTCGATCTGGAAATATTCTTCGTACTCTGGCTGATAGGTATTCTCGTGATAGTGGAGCTGGTATCCGGTGCCTCGGCCACCCCACGGTACCTGAAATATCTCAGGTTCGTAATTGCTGCCGGCGTGATCATCTTCGGGGCAATCGTCGCCCAGAAAGTACTGGAGATATTGAGTCGATGACCCGGGCACTCGCTGGAATAGTCGTTATTTCGGTGCTCACGGCATTCGCACTGGTTTTCGTCGGCATGCACGCGGCCTCCCCGCTCCTTTATAACCCCTCGTTCGACGGCTCCACGCCGTCGCATACCAACCCTGCGGGGCTGGACAAGACCGGCAACAACGAGGCCGAACGTCTTCTGCCCCTCATGAGCGATCTGCTCGACTCACCCGGGACGGTAATGGTGAACATCAGGTATGGGGACCTGGACCTGGCGCAACGGGACTTCGAGGAATTTTCCGAGATGGCCAGGTCGCTCGACACGCTTGTGGTGAACCTGGAGATGTCGGAGAGCGAGATCGAGGAGTTCCGACGCATGAACCGAAAAAACCTGGAAATCATGAACGAGCTCCTCAACAGCACCTCCAGGCTGGACGAACTCCGTACACTCGAGGTCCGGTTCAGGGATTCCAACGATCCTCAGGCGATGACCAGCATCACGTATGAAGGGGAGGCACTAAGGAAAAAAGTCCGCGGACTGCTCACGGATTACGAGTCACAGCGCGAACCGATGACCCGGACCGGGGAAGACCTGGAACTCGATACCACGGAGTACCAGGAAAGTCATCAGATCTTCGAGGAGATAGTGAGGAGCATCGAGGAAGAACAGGATACCAGGAGCAGGGATCTCCCGGTTCCCGTTGATGACCCTTACCGGATCACCCTAAGGACCTCGCCCCCGGTGGTATTCTATCACGATACCCTGGTGATCTCGGGATTCCTTTCCGGGCCACAGACCACGGGGGTCGAGATCGCCATATTCATCGACTCCCGTCAGGAGGCGAGCGTGTTTACAGATTCTTCCGGGATGTTCTTCCACCGGGTGTATATCGATTCCATGAGCGCGGGAGGACATACCGTGTTCGTCACATTCAGGGATAGTACGTTCTCGGATATCCATTCCTTCACCGTTGAGACGCTCCCCACGACCCTGACCCTTGCCTCCCCCTCGCCGGGGAAAGGGGGCTATTCGGCGTACGGGGTCCTTTCCGCACCGGACCGTCCGGTGACAGGAGCAGGGGTGAGCATACTTGTCGATGGAAAGGTGACCCGAAAAGTCGTCACAGGGAACGACGGTAGTTATCAGGCGGTGATTCCTCTCGCGGCCGGGGAACACGATATTAAGGCTGTTTTTACGCCACTGGGCCTTCCGCTCGGCCCGTCGGAGAGCGGGAGCCGTCACATTGTAGTCAGGCCTGAAGATGCCCCTGTGACCATTCCCGGCCTTTATTCCATCCTTTTTGGCGCCATCGTCATCGCGGCGTCCTCGGGCGGGGCTTATTATTATCTCAGGCGAAGGCCCGGGATCCCGTACAGGTCCCTGCCAGGTGAATTCCCGCCGGGTGAAATCACGGTCTCCCCGCTCCCGGGGACTCCGGGGGCCGCCCCGGAAACCTCCGCGGTCCCGTTTGCAATCCGGGCGGACGAGACTCTGGAATACTACAGGAGGGAAGAAAATTCCCGGGAAGCTGCGCGGTTGCTGTTCCTGTTCCTGCGGACGGAGATAACCGCCCGCCTCGGGCTGCGGCACGAAAGGTCGATCACCGCCCGGGAGATGGTAAAATCTTCGGAAGGGAGAGCATTCTTCTCACCTCTCCGGATATTTACCCAGATATACGAGAAGGTCCGGTACGATCGGGCGATCGCGGGACAGGATGAGAAAGACCGTATCGGCGCGGCATTCTCCGCAACCGCGGGGGTTCTGGAAGGTGATGAGCATTAGGTCATACTGGTGGATTGCAGGGGCGGTACTTGCCGGAGCGGTGATCCTGGTGGCGTTCCAGTTCTCGACTACCAATCTGGAATACAGCAGGTATAACCCGGGCTGGAACGGGACTTCCGCATTCGCCGGAATGATTGAGGCACACGGAGGCACGGATCTGTATTCCGCATCGGAACTTTCCGGGAAACAGGGGTCGATGCTCCTGATCATCGCCCCCCGCGGTGACCTTACCCAGGATGAACGGACGAAATACCGGGAATATTTGAACCGGGGGAATCTGCTGCTCCTTGCCGACGACCGCGGCGAAAGCAACGGCATCCTTTCCGCTCTCGGGAGCACGCTCCGCGTCTCCGCGGTAAACGTGTCCAGTGCCGACAGGGAGTACAATGATCCTTCGTCGGTGGATGCATATCCTGCGGGCGAAGATCCCCTCGTGAAAGGGCTGCAGACGATATGTCTTAACAGGCCGGCCGTCGTCAGGGGCGGGTCCCCGATGCTCGAGACTTCGCTCCTGACCTGGGTCGATGAAAACGGCAACGGCAGGCTGGACGGGGGAGAAGCGCTCTCGCGCTCCACGATCATGAGCTCGGAGACACTCGGGAATGGCACAATCTATGTACTGGCGGACCCAAGTATCTTCATCAACGGGATGCTTGACCCCCCCGCATGTGAAGGAAACCACGCGCTGGTGGAGCGGATCCTCACCGCAGCACCGGGAGGCGTGATGATCGACCAGGTGCATGGGATGACGGGATCCGAGGACGGAGCGATCGGACTGATAAACATCATGAAAAGCACGACCCTTATCAGGGCCGTTGCGCTTCTTCTCACTGTTCTGGGGGTAATGGCAATCTATCGGACGATAAAGAAGCGGGGTGGTTCATGACTGATTTAAAAGACGAACTCGCCAGGATCCCTGATATTTATTCCGAGATCCTTGACCGAATGGGAAAATTCGTTGTGGGAAACGAAGACCTTATCCTCCTTTGCATGGTAGGAATGCTTTCGGGGGGGCACCTCCTTGTCGAAGGGACACCCGGTACCGGCAAGACCTCCATCGTCAAAGCACTCGCGAAAATTTCGGGATGCGGATTTTCGCGGTTCCAGTGTGCGGTGGACAGCCAGCCCGCGGATATTATCGGGGTACGGATCTTCGAACCCGATTCCCAGGAATTTTCGTTGAGAAGAGGACCCATCTTTACCAATTTCCTGCTGATCGACGAGATAAACCGGCTCGCACCGAAGACCCAGAGCGGATTTATCGAGGCGATGAGCGAACGGCAGGCGACGATCGACGGGATAACGATCCCCATCGACGCCCCGTTCATGGTCATCGCCACCCAGAATCCCTTCGAGTTCGAAGGGACCTTTCCCCTGATCGAGGCACAGAAAGACCGGTTCATGTTCAGCATGGTCCTTTCCCACCTGGACGAAAACGGGGAGATGGAGATCATCCGGCGCGAACATCAGGGAAACCTGGACTGGATAACGTATTACGATCAGCTGGAACCGGTAATGGATGCTGATCTGATCAACCGCTACGTCGATGCGACCCGCGAGGTATTCATCGAAGAGCACCTGCTGGAGTACATCCGGGACCTTGTGATGGCCACCAGGAAACACAGCGATATCCACCTGGGGGCGAGTTCCAGGGCGTCAATCGCGCTGGTCAGGGGGAGCAAAGCGCTCGCCGCCCTGAATAACAGGACCTACGTAATTCCAGACGATGTCAAGTGGCTCGCACCGAGGGTGCTCGAACACAGGATAATCCTCGAGAGAGAGGCAGAGATCTCCGAATTGACCGTCTCCCAGATCATCGGGGAGATCGTCGGGAACGTAGAGGTGCCATAGCCCGTGCGGCCCACCCCTGCCCTTTCGGCCCTGGCAGTCCTTGCCGTGACCATGGAGATTTACGCATGGATCTTTGACGACCCTGCAGCCGTGATGGCAGGAGCAATGATCCTCATCGTTGCGGGTGCAAGAGCAGTCGCGTTCCAGCACGCACTCGCTTCGACCGCCGCATCAGCCACCTGCAGCCGGCGGACAGAAAATCTCATTCTCCGGCAGGGGGGCAGTACCTCGGTGGAAACCACCGTTTCTCTCGTTGCGCCGAAAGGGGCATGCATCGAGCTCACCGACCTTACACCCCCCGGGGGATCGGTAATCCAGGGGGATACCACCTGGAGGACCACGGGTACCGGTTACCCGGACCGCTCTACACTCCGGTACAGGCTGGCCTATTTTGCCACAGGCGAGCTCCTCTTCGGCGGGATCACAATCGCAGTGAAAGACCCTTTTTTTTCGGCCCGCGTGCACCTGTCGGGAGATTCATTCAGGAGACCTGCGGTATTTGTCGAACCGCTCAACCAGTTTTCAGGGAAATCAGGCCTGGAAGGCACGGGGGAGCGGGAGCTCGAGAGGATTACCCCGCTCAAGGGGTATGGAATCCGGGCGTTCCGGCTGTACAGGGATGGGGACGACCCACGGGCCATCGACTGGAAACTCACTGCCAAACATGGAAAAACATATGTCAGGGAATATGCGGGGCTGGCGGGCGCCCCTCCCCTCCTGGTTATCGACCTTCCCGGTCCCGGACAGGAGGGGAATCCGGCGGCGTTCGACCAGATCCTGGGTGCGGTCAACGATGCGATCATCCGCGGGGGAGTGTACGATAATTCCTGCGGGCTGCTTCTCATCTCGGGCCCGAACCTGATAAAATTCGTTCCTGCCGAAAGGTCAACGCTCCATGCCCGGCGGCTGATCGATGAAGCAGGCCGGATGCCACGGGTGTATTCCTCTTTTCGGAGCCTTGAACCCTCGTCCGCACGGGGGATGCAGGTAAAGATCGCGCAGGAACGCACGGAATTAACGGGCGGAAACGGACCTGGCGGGGTGGATGACCATCTCCTCCGCCTTTCGGAGGTCTACCGGGGATTCCTTCCCGGCATGCGCACCCCGACCTTCGACCTGCAGGTCAGGAACGTGATGAGAGCGAGGAAAAATTCTGCCGTCTATGTGTTCAGCCTGTACCAGGGCGATCTCAGCCATCTTCGATCGCTGGTCCTCCAATCACGGCAAGCAGGGTGCGAGACGGTGCTCCAGGTACCGTCTGCGCTGCCGGACGGAGGGGGGAGCGGGGAACTCACCATGATTCGCGGGGTCGACACCGTGGTGATAAAATGATCTCCCGATGGAGACTTGGGGTCACGGTCGTGGCGGGCCTGGCATTCGTCGCCTCGGGTGTGGCCGTATCATGGAACAACCAGGCATTTCTGCTGATCGCCGGGCTGCTGGTCCTTTATCTTGCAGTCCTTCTGGCATCGGTGAGAAAGGATCTCGGAGGAGTGTATCCGGTGTGCGCGGGCCAGCCCCCTGTTATCCTGCTCGCGGCGATCAGCCCCATTTTTTCGCTCGCAGGAGAACTCCTGGTTATCGGTCTCGGGGTGGGGATCGAACTCCGCGCCTGGTCGGCCCGGGAAGGCTATCTTCTGCTTGGATCGCTGGTTGCAGCAGGAATTGCCGGGATGGTGCTCATGATCCCGGTCCATGCGGGTCTCCTCCCCCTGCTCGTGCTGGTGCTCGCAGGGGCGGGCACCGGACTCCTGCTGCTGAACGAACAGCGTATCAATCTCGTGTTCAGAGGGAAGCATGAAGGTTAAAGGATTTTCTGATTATACGCTTGCCGGGGGGATCATCCTCGGGGCGGCGGCACTGCTCCTGGGAGTGGCATGGTTCACCAACCGGTCTGACATCACCACGGCAACTCTTTTCCTGGCGGGGGTGGGCTGTTTCCTCGGGGGGATATTCATGCTTACCTTCATGAAAGAAGAAAATCCCCACCCGGGCGCGGTTGCGCTCCTTGGCCGTGCCGAGAGCCTCAATATCTCCCGGATGTGTTCGGACCTGGGGGTCAGGGGTGATGCCTGGATACTCCCGGGCGCTCATCATGGGGACCTGTGGCAGTTTATACCGGTTGCCGACGGGATCCCCCCCGAACCGGTCAGGGATTTTTCTTACATGGTCCAGGGCGGGACCCCCGGCGTGGTACTCGTCCCGGCAGGGAAGCCGCTTCTGGAGATGCTCTTTCGCGACCATTCCCTGATCCTCCCGGAAAACGAGTCGGAACTGCCCTCTACCATCAGGGAAGTTTTCGAGGATGTTCTCGAGATCGCCTCCGGGGCACACGCCGCCCTTGAAGGGGACCAGTGGGTGGTTACCCTGACAGGCTACCGGTTGTTCGAGGGGTGCAGGTATATCAACGCGGCATCCCCGAAGTGCTGCACCATGAATCCCTGCGGGGCATGCTCCCTGGCGGGGTGCATGTTCACCGCGGCGCTCGGGCGTCCCCACCAAATCTCAAGGGTCGAACTTATGGAGAGAGAACAGGGTATCCGGATATTCTGCATCACCGGGGCCGTACCGTGATCCAGAGGTGAAGGTCCCGGTAACTCGCGTTGATCCTGTCCTGTCCCCGGACCTCTGCCCCGGGGGCCTGGTCGATGAACAGGAGGAACTGGATCTGATTATACCCGGTCTCGTTGACCCTGAACGGTAACTTCTCCTGGTAGGTCTGGTTATCGGGAAGATCGACCCTCTGCTGCGACATCTCATCCATTTTAATGATGGACGAGGCACCCGAAGCCGGATCCGATTCCCTGTCGAGGAGCCATACCTCGACGAAATAGCTCGCATTCCGGTACTCGTGGTTCCCGATCCCCACGATCACCTCCTGCGGATCCCCTGTCCTGATCATGGTGGGGTAATCCGAGGCCTTACCCTCGCTGCCCAGGATATAAAATTCGGTGAATTTTTCCCCTTCCTTTGGCACCGCGATCACGTACGCGGTAGCGACCAGGGCGCCCGCGATGGCGATCAGGAGCAGGACCGAGAGTGCCCGGTCGGTCTTTCCTGCCGAAGGATCGAAAAACTCGGCTTTGAACGCAACGGACAAGCCCCTGAAAGGGACCGAAAACCGCGCTTCAGGAGCAATCTGCGCCCTCCTGAACTGGGCCACGATCGCCATAGCCAGTGTAAATATGGCCAGGCTGATCACCAGGGGGTCGAGACGGATTCCCCAGGGAGTATAATTCAACACCAGGCCGATGAGGGGAACCACTGCAATGGAGAGCCCGAATGAGAGCGCCAGCCGTTCGATACCGTCGATCTCCGTCTTCCCGGGGAATAACGCACATATAAGGGAATACCCGGGAAAGAAGAGGATCATGGGGAGCGCGATGATAACCCGGAGGAACGTCCCGTTCACTATCGGGATGTAAATGACCGCCGCGCTCGCGATGGTCCAAAGATACACCAAAGCCAGGTCCGGGGGGGTATTCCGGGGGGAGAACGCGTCCAGGACGCCGGCCCCCGCATTATGCTCGTCCATGTGTGTATCAGCGTCTCATGAAGAACAAAAGTCCGGACAGGCAGAGTGCACCAAGAATTGTCAGGAACCCGAGGGGTATTTTTCCTGCAGGCTGGGGAGTGGTTACGGCGGTATGCATCGGGGTCCCGTCGGCCGGGGGCACAGTGGTAGAAATTCCGCTCGCGACCGTCGTCACGGGTTCATCTCCGGGAATTGTCGGAACTGTCCCGGTCGTTTGCACCGAGGTCGGCGACACGGTATCAGTGATGACTGCTGCGCTCCCACCTGAGGTACCTCCTCCCGAGGACGGAGCGGAGGTACTGGTCGGGGATACGGTCGGGAACGCGGTGCCTGACGGCACTCCGTTTCCAATGGTGATGGTCCTGTCGAGGACGAGGTTCCCGTCAATCGTTACCTTCACCCGGATGCTCCCATCCGAGATACCGTCCGGGATGAACGATATTTCGGAATTATCGGGCCCCCGTTTCACGCCCGCGAGGGAAATGCCCGAGGATACGATACCCGCACCGGCGGAGGGGGTTCCCGAGAGCCTCAGATAATCGTAGGTTCCTGCGGGGATCGTCCCGGATTCCGAGGCTGAAAAGACCCCGTTCACAGAATTTCCTACTTTTTTCACCGTGGTATCATTCTTTTTTACCTCGAGCACGTTATAGTCCGTGTCATAGAGGGTTGCCTTGATCTGGCCTGATTCAAGCGTAAAAGGCATCACAAACCGGGAGGTCTCGAAGGTGAAGTCCTGGCCTTGCTGGACCGCGAACCTTCCCTCGATCCCGATTGAAAATGTCTGATTGTCTCCCAGGTCCTGTATCGAGATGAACACCGTATCCCCGCGATCCAGGGTCGCAGGAGAGAGGGTGACCACAGTGGCTGCCGCGCTCGCGGCCAGGGCCAGGAGCAGGACCAGGCAGACACCGATTGATCGATTCCACATGTGCATCGTGCCTTTAGTGTAGTATATCGAAGCCGCCTGGCTTAAAATTGTGGTCGTCCGGGTTCAATCCGGGTGTGGTGAAACAGGACCGGAGCCGTTCTAAAAACCAGGGGGTTTGCGATCCCCCCATCGCAAAATGAGTACCAAGTACAATGCGGTTCGTAATGAGCCCAATCGCATCGTAGAGATATTTCCCCAAGCCCTCTCTGAGGGCATGAAATGTGTCGGGCACCCGGTACAATAAGCATATGCCATACACCGTTGCACGGCATAGTAAAAACAGACAAATAATATTCCGTTATTTCGCAGACGGTGGTGAATGGCGGTCCGGATGGAATCGCGGCTCCACAGAATTTATTTAGAGATTATATGATTCTTTTCAAAAAACGCATGCATGTATAAATGAAAATGCCGGAGGCATTTTCAATAAAAATAGTCGTTACCCTCCCATCGCGATTAGAACACCCTGATTGATGCAGGCGAGGCCCTCGTCCTCTCTTCCGACCTTCTTCAGGGTGATGCCTTTATTGAACAAGCATTCGGCGTTCTGGGGATCGCATTTGAGGGCATTGTCGTAACACGCGATCGCCTCCTCGTGTCTCCCCACGGAATCGAGGGCATTGGCCTTGCTGTGCCATGCCGAGGCGAGCGTGTGTACCGAAGAACTTGCAAGCGCCTGATCGTAGTACTCCATGGCCTTTGGAAGCTCTCCCTTATGCATCATCTCATCGCCGTATCGTATCCAGATCCCGGCGTCGTTCGTACTTTCGGTCGTGTGTTTTGTGCGGTCTGCAGTATTCATTTTTTTTACCCCCCACCATCGGGTTTCATGTTCTCCCCCCGATGGCTGATTGATGAATAATATCGGTCTAAATATATTTTTATGCACTAATATGCTGCATGTCGACGGTGCATGCCCACAGCGCCGGGTTGATATGCCGGGCATTGATCCGGCGGTATTTTCACCGGAAATTATTCCTTTCATGTTTCAGGGGGTTATTTATTCTTCCCGTATCAGCAGACCTGCGTATCGCGGATTCTGCCACACTATCAATTCGATCTCCGGCGGCGGAGAGCAGGGTTGAGAGAAGCCGGGGCTGTAAATGGTCTGAAAAAAGGTTGTTATCTTCCCATCGCGATCCGGACACCGTGGTTGATGCAGGCGAGGCCCTCGTCCTCTTTCCCGACCTTCTTCAGGGTCAGGCCCTTATTGAACCAGCACTCGGCGTTCTGGGGATCGCATTTCAGGGCATTGTCGTAACACGCGATCGCCTCATCATGTCTCCCCACGGAATCGAGGGCATTGGCCTTGCTGTGCCATGCCGAGGCGAGCGTGTGTACCGAAGAACTTGCGAGCGCCTGGTCGTAGTACTCCATGGCCTTTGGAAGTTCTCCCTTATGCATCATCTCATCGCCGTATCGTATCCAGATCTCGGCGTCGTTCGTACTTTCGGTCGCGTGTTTTGTGCGGTCTGCAGTATTCATTTTTTTACCCCCCACCATCGGGTTTCATGTTCTCCCCCCGATGGCTGATTGATGAATAATATCGGTCTAAATATATTTTTATGCACTAATAGGCTGCATGTCGACGGTGCATGCCCACAGCGCCGGGTTGAAATGCCGGGCATTGATCCGGCAGTATTTTCCCCAGGTAATATTCCCCCTTTCTTGATTTCCGGCTGTCCGGTTATTCTTCCCGTAAGAGACCGGACTCCTGTATCATGAGGCAGTCCGATCATCAGGTCTATCGCAGGTGGCAGAGAGCGGAAGCCAGGATCAGGATGGTCCCAAAATAGTTCGAAAAAAGGTGTTATCTTCCCATCGCGATCAGAACGCCCTGGTTGATGCAGGCGAGGCCCTCGTCCTCTTTCCCGACCTTCTTCAGGGTCAGGCCCTTATTGAACCAGCACTCGGCGTTCTGTGGATCACATTTAAGGGCATTATCGTAACACGCGATCGCCTCATCATGTCTTCCCACGGAATCGAGGGCATTGGCCTTGCTGTGCCATGCTGAAGCGAGCGTGTGTACCGAAGAACTTGCAAGCGCCTGATCGTAGTACTCCATGGCCTTTGGAAGCTCTCCCTTATGCATCATCTCATCGCCGTATCGTATCCAGATCTCGGCGTCGTTCGTACTTTCGGTCGCGTGTTTTGTGCGGTCTGCAGTATTCATTTTTTTACCCCCCACCATCGGGTTTCATGTTCTCCCCCCGATGGCTGATTGATGAATAATATCGGTCTAAATATATTTTTATGCACTAATATGCTGCATGTCGACGGTGCATGCCCACAGCGCCGGGTTGATATGCCGGGCATTGATCCGGCGGTATTTTCACCGGAAATTATTCCTCTTTATTGATTTCGAGCGCTTTGGTTATTTTTCTCCGCGCTGCCCGTCACATCCAGGCCGATAGTGCCATCGCCACGTCGGATCATCCGGAGCGGGGGTCTCCCCGGAATCCGGCTCATGCCCGGACAGTATCTTCAGGTCCGGGAACGCGAAAAGAGCACAATTCTTCGGACGATCCGGAGCCCTTCTTACCACACGCAACTGACATTTCTGTCAGGTCACGGTCGAATAAACTGTCACGGGTATATTTTTATGGGGATACAATTTGGGGGATACAATTAATGGGAGTTCCACGAAACACATCATCATTGATAAGGTGGGGTAAGGTATGGCACTCGAAGAGGAGACGATATCAAAGATCAAAGTCCTGCTCAAGCTCAACTCGCGCGGTCTTACGATAACGGAGATCTCCTCAAAACTGAAGATGAACAGAAATTCGGTGGCAAAGTACCTGGAGGTCCTGCTCATCTCGGGCCAGGTGGAGAGCTGTTCCTACGGGACCGCACGCGTCTTCTTCCTCTCTCACCGGATTCCCATATCTGCAATGCTCGGCATTTCTTCGGATCTTGTCCTCGCACTCGACGAGAACCATAAAATGGTGTTCTGTAACGAGAGCTTTCTGAAGTTCTTCGGACTCACCAGGGAAGAGATCATCGGGAAACATATCGTCGAAATTTACAAGAAAAACATCGAGGATATCTCATTTTCGGAGATATTCTCGGATATCCTGATAAATCCCGAGCTCACGAGGGAGATACAGATAAATAAGGCAGCTGAAATGTTTTTTTTCCGGATTAAAAGTATAAATACCGTATTCGACGACGGCGGACAGGGCATTACGATCCTCATGGAGGACATCACCCGGGAAAAAAAGTATAAACTCGAACTTGAGACAAAAGAAGCAAGATACAGGGGAATCGTGGAGGACCAGCCCGAGTTCATCACACGGTTCCGCCCCGACGGAACACTTTCCTTCGTCAATTCGACATACGCCCGGTATTACGGGAAAGATCCCGGAACCCTGATCGGAGAACCGTACATCTATGCCCTGCTCGAAGATGACAGGGATTCGGTGGATAGGACTATCCGCTCCCTCGCTATTGACGACCCCGTCGCCTCCTTCGACTGCAGGGTACTATGCCCTTCCGGCCAGGTCAGATGGCAGTCCTGGACGATCCGGGCATTCTTCGATGGTCAGGCGAACCCCGTGGAATACCAGGGGGTGGGCCGGGACAATATGGAGAAGCGTGAGGCTGCGGCAAAAATTCAGCAGCACATCGCGAATATGGAATTTTTGTCCCGGAAACTGCTGGAATTCTCCGAATTGCCGATGGACACGGGCATATTTGAAAAGATCGCCGCCGATCTCCAGGAACTTGCACCCGGATCCACGATATTCCTGAACTTGTTTTCAGAGCCGGATGAAAGCATGACGTTGAAAAGCCTCCTCCCTGAGCGCGACCGGGAACTGATTCACCGATACCTTGGCCGGGATCCCGTCGGCACTCAATATCACCTCAATCCCCAACTGTTCCGGGAATTGAGGATCGGTATCCTGCACAAAGTAGCTCTTCCGGTGTGTGATATCATCTCCCCCTCCCTGCCGGAATCAGTGTGCGAGGAAATATCGCGGGTGATAGAATCTGGCGATATATATGCCGTCGGCTTCGTGCGCGGGGGGAAACTCCTCGGAAATGCAATGATCGTGGTGCGGAAAAGCGCGGATGTTCCGGACCTCCCTTTGGTGGAGACGTATGTCCGCCAGGCGACCATCGCCCTTCAGCGCAGGCTTGCCGAAGATGCGCTGAAGGAGAGCGAGGAGTTGTACCGTAACGTGATCGAGAACATCCAGGATGTATTCTATCGCTCCGATCTTGAGGGAAGGCTGATCATGGCGAGCCCGAGCTGGGCCTCCGTGCTGGGGTACGCCGCCATGGACGAGTGCCTCGGAAAGAATATCGCGGATGCGTTTTATTTCGATCCCGCGGAAAGAAGCAGATTCCTGGAAGAGGTCCGGACCCATGGGGAGGTCCTCGATTACGAAGTGGTCCTGAAAAAGAAGGACGGCAGCCCCCTCCACGTTGCAGTGAGCAGTCACCTGTATTACGATAAATCGGGTGCCCCGCTCGGAATAGAAGGTATATTCAGGGATATGACAGAGCGCCACGAATCATCGGTGAAGATCCAGCGTTATCTTACCGAAAAGGAATTTTTTTCGAAAAAACTGCAGGAATTCATCGAATTGCCTCCAAAATCCGATATTTTCGAGAAAATTGGCCTGGATCTGAAATTTCTCATCCCGAAAGGGTATATTGTCGTGTGCACCTTCGATAATGCGACAGGGGTTATCACTCTCCGGAAGATGCTCATGGGACGTGACGCACACGACCTCTTTTCATCCTGTTTTGGCTGTGAGCCAGAGGGTTTTCAGCTCACCGCGACACCGGAGACCCGCAGAGGGATCCTTGAGGGACGCATCCTGCATGTAGACCGTTCGGAGTTTCCTCCCCTCTTTGAGGGAGCGCTTGGCAATGCGTTGAACGGTTTCATTGGGATGACCCGTATCAGGGAGATCTATGGAATCGGGCTCGTACGTGAGAATGAAGCGCTTGGTGTGGCCGGGGTCTTCCTCCCGGAAGATGCGGAGGTCCCGGATTTCCAGACGGTTGAAATTTACGTGCAGGCCGCCGCGATCGCTCTCCAGCGGCATATTGCTGAAGAGTCATTAAGCAAGAGCGAGGAACTGTTCTCGAAGATCACGGCACATTCTCCCTTCCCCATCTCGATCATCGCGGAGGATGGCAAATACCTGTTCATAAATTCCAGGTTCACCGAGACCTTCGGGTACGATCTTTCGGACTTCTCGACGGGCAGGGAATGGTTCCGGGTGGCGTATCCCGATCCGGAATACCGGAGATCGGTCATCGCCGCATGGTCCGGCGACCTGGAAGACTCCCAGGTCGGTTCGATGAGGCCCAGGACTTTCTCGGTCAGATGTAAAAACGGTGAGATAAAGGAGATCTTTTTCCGGCCCGTCACCCTGACCGACAACAAGCAGTTCGTGGTATACGAGGATATCACCGACCAGCGTGAGGCGGACCGGACCCGTCACCTCCTCTCATCCATCATCGAATCGACCATGGAAGCCGTGATCGGGAAGAGCGTCGATGGTATCGTGATCAGCTGGAACGCATCCGCCGAGCGGATATACGGGTACACCGCTGCCGAGATGATCGGGAAGCACATCAGTTCTATCATTCCTCCGGACCGGTTTCCCGAGATGGAGGAGATCATCGGAAGGGTCAGGCAGGGCATCCCTGTGGAGTACCTGGAGACCATCCGGATAAGGAAGGACGGATCTCCGGTCGATATCGGGATGTCTGTCTCGCCTATCAGGGACGAGAACGGCATCGTGATCGGGGCCTCGACTATTGCACGCGATATCTCGCAACAGAAAGCAGAGGAGCGACTGAGGGGGAAAGAAGAGGAGTATCGCGCTCTGGTCCAGGACATGGGCGTCGGGGTCTACCGGAGTACGGGTGATCCGATGGGACGATTTATCTGGGGAAATCCCGCCCTCGTCAGCATACTCGGGTATCCTTCTCTTGATCAGCTCAAAAACGTAAAAGTTGCGAGCATCTTTGCCGAACCGGACGGGAGAAAGCAACTCCTCGATGACCTTCGCAAGTACGGGTTCGTGAAGAACTGCCCGATCAGGTTGAAGACCCCGGACGGGAAGGTTCTGGCGGTCCGGGTCACTGCTCTTGCACAATTCGATTCTGCAGGAGAGGTTTCATGCATCAACGGACTCGTCGAGGATGTCACCAGTCTCCAGGAGGCCGAGATACGCCTCGAGGGAGCGAGGGAAGAGATCGGGTCCCTCATCGACTTCATCCCCCACCCGGCGTTTATAATCGACGAGGAGAAGCGTGTCGTCGCATGGAATACTGCGCTGGAAAAGATGACCGGCACCGGCAGGGCCGAGATTCTCGGTTCCTGTGACTATTCGGGCGCCTTCAGCAGTGTACTTCCTTCATGCCCCCCCTTAATCGACCTTATCGCCGAAGGGGATGAGGAAATTCTCAGGTATTATACCAATGTGAAGAGAGAAAACGGGAAGCTGACTGCCGAAAAATCCCTACCCGCAGGTACAGCGGGAACTGACGATCTGCCGGTCGTCACGATCGAAGCATCGTACCTCCGGGGACCGACGGGGGAGCCGATCGGAGGAATAGAAATCATTCACCTGCCGTAACATTTCCGACTTACGGTTGAACAGGATATTTTTCTCTGCTCCCTTTGTATCAGGATGCCTGGGGAAAACCCTTCATACCTCTTTTATTCCATAATAAGCACAGAAGTAAAATTATTATATTAAAATATATAATATTCTATGTTTTTTCTTTGTTTTTTTTCCTCCCGAATATTCGACGTTCCTCTCGATCAGAGTTTTTATCACGGCCAATACTGCAATTGGAAGCCGATTTATACAAAAGGTTTAAATTGATGAGCTCCACAACGGTGTTATATATAAATTTCTGATGATACCTCGCGTGAGGGCGAATCGGACATTCCCATGTACGGAGAAGAGAGGAGAAGTTAAGTATGCCAGGGAAGTTGCTATCGAATGAAGACGAGGAGGGATACTCAGGGTCAGGAGGTAAAAGGACGAAACGTCGTTACCCCGTACAGCCATCCGTGGCTGCCTTGGGTATCCTTCTTGTCCTGATGACGTTAATATCCGGATATGGTGCCGCAGATGACGATATCATCGCCAGGCTGACCCTCGACCAAACGCACACCGTAAAACAGATGACGGTCGGAACAGTGGATACCATTGACCTCCTGAACCTTTCAAAGACCGAAGTAATCCTGATCTCGACTACAGGCGACGGATCTGATATCGACACGCTCGCAGCACCCAATCTCCGCGAAGTTCGGCGGATCTTCTCTTCAGGATCCGCCCAATGTTCAGGCAATACGCTCACCATCCTGGGTCCTCTGGATGTAAGCGAAGACTGGTCTTCCTGGCCGGGAATCAACGTATATACGGACCTTAATGTCCCTACAATAAATTGCGAGATTCCCGGAGAGATCGGGAATATTTTTATCGTGAAAGTGAACCAGTCAGCAGGTATTCCAGGGCTCGAAAACCTTTTCAATTCCTCGGATATTCTTTACATCGTCTCCAACCAGGGTCTTCTAGCGGTGAAGCCGGCCTCTGACCTCTATATCGTTACCGGGACCTTCGTATATGATGCCGATGACCTGGTCTATACCCTGAACCAGAATGCGGTCGACCTCTCTTCATTTACCCTCGACAGGCAATACTCCCAGGCATTATCGAATCCCTTGTCAGGTGCCGCCCCTCTTCCCGGGGAATACTCGCTGATCGCATTTTCCTACGACCAGGCCGGGGAAAGGATTGTAAGTTACGCAGCATACCCGATTATTATTCTTGACGGGAGGAACGAGCTGGTCATCGCAGGACATTCCCTTCCCTACGAGTACGATAAAAAATCCCCCGAGAATCTTACCGTCACGTTCCAGAATAATGCCGGGATCCGGGAAGTAGCATATCTCCTGATCAAACAGACCGAAACCTACGATGCACGGCTCGATATCGACATGCAGAACGTATGCGGCTCAATCACGGACTCCTTCAATTCAGGAGTGGCGATCGGGGATCCGCTTCTTTCCGGCCTGAAGAACATTCTCAGGTCTTCCGAAGATTCTACCGCGTTCCGCTTTACCCTGTCCAGAATAGGCAGCCCTGTACCACCCCCACCTTCGAACGGCTCGGTGATCTCCTTCACTCCGGGGTTCGGCATTTCAGGTTATTCCACCGGTTCGACAGGTGCGATGATTCCGGCATCCTCCCTCAACTCGCTCAATGCGGGTGAATATTACGTCTACGCTCTGGGTCTCGACCAGGACGGGGAGATCGTCGGATTCGACCAGTCTACACTCCTTGTGGCGGAATCGCCCTCTGCCAACTTTGTCGGGGTGCCCACCCAGGGTGCCGGTCCGCTGACGGTCCAGTTCAGCGACCTCTCCACGGGCAGCCCGACCCAGTGGAACTGGTACTTCGGTGACGGGTCCCCGAACTCCACGCAGGAGGACCCGGTGCACGTTTATACTACTGCAGGAACGTACTCCGTGACCCTGACGGTCCAGAATGAGTTCGGGACCTCGACACTCCGGAAAACGGGTTATATTACGGTCACCCCCGATGCCAGTCTTCCCCACGCGTTCTATGGCGGAGTGACGGTCCTCGGGAGCCCTGCCCCAGCCGGAAGCCTCATATCAGCACTGGCAACGGGCGGGAGCGGCTCCCTCGTCACCACCATTCCGGGGGTTTACGGGAATGCCACGGCGTTCGGCAATAAACTTCTTGTGCAGGGAGGTGTCCCGGCAGGGTCTCCCATCACCTTCTCCGTGAACGGGGTCCAGGCCATGTGCAGGGTGAACGGCACTTCAGGGCCGTGGCTTTCGAGTTATCCCTTCGAACAGGGAGGCCTTACCGTTCTCGACCTGAATGTGACAAGTGCACCGGTAGCAGCGGATTTCACCGGGAGCCCCCGTTCGGGTACCGCGCCGCTCTCTGTCCAGTTCACCGACATGTCCAGCGGAGGGCCTGTGCAGTGGAGCTGGAACTTCGGTGACGGAACCGCCAACTCGACCGAACAGAACCCGGTGCACGTGTATCAGAGTGCGGGCACCTATACGGTGACCCTCACGGCCTGGAACGCGTTCTCCAACGATACGGAGCAGAAGGTCGGCTATATCGTGGTCTCCAGCTCGGGGCTGGTCGCGAACTTCCAGGGCACGCCCACGTCCGGCTTTGTCCCGCTCAATGTCCAGTTCACCGACCTCTCGTCGGGTCCGCACAGTTACTGGACCTGGCAGTTCGGAGACGGGGGAAGTTCAAACGTGGCCAACCCGACCCATACCTACCAGGCAACAGGGACCTATACGGTAAGCCTGACCATACGGGACCTCTCCGGGAACCAGGCAACCACGGTCAAACCCGGATATATCACGGTCTCGCCGCTGCCGCCGCCCCCCACGGCCAACTTCATGGCGAATGTCACCCAAGGGGAGGCCCCTCTCGCGGTCCAGTTTACCGACCTCTCGACCGGGAACCCCTTCGAATGGACCTGGTCGTTCGGGGACGGGAGCGGGTCGTCCCTCCAGTCCCCGGTGCATGTATACCGGAACCCGGGCATCTACACAGTCTCTCTGACGGTGAGGAACCTAGGCGGAACGGACACGGAGTTAAAACAGGCCTATATCAACGTGACGGAGGCCCCGCCCGCGGCGGACTTCGAGGCCCAGCCAAAATCCGGTTATGCGCCGCTTGCGGTCCAGTTCACCGATCTGTCCACGGGCGGGCCCGATGCCTGGGACTGGTCCTTCGGGGACGGGAGCAGCTCGACGATGCAGGACCCGTTGCATACCTATGCTGCAGCCGGAAACTACACAGTAAACCTCACTGTTTCGAACGGGTTCGGTTCGAGCTCTGTCTCGAAAACGAACCTGATCCAGGTCCAGGAATACTTCGGGCCCATCGCGAACTTCACCGCGGACCCCCTGAAAGGGTATGAACCCCTCGCGGTGAACTTCACCGACACTTCGCTCGGGAACGTGACCTCCTGGCTGTGGACCTTCGGGGACGGGAAGATCTCGACCGAACAGAACCCGATGCACCTGTACAACAACGGAGTGTACACCGTGACGCTCACCGTGAGTAACGACCTCGGCAACTCCACGCTCACCAGGCCCGCGTATATCACCGTGCTCCGCAGCGGCGGTGGCGGCGGTGGCGGCGGCGGCGGAGGTGGCGGGTACTTCTATGTCGGAACGACCGCCACGACGCCCACCGTGACCCCCACGCCGACCCCGACCATCCCTCCGGGCACGATCCCGCTTGACGGAAACAACGTCACCGTGCAGATGGTAGTAATCGTCTCGCCCGACGGAATCGTCTCGGTCAATATCCCCGCAGGAGTCCGGCCGACCGATGCGAACGGGAACCCCCTCAGGGACATTATCCTGACCCCTGTTTCCGGAAGCGAGCTCCCCTCGATGCCCCCGGCCCCATACTCCTTTACCGGGTATGCAGACCTGGTCGAGCCTGAGGGTGCCTCGTTCGACCCCTTCGTGACCGTCAGTTTCACATTCGGTCCCGATGCCTGGGCCGCCCTCGCAGGCCAGAACCTGGTTATCATGAGATACGATACCGCATCGGGCACCTGGTATGCGATCCCTACCACGATCGATACCTCTGCGATGTCTGTCACCGGGACGGCCACCAGGGGCGGGCTCTACGCGCTGTTCGGGGAGGCAGGGCCGGCCACCACCGTCCCGACCATAACCACCGGCACGCCTGAAACAACCCCGGTTTCCATGCCGTTCCCCGCGATGCTTGTCATCCCGGCCATGGTGATCATTGTGATCCTTGTCGCGGTCGCGGTGTACCTGATCGAGCGGCGGACACGAGCGCCGAAGAAACCGGAGAACGAAGAGATCTTTGAAGAAAAGGAATAATTTTTATTATTTTCAAGAATTCTTCGTTTTTAAGCCGGATTTTATGAAACTATAAAACCGTTCTGCTTCACCCGCGAGGATCCCACAGGCTTATTTTTTCCCTGAATTGTCGATTCTCTCCCCACCTGATTTCACTCCGGGACGAACAGGAGAGAAAAGTATATTATCATCTTGTCCCAATTCAGACTATATAAAAGAGCGGTTAGTCCCAGAAGGTGGCAGCCGGGGATCCCTCTTTCATGCATAATTCAATCAAGGTGGTGCTGAGATGAAGCTTCGAAAGTGCTTACTCTACTGTATCGTGGTCGTAATTGCTCTTATCTGGGCTATTGCGCCCGTTTCTGCGGTGACGAATGTCATTCCGCAGGGTGGTGACGTTTTTATCGGTGAACAAGGACTTGATGTAACCGCAGCAGTGGGTGGATATTCCCAGATCGCGTGGTTCATGCAGGGAACCAACCCGAACACCGATGTACCCAATGCAATTTACTCGGTGGGCAATCCTTCCTCGTTCTATGTCGCACCGTCAAATTTTGCGGGAAAAACCGGTACATGGTACAGGTGGGACGGTTCAAACCAGGGCCAGGCATTCAACGTGGTTGACCCGTCCCTGACCCTCCGCGTGTGGGACCAGGATACCCAGACCGAAGTTTCCGGAGCAAAAGTCCCTGTCGGGAGCACGGAAAACTTCAGGATCGAGACCAATATGTATTCGATTGCGAGCAGGCCGGGGTTCAACCCGGTGACCGACGGGATGTTCACCATCAAGGTGCAGACCCCCGACGGCGGGATCCTGACCAGCCTGATCGACATAACCCTCCTCTATGTCAACTACCAGATACCGTTGACCAACCAAAACGTCAATTCCAACCCCTATTACTGGGTATCCACCACACCGATCGCTCCCGACTGGTATGTCGGGTGGTACACGGCGGCCATGACCACCTATACAGGGATCTCGGGGACCAGGATATATCCTGACGGGACGTATACCGCCTGGATCGAGTGTAATGTAAACCATATCAAGGAAAACTACAACATCGAGGGTAAAACCGTCTCGATCAAGAAGACGGTGACCATCGAGTCAAGGCCGGTGAGCGTTACGGTCAACAAGGGTTCGGTGAAGAGGGGAGAGACCTTCTCCGCGACCGTCTCGGGCGACCCGTTCACCCAGTACGTGATCTGGGTCAAATCCGGAACCTGCAGCGGGACCATGTCAGGGTATCCCTGCGACCAGCCGCCCATGATCTCCTACAACCTCCAGGAGGGTGTGATGGTAGGGACGAACGGGGACAAGTACTTCGATTGTTCGGGATGTATCAAGCAGGTCGAAGAAAATGTGCCCTTCTATCCTGACGACGGCATATGGTATTATGCGACCGTCACCACCGATGTGAACGGGACCCGTACCATCGACTGGCAGACCAGCACCGATACCAAGCCGGGGACGTATTCCATTGCGGTGGTGCCGCTGTCGAGCGGAGATACCGTGATCCCGAAGTTCACCACCATCACCGTGACCAAAGGGACCGTGACCTTTGCGGCCTACGTCTTCGGACAGCAGACCAACCAGGCATACCTGGGCGAGACCATCCGGCTCTCCGGGACCAATACCGACAGCACTACCACGTACCTGTTCATCTCCGGCCCGTGCCAGTCCTGCGCAGGATCCGACCTTGTCTATAACGACCCTGTGGTGACCGGCGAACCCTATACGTTCACCCAGGTGCCGGTACAACCCGACGGAACGTGGGAATACCTCTGGGTCACCAGGGAGAACATGATAGACCTGGGCCAGTACTACATCTACGCATCCAGCAAGCCTGACGACCGCCAGGCCCTGGAGAACATCCAGTGCATCAACTGCAGTCCGGTCACTCCGTCGTGCGCCGCATGGACCAAGATACCCTTCGAGTTCCTCCAGCCGAAGATCACCGCGGATATCAACCCCAAGGTCCTGAAGATCGTCTGCTGCAACCCGGTGTCCATCATCGTATCGGGCAATGCAACCGGGATATGGGACTATTACTACGACGAGGAATACGAGGAGTGGGTCAAGGACCCCATCCCGATCGCATTCTGGGTATTCGGTGAGAACAAGGTCGCGGGCTCCAAGTACATCTACGACCAGATCGACGTGAACTGCCCAGACGATACGTTCTCCTTCAACCTCGCCAGCTACTTCAACACCCTGGCGCTGCAGCCCGGGACCTACAAGGTGGTCCTCCAGCACCCGATGTACAACCACCTCCTCGACGTCATCCCCGAGGACTGGGTGTACTACCCCACCTGGGACACCGTGTGGTCAGGAGACCCGAACAAGGAGTACGTGATCACCTCGGACCCCGTGCGGTGGAGCAAGCTCTTCCTGATCGACGGCACCGGCAGGCTCGTGGGAATGCAGGCCTTCCAGGCACTGATCAACGGAATCGACGCCCAGAATATCGATGATACCTACCAGGTGCTCGAGTTCAAGGTCGAGAGCAACACCGCGGTCATCGCGGACTTCTCGGGCACCCCGACCACGGGAGCCAAACCGCTCACCGTGCAGTTCACCGATATCTCCACCGGTACCCCCAACACCTGGCTCTGGAACTTCGGCGACGGAACGACCTCGGTCCAGCAGAACCCCCTCCACACCTACCAGCTGGAAGGGTCCTACGACGTCACCCTCAGTGTGAGCAACGCAATGGGGTCGTCTACCACGACCAAGACCGATTACGTCACGGTCACCTCCGTAGGCCCGACCCCCACCCCGACCGGGACCGTCACCCCGACCCCCGGTACCAACACCATCGACCTCTGGCCCGGGTGGAACTTCGTCTCCACGCCAAAGACCCTTGCTGACGGCTACAACACCGCCTCCGAGGTCTTTGGCGGGGTGAACACCGGCGGACACTCTATTTACCTCTACGACGCAAGTACTGGTATATGGACGCAGATGATGGCCGATTCACCCGTCAAACCCCTGGACGGTATCTGGATCTACTCTACGACCACTTACCAGGTGACTCTCCACTACAAGGACGACCCCCTGGCAACACCCCCGACCAAACAGATGTATACCGGGTGGAACGCAATAGGGTTCTCGGACACGACACAGGCCTCTGCGAAGGATACCCTGACCTCTGTGGTGGACCAGTGGTCCCAGACGATGGGATTCAATGCCGCCCTGCAGTCCTACGAGACCTCGATCATCAACGGCGGATCCGGCAGCCACTCGGACACCAACCCCATGTATCCCTCGAAGGGATACTGGCTCTACATGAGGGGCCCTGGGACTCTTGCAGCGATCAGCGCATGATCTTCCGGGTGTCGAGGTGAAGATGAACCACAAGCTCCTCATTTTTTCACTGATGCTCTGTCTGCTGGTAGGAGCTGCAGCAGCAGTACCGCCCATCCCCTGCGAGTTCTATGGCACCGTGACCCAGGGTGGCCAGCAGGCCCCGGTCGGGAGCACCATCGTCGCATATTACCATGGTACTCCGCACGGCCAGCTGGTCACGACACAGCAGGGGTTCTACGGTGGGGCAGATGCATATGCCAACCGGCTGAAGGTCACGCTTTCCGAACAGGAGATCAACGATTGCTGTTCGTCCTGCGGATGCGTCCTCCTGATCGAATTCTACATCAACGGGTACAAGGCCGACCAGACTGCCATATTCCAGTCGGGCAGCACGATGTACCTGCCCCTTACCGCATCGGGGGCCCCGACTCCCACGGTAACGCCAACCCCCACCGTGACCGTTACCACCACGACAACGACGGTTACCCCGACAACTACCGTTACCACCGCAACGCCTACACCCACGACGGCCACTCCCACGCCCACCACTACTACGACTACCCCGACGCCGACCACGTCTACCCCGACACCAACGACTGCAACGCCGACACCTACCACGACTACCCAGACACCGACACCCGTCCCGTCGACGATCCCGGTCCGGCCCCACGAATTCTATGGCACGGCCGTTCTCGCGGGCGGTGAGCAGGTGCCGGCAGGGACCGAGATAGAGGCGTTCGTCGCGGGTGGCCTGACCAACGTGCAGGGGAACCCTGTCGTTGTGAGCGTACCGGGACAGTACGGCGGCAGCAGTTCCTTCTCGCAGAGACTTGACGTGATGGGGAGCATCCAGGAGAACGCCCCGATCTCGTTCTTCATCGGAGGCGTCCGGGCCGAGGTTTACGACGTGAATGCGAGCAGCGGGTGGGTTTCAACCTACCCGTTCCACAGCGGCAGCCTCACGGAACTGAACCTGCGTACCAACATGTCCCTCCCCCAGGCCGACTTCTCCGCCACGCCGCTTGCGGGATACGAACCCCTGAAGGTCTACTTCTATGACATGTCGACCGGGATTCCGACCCACTGGGAGTGGAACTTTGGTGACAATTCCGCGAACTCCACCCTCCAGAACCCGATGCATTCCTACTTCAACGGGGCCTACACGGTGACCCTCACAGTGAGCAATGCCGCAGGGACCTCCACCACTACGAAGACAGGGTATATCGTGGTCTCCAAGTCGAGCAGCCCTGCCGCAGGCGGCGGTGGCGGTGGCGGCGGCGGAGGGTTCTACGCACCCGCATCCACGGAGACCGCAACGCCGACACCCACGGTCAGCGCCACGGCGACGACCACCCCGGTCGGCCCCGCGGGAGGGACGCTGCCCCTGAACGTGGACTACCGGCTCTCCCAGTCGGTGGTGATCGTTGCGGAGGACAATGCCGCCCAGCTCTATCTCCCCGAAGGGATGAAACCGGTCAACGCAACGGGAAGCCCGATCTTCTCCATAACCATCGTGAGGGTGCCGGGATCGGATGTCCCGCCGGTGGCCCCCGGGGCTCCCTATACCTTTGCGGGATATGCGTACGACATCGAGCCGAGCGGTGCGAGTTTCGATCCCTACATCACCCTCTCGATCACCCTTCCGGAACAGGAATGGGCCGCATTACAGGGCGGGGACCTCTCGATAAAGTGGTATAATACCGCGACCGGCCAGTGGGAAGACCTTCCCACCACGGTGAATGCCAACAGCCGCACGGTGAGCGCGACCATCACCCACTCCACCACCTTCGCGCTCTTCGTCCAGGGCGGGCAGACCCCGGTCCCCACCACTGTCGCAACCACCGTGATCCCCACCACTGCTGCGGTAACCGGTGACTTCACCGACCTGCTGATCAAGGTGATCATCGTCGTGATCATCATCGTCGCGGTGGCGTTCATGGCGATCTACCTCCTCCGGAGGAAAGGTAAAGAGGGCGAAGAACCGGAACCAAAGAAGGAAAAGAAGAAATTTGAGTGGAGAAAGAAGAAAGAAGAGGAAGAGCCGGACGAGGACTGGGAGATCAAGGGACTCCAGTAATCTTCTCGTCCGAAAATGGCTTTGCCATTTTCGTCTTTTTTTGAACTGCTGTGAATCACTCCACTCTATGATTTAATTGTCCGATCAATCTCATGCGTATCCTTTTTCGCGGACCATGTAGCAGGAAATATCTCTGGTAAAATTTTAATCCTGGCTGACATCGCTCGATAAAAAATCCAAAGATACGATATTCAGGTATTTCCTTTCGGGGCGCCGCAGCGGCGGGGCGCAGCCCGGAGCGTCATGAAACGCACATTCTATTCAAAAATCGAGGTTTAGAGAAAATAACGGGGAGTTGTCTTACTCCTCATCGGTGTAGTAATAGTATTCGCCGCTCGCCTTCTGTTCCCGGTCGAGGTACGACTCCGGCTTGTTGATACGGGGCCTGCCGGTCTTGTCCCTCCGGAAGGTTACCCCGAGCTCGGAGAGGAACCGGTTCATCCCTTCCCGCATATCGAACGGTCCGGTGGCCTCGCCGCTGATCCCGGGGGACCCCTCGAAGACCAGGATGCGCTCGCTGATCATGTCGATCAGGTAGATGTCGTGGTCTATCACCAGTACGGCGGCATCCTTGCCCTCGACGTGCCGTTTCAGGACCCTGGTCACCTTGACCCGCTGCTCTACGTCCAGGTGGGCGCTCGGCTCGTCGAGGATGTAGAGGTCCGCTTTCCGGGAGAGGCACGCGGCGATGGCTACCCGCTGGAGCTCGCCGCCGGAGAGGGTGTCGACCGACATCTGTAAAAGGGGCCCTATCGAGAGCGGTTCGATGATCTCGTGCTGGTAGCCCGAGGAATCGAACGACTTCGTGATGCTCCGGAGTATGAACTCGACGGTGTCCGAGCCCTGGGGCTTGATGTACTGGGGCTTGTAAGAGATGGTGACCTGCGACTCGAGCGGCCCTCCCTCGGGCTCCTCCTCCCCGGCGAGCAGCCGGGCGAAGGTGCTCTTCCCGATCCCGTTCGCGCCCACCACGCCGAGTACCTCTCCGGCCCGGATCTCGCCGCCCGACACCTCGAGCCTGAACCGGTCGTACGACTTCGCCATGCGGGGGAACTCGTAGAGCACCTGACGCTCGGAGCCCTTCTCGTGGGCCCGCTTCTCGAAGACCACCGGGTAGGGCCGGAACCTCACGTTCTCCTCGGGAAGGTACCCCTCGAGGTACTGGTTGATCCCCACCCTGACCCCCTTCGGCTGGGTGATCACCCCGAAGACCGCCGGTTTACCGTATGCCACGTGCACCGTGTCGGCGAGCATGTCGAGGATCGCGAGGTCGTGCTCGACGATCACGATGGGGCGGTGCAGGGCGAGGTCCCGGATCAGTTCCGCTGCCGCCATTCTCTGGTAGATATCGAGGAACGGGGTGATCTCGTCGAGGAAATAGAAGTCCGCCTCGCGGGAAAGACATGCGGCGATGGCAACCCGCTGGAGCTCGCCGCCGGAGAGGGTGGTGATATCATGGTCGAGGATCGGGTCCAGGCGGAGCGCCTCGATGTACCCCTGCAGCGCACCCCGTTCGTCGGTCCCCTTAAGGAGCTCCCGGGACGAGCCGGAGAAGACCTTGGGGATAAAGTCGATATACTGAGGCTTGACGGCCACTTTGAGTTTCTTCTGGGAGACGGTCTGGAGGTAATCGAAGAGTTCCGTCCCGGTATAACGGCGGAGGATCTCCTCCCAGGCTGCCTCCCGTTCGAACTCTCCTAGGTTCGGCTTGAGCTGCCCGGACAGGATCTTCATCGCCGTGCTCTTCCCAATCCCGTTCTCCCCGAGGATCCCGGTGACCTTCCCTTCCACCGGGATGGGAAGACCGTAGAGTGCGAATCCGTTTACCCCGTAGCGGTGTGTGGGGTGCTCGAGCTCTTCGGGAAGGCTCACGATGTCGATCGCCTCGAAGGGGCACTTTTTCACGCATATCCCGCACCCCACGCACAACTCCTCGGAGATCACCGCCTTGCCCTCCTCGGAAAGGACGACCGTCTCGTCTCCGGTACGGACCCGGGGACAGTACGAGATGCACTCGGTCCCGCATTTCCGGGAGTGGCATCGGTCACGATGAACTACTGCAATACGCATATGCGATCAGATTGAGCCGGATAGCAGGAATGTCCAGATAATGAACCAGAAGGCGAACGTCATGAACCCCTGATAGAGCCAGTCCTTCTTCCCGAGCCCGGAGGTGTTCATCCGGAGCGCCATGAAGATGTGTCGCTGGACGACTATCCCGGCGAACATTATCAGCAGGCCGAGGAATGTGTAGCTGTTGAACCCGGCGATATTCTCCGGTCCTACCACGAGGTAGGAGATTATGCCGGTCACTATCCCCATCACGCAGGCGATGACGGTCCTCTGGATCCGCTCGTGCTGTTCCTTCTGCTTCTCCTGCGGAGTAAGCTTCTTTTGTCCGCTCTCTTTCTGCGGACTCTCATTTTCTTCCGGCATTTCGGCGCTCATCGTGACACCAGTAGTCCTATTTTTAGGTGCTCGGGCCATATCTAATTTGGTATTATATGGCAACCATCCAGGGCATGAGCGGGATAGATATCCGCGCGGTGGTAGCGGAGCTCTCGGACCTTCTCCCGCTGTGGGTGGACAAGGCCTACCAGTTCGAGCCGAATTTTCTCGCGATCCGGTTGAACGGGCTAGAACACGCACGGTATCACCTGTTGATCGAACCCGCAAAAAGGGTGCACCTCGTCCGGTCGCTGCCCCCGCCGCCGAAGATGCCCCCCCATTTCGCGATGCTCCTCCGGAAATATCTCTCCGGGGGGAAACTCCTCTCCGTCCGGCAGCACGGCCTCCAGAGGATCGTAATCTTCGAGATAGGAAAAAAGGACCTCTCCTTTTTCCTTATCCTCGAACTCTTCGACCCCGGCAACGTGGTCCTCTGCGACGGGGACTTTACCATCATCAATTCGTTCTCCCACCACCGGTTCAGGGAGCGGGCGGTGGTCCCGGGGGTCCGTTACGAGCTCCCGGGCCAGGACCCTTTCACTTCGGGAGAGGAAAAGTTCTCGGAATTCCTGCGAAACGACGACCGGGACATTGTCCGGGCCCTCGCGGTGGGGGCGATGCTCGGGGGAAAATATGCGGAGTATGTCTGCGAAACGGCAGGGGTCGACAAGACTGCTCCGGCCGGGAGCGTCGATGCCGGGCCGATATATTCGGCGGTGAGCCGTCTCCTTGCCCGTGCCGAGACGGAGATATCGCCGGTGATCACCCGCGATTCGTGTCTCCCCTTCCCCCTGACCGGCATGGGCGGGCCGGGCGGACCTCGTGCGTTCAACGAGGCGCTCGAGTCGTTCTTCCCCCTGATACAAAAGCCGGAGAAGGAGACTAAGAAAGCCGAAAAGGTCTCGCGTGAAGAGCGGATCCGTCGCCAGCAGGTAGCGGCGGTAAAGAAGTTCGAGGAGAAGATCGCCAGGACCGAGCGGATCGTAGCACTGATTTACGAGAACTACCCCCTGGTGCAGGAGGTCCTCGAAAGCCTCGACCAGGCGAGTAAGAGCCGTTCCTGGCAGGAGATCGAAGCGATATTAAAGAGCCAGACCGGGGGGCCTGCGACCAGGATCACTGCCGTTCACCCCGAGGACGCCTCGGTCGACCTTGACCTCGGTGAGCAGGTGAACCTCCGGGTCCACGAGAGCCTCGAGGCGAACGTGGGCGCCTACTACGACACTATCAAGAAATTCCGGAAGAAGATCGAGGGCGCCCGGGGGGCCATGGCAAAGGTCCCCGAGAGGCGGGAAAAGAAATCTTCATCCTCGCCGGTGCGGAAAAAACGCTGGTTCCACAGGTTCCGGTGGTTCTATACCAGCGACGGTGTGCTGGTGCTCGGGGGAAAAGACGCCGGGCAGAACGAGGAACTGGTAAAGAAGTACATGGAGGGTGGGGACCGGTTTGTCCACGCCGACGTGCACGGGGCGAGTGTAGTGATCGTGAAGGGCAGGACGGTACGGATGGACGAGGTGGCCCAGTTCGCGGCGTCGTACTCCGGGGCCTGGAGGAGCGGGCATTTCAGCGCTGATGTCTACTCGGTCGCCCCGGACCAGGTGAGCAAAACTCCCGAATCCGGGGAGTATGTGGCAAGGGGGTCCTTTATCGTCCGGGGGGAACGGGTGTACTACCATAACGTCCCCCTCGAAGTGGCCATAGGGCTAGAGACCAGCCCCGAACTCGGGGTCATCGGCGGGCCGCCCTCTGCGGTGAAGGAGCGGGCCTCGAACGTGGCCGGCCTCCGCCCGGGGCAGTACGAGCCGAACGATATCGCGAAGAAAGTACTCAGGATAATCCGGGAAAGACTATCACCCCAGGAGCAGAAAGGGTTGAAAGGGGTGCTTAACACGGAGACTGTCGCGGCGTTCGTCCCCCCCGGTGGGTCGGACCTGGTGGAGCCATGAAAGCGGAACGGGGTGAACTGCAAAGATCATGCGGGGAGATCCGGATCTTCCCGGAGAGTATCGACGATCTTTGGCATCTGGAGCACCTGGTCGGCCCGGGCGACCTTGTCTTTGCCACCACCCTTCGCACCGTCGAGGGGGAGACCGACAAGCTCCGTCCTGAAAAGCTCGAAAAGAAGCCGGTCAGGCTCGGGATCAGGATAGAGCGGGTAGAGTTCCACAAGTACGCCCTCCGCCTCCGGCTCACCGGGATAATCGAACACGGGATCGAAACCGGCTCCTACCATACCCTGAACATCGAGCCCGGTTACGAGCTCTCGGTGATAAAGTGCTGGCGACCGGTCGACCTGGAACGGATAGAGCGGGCGATACGGGCCTCGGTCCAGGAAGTGCCCCATATCCTCACCATCGAGGAGGGGGAAGCAGAGCTCTTTCGCATCCGCCAGTTCGGGCCCGAAGGGGTGGTCACCATCACCTCGGGGAGCGGGAAAGAGGACGATTCGGGCGGGAGAACGGATTTCTTCTCCCGGGTGGCTGATCACCTGAAGGACGTCAGGGGGCCCCTGATCATCGCAGGTCCGGGATTTGTCAAGGAAGACCTGATGAAATACCTCCGCGGATCTCATCCGGACCTTGCCGCGAGGGTGATGATCATCGATACGCGGAGGATCGGACGGGGTGCAGTACAGGAGGCGATCGGGCAGGGGGTTCTTGAACGGGTGTACCAGGATCTCCAGCTCGGGAGGGAGGTCCGGTGCATGGATGACCTCCTTAAAAGGATCGCCTGCGGCGAGCCCGCGGCTTATGGAAAGGCCGAGGTATCGAGGGCAGTGGAATACGGGGCCGTGGAGGAGCTGTTCGTTGCCGACTCCCTCCTCCGCGATCCCGAGACGCAGCACCTTATCGAGCGTGCAGAACTCCTCGGATCCGGCATCGTGGTCTTTTCCACCGAGTTCGAACCCGGCGCTCAGCTCGAGTCCCTCGGGGGCGTGGCTGCGCTCCTGCGATACAGAATAGAATAAAGGTCACCGCGAAAAACCTGGACGGGTCACGTAGGACTCCGGTCAATTTCGGACATAACTGGACACCGGAGCGCCACATTTCCCGGGCGCCGTCCCGCGGGGAGCGTCCCGGCTGTACAGGGAGAAAACCGGGGACCGGGGCGGAGATGGACTCCCGGATCCCGGACTATGCAGCGGTTTCACAGAAAGCCTCATTACCCCGTATCGGAATATCCCTGATATGCTTCGGCACGAGTGCGGATACGAGCAGGATATCATCTGCCGGCGGTGCGGCAACTCCATGATCTACAATAAAAGACTGGGCCTCTACTGCCCGAAGTGCGGGCATGAAACGACCCTTCTCTGTCCGGGCTGCGGCAAGAAGTGGTAACGGCTATGCGCCGCTTCGCAGCCACTGCGCGTACTGTTTTCGCAGGGAATCGAGCTCTTCCCTGGTCAGGTCCTTCTTTTTCGTGCGGTGGAGGTGTTCCTCGAGCTGCGCCACCACGCTCTCGGCGACGCGATAGTCCTCCACCTCGAGATATACCGTGGCCCTGCGGACATCGATGGTCTCCCCGCAGTTCGCGCAGAGCTTCCACTGCTGGAAACGGTCCACATACGTGAATGTCCTGCACCCTCCGCAGCGGATAACCAGGTACATGAATATTTTGTGTTTTGAACCCCCGGGGGTATATATATTCCGCAGTCGTGGATAATAGTGCCCTGCCGCTGTTCCGCGCATTTTTTCCCGTTCCCAAACCAGATCTATCGGTATGAAACGTGCGCCGGAAAGCATCCGGGTCACAGGGGTCCCGGGACTGCCCCTCATCCGGGAAGGAGACGACCTCCCCGGCCTGATCCTCGCCCGGATCGACCTGGAAGACGGGGACATCATCTGCATCGCGTCGTCGGTCTACTCGAAGGCCAGGGGATATACCCGGAACCTCTCGGATATCGCGGTTTCGGGGAGGGCGTCAAGAATCGCGGGACGGACCGGCGAAGACCCCCGGTTCATCCAGGCGGTGCTCGATGCATCGCAGGAGGTGCTTCTCGAGTATCCGTTCGTCCTCTCGGAAGTATCCTGCGGGCATATCGGGGTCCGTGCCGGTGTCGACCAGAGCAATGTAGAGGACGACACGGTCATTCTCCTGCCCCCCGATCCGATGGCTGCGGCGCAGGATGTCCGGGACCGGGTGAAAGAACTCTCCGGGAAAGAGGTCCGCGTGATCATCACCGATACCTGCGGGAGGTCGTTTCGCAGGGGCCAGACCGGGCATGCCATCGGGTGGAGCGGGATGACCGCAATCCGGGACTTCCGGGGCGATACCGATCTCTTCGGCCATGTGCTGAAGATCACCGAGGAGGCGGTGGTCGACGAACTCGCGGGGATGGCCAATTTCGTAATGGGAGAGAGCCACGCGGGAATTCCGGTCGTAGTTATCCATGGATGCCCGGAATGGAAGGGCCATGACAACCTGTATTTCAATCCCGATGAGGACCTCTTTCGGAAGATGCTGACCGGGCAGGGAAGCGGGAAGTAGGCGGAGATAAAACTTCGCGCACTTTTTCACCTCGGTCAGGCGAAAAACCGTCGTTATCAAATCCGGAACGCCCAGACCGGAATCATCGTGAGGTATCTTATTGCAGGACCCAACAGGCATCCTCGCATAGAACACTGATAAAATCCATTTAAACACTTAGTTCCGCTAAATATCTTCATTTATTCCGGATAATTTTCCCATAGATACACCTATATAGAAATCCCCATATAGTAATTCCAATTACTCTTGGGCAGGAGAGAGGTCGTCCGGGATCCTGGTGCACACACCCGAATATCGCGGGCATGCGATTATGCCGCTCTTTCCTTTCAAGAGTATAAGGTGGCATATAAATGAGCAGAAATACTTACGGTTTTATCGCATTTCTGGCGATTCTCCTGTCATGTGCGGTGGCGCCCGCGATGGCAGCCGGCAGTTCTTCCACCCCGGTGCTCCCGCACGTCTTTTTCGGAACGGTTGCCGTCGATGGATTACCCGCTCCCGTGGGGACGGAGATCACTGCCGTGGTCCAGGGGGGCGGAGGTTCCATCGTGAGCGATGCAACAGGGTGGTACGGGTACAGGAGTCCGTTCGCGCAAAAACTAATCGTCCAGGGTGACATCCCGAGCGGTGCTCCTATCACGTTCTATGTCAACGGCGAACAGGCCGAATGTATCGCCGAGGGTACCGGGGGGAGCTGGCAGGGCACGTATCCCTTCACCCCGGGCGAGGTTACCGAGCTCGATCTCAGGGTAGGATGCGCCCCGCCGATCGCGGATTTTACTGCCGATCCGACCTCGGGCGATACACCCCTGACCGTACAATTCAATGACGCGTCCTTTGGAAACCCGACCGCGTGGTCGTGGACCTTCGGTGACGGCACCTCCTCGACGCTCCGGAACCCTGTCCATACCTACGCCGATGCGGGCAACTACGTGGTCAGCCTGAACGTCACGAATGACTGTGGATCGGACCCCATCACCAGGACAGGGTTTATCAGCGCCGTGTCGGACCCCCCGCCCGTTGCAGACTTTACTGCCAACACCACCTCGGGGACCGCCCCCCTGACCGTAGGATTCACCGACACCTCGCTCAACTTGCCTGCCGCCTGGTCCTGGACCTTCGGTGACGGGAGCTCCTCGACGCTCCGGAACCCCGTCCATACCTATGCCGCTCCCGGGAACTACACCGTCAGCCTGGAAGTCTCCAACGGCGACGGGTCGGACCGTATCACCAGGACAGGGTTCATCGCCGTAGATTCCAACCCTCCCCCGGTTGCAGACTTCACGGCCAACGTAACATCCGGGGCTGTACCCCTGACTATCAGGTTCACCGACACCTCGCTCAATTCGCCCACCGCCTGGTCCTGGACCTTCGGTGACGGGAGCTCCTCGACGCTTCGGAACCCCGTCCATACCTATGCCGCTCCCGGGAACTACACCGTCAGCCTGACCGCGAGCAACTCAGTCGGCAGCGTGACGGTCTCCAGGCCGGGGTACATCGTTGTCGTACAACCCCTATCGGACGCTGATTTCTCGGTATCACCCGTATCGGGCATCGTACCGCTGACGGTCTACTTCACCGATCTTTCGGGGGGACACCCTCTACGCTGGACATATAATTTCGGCGACGGGTTCACCTCGTCGTCAAAGAACCCCCGGCATACCTACCTCACGCCCGGAAATTACACCGTCACTCTGACGATCCTGAAGATAGAGGGCGGGAAGTTGGTGAAGAGCACCATAGAAAAACAAGAGGTCGTCAAAGCCGGTGGCGGGCAGGACTCCGGGTTCATTGCAAATTTCACGGCCGTGCCGATATCCGGACCGGCACCGTTGTCGGTCGCATTCACCGACTGTTCGACCGGAAACCCCCGGTTCTGGAAATACGACTTCGGTGACGGGTTGACCTCGACCTCACGCAATCCCGTGCACCGGTATAGAGCACCGGGCACCTATACCGTAACGCTCACCATCACGGAGATCCAGGGACGGAGTTTCCTGAAGAACTCCACCGTAATGAAAGACCTGATCACCGTTGGGCCCTGACAGGCTCCCGGGGATCAACGTACCTTTTTTAACGGGGGGCCTCATGCCTCCCGGGTGTGACGCGTAGTGCCAAAAAATACCGCTGATTTCTTCCGGGAGGTAGCAAAGCTCAACGTGACGCCTTTGAAATGTGAGCCAGAGCCGGGGCTGATAAATCATGCATAACGAAAAAAAGTTCAGTAGATAAGGTCCAGCACCAGGATAAAAATACCAATCGCCGCGGTAACCGCCACCACCGCTACCGGGTTCAGATGGACCGCACGCCGGTCGTCGCTGTCGTAATAATTGACCAGCCCGGCGGATGATATTAATCTCCCACCCTGTTTCTTTGCCATACAATCATATTTCTCGTTCGCCATATATAAAACGGTGTTCGTACTCATGGGTGACGGAGAAGAACTGGTCAGCGGAATGGCGCTTCTCGGACCGGAACTGGAAGTGCGCAGCGTGACCCTGGTGATACGGGACGGGATCATCGCCGCGGTCGAGGAGGAGACCTCCGGCGGAGGCCCGTGGATCTGTCCCGCGTTCTTCAATGCGCACACCCATCTGGGAGATACCGTCGCCATGGACCTCCCTTCCGGCGGGTCCCTCGAGGAACTCGTGACCCCCCCGGACGGCCTGAAGCACAGGATCCTTGCCGCAACTCCTCCCGGCCGTCTCGTCGAAGGAATGCGGGCGAGTATTTCCTACATGCAGGCATCGGGTACGGGAGGGTTCGCCGACTTCAGGGAGGGGGGGACTGCAGGGGTCGGGCAGCTTCGGACCGCCTCCGAAGGGTTCCCTGGCACGGTCTTCATCTTCGGAAGGGAGGGCGGGGAACGGGTCGCGGAAGGGCTCGGGATCTCGAGCGCCCGGGACGTCCCTGCACTCGAGGAGAAGGTGGCCGCCGCGAGGGCGGAAGGGAAAAAAGTTGCATTTCATGCCGGGGAGCGGGACGCCCTCGACATCGATGCCGCACTTTCCTACGAACCCGATCTCCTGGTCCATTGCACCCATGCCACCCCCGCCCAGGTCAGGGCGTGTGCGGACAGGGGCATCCCGATCGCCATATGCGCCAGGTCCAACTGGAAACTCGGGGTCACGAGGTCCGGGAGGAACCCTCCGATCGACCTCATGGAGAAGACGGGGTGTACCCTGATGCTCGGGACTGACAACGTCATGTTCGTCCAGCCTGACATGTGGCGGGAGATGGAGTTCGTATCCAGGATCTACGACCTCCCGCCGGAGAGAATCCTGTCTGCGGCCGTGCGCGGTTCCGCGTATTTCGACACCCCCTGGTACCTTGAAAAAGGCAACAAAGCGAGGTTTTTCCTGATCGATCCGACCCATTCGAATCTGCGCTTCTCCCGGGATATCTTTTCAACGCTCGTAAATCGGGCCGGTTTACATGATATTGTGAAAAA